>DAINNZ010000037.1:0-10127 GCA_036735605.1 Lewinella sp. | reverse complement strand
AAGGACGAGGCCGCTGCCGAAGCCACTAAAAAAAGAGGCCGCCCTCGCAAAGAAGTTGCTGCTGCTAGCCCCGAAGCCAGCGTTGTGAAACCAAGCAAGGACGAGGCCGCTGCCGAAGCCACTAAAAAAAGAGGCCGCCCTCGCAAAGAAGTTGCTGCTGCTAGCCCCGAAGCCAGCGTTGTGAAACCAAGCAAGGACGAGGCCGCTGCCGAAGCCACTAAAAAAAGAGGCCGCCCTCGCAAAGAAGCCCAGGCAACGGTTGAGAAAACTAGTCCTGTTCAAAGTGAAAGTCGCCCAAGAAAGTCAGCTATGGCCTTATTAGAGGCAAGTCTGAGAGCGGAAGAAGCCGCGGAGGAGCCTAGCAGAAGAAGGGGGCGCCCCAGTAAAACAGCTACAACTGCGGTAGCAGCGAAGCCCGCTCGCCTAGTAGGTGGGGCGAAAGAGAAAGCGACGAAAGCCGCAGTCCAAGCGCAAGTTGAGCCAGTTGTTGTGGAGCTAGAAAAGCCAAAGCCCGCAGCTGTCGCAGCCAAAGTTACAGCTCTGAAAAACGTGAGAGGGCTAGGGCCATCCATCACTAAGAATTTAATGGATAAGGGCCTAAAATCAGCCGAAGATATCATGGCCGCGGATGACGATACGCTGTTGGCTATACTGCAAAGTTCTGGTGCGATGTACCGCAGTATGCAACCAAAAGAGCTGCGGTTGAAAGCCAGAAAGGCAAGCAATTCGTTGTAAGCACTTTTCGGTTAAAATTTAGATGAATGATTACTGCCTCGCTGCCTTGCAGCGGGGCAGTGTTCTTTTAAGTTTATGAGAATAGCTTAAGGTGCAATAGAATAAATAGCTTTCTCGCTTCGTTCTATATTTCCAAGGAGAGCATCTACCCATATCGTATTTTTTATTGGAGCACAATTCATTACCTTTGTGGCTCTTTTCAAAAAACCAAAAACCAACTCAATTAGATTTACTATGCAAAAAACTACTTTTCACTTCCTGGGTTTGCTCTTTGTAGCGTTCTTAACGGTATTCGCTACGGGCTGTGGTGACGATCCTATTACCACCCCCAACGACCTGCCTCCTACTATCACGCTAGCACCAGATGCTGGCTTTGTGAGCTTTAGCCAAGACATTCCCTTTGCTACTCCTACCTTCAATGTACGGGTAAATGTGAACGACGGCGATAGCCCGCTACGCAGCATTCGGGTGGCGCAGGACGGTACTAACCTGCCTACGGATAACTTAGATTGGGACAATGGTAGCATTTCTTCTCAGAACCCCTTGCTCATCCAAGGCGCTGACCAAAGTGGCACCTCTTATGATATCACCATTCGGCCGCTTAATCCAGCTGCGAACTCTTCCTCTACCTTCACTTTTGAGGTAACCGATGAAGCGAACCGCCGTGCTGAAACTAGCATCACGATTACCTTCACCGCTACGCCTGCTACGGTAACTTTCGGGTCGGATGGCTTGCAAGATAACCAAGACCGCAACGTTAACGCTGCTAGCTTCCGTTTGCAAGTCTTGGCTAGCCAAGGCAACGCGCCCCTCACTTCTATTGCCTTCTATCAAAACGATGCCTTGCTTTCTAACGAGGAGATCATCGTGGTTGCTGCGGGTACGGCACTGCCATCTAACCCAGCGGCACTTGGCAGCATTAGCAACTTAGATGATCTGTTCGAATTGCGCCCTAATACCGTAGCTGCTGGCCCAACCACTTTCCGTGTGGATGTGACCGATGCGCTAGGCGTTACGGGTAGCCAGTTCATCATTATCAACTATGTGGTGCCTTCTGTCACAGAGATCAATGGTGTATTACTTAACCAAGCCGGCCCTGCTGGTACGGGAGGACTCGATCTAGATAACGGCACTAGCGTAGGTTCTAATAATGCTGCTGCCGAAATTCAAGACGAAGGCATTGATACCAATCTACCAGCAGCTACCAACTGGCGCCGCCAAATCAGTGCTGCTAACGACGCGGAATTGCGCGTAGTGGAATTAAGCCAACTACCCGACAACTTCAGCTTCGCCAACGTTACTAGCCTTGACCAGGTGATCCAAGCCTTCAACACTGGCTCTACGCCCGATGGCGATGATACTATCACAAGTGGTACCGACACCGTTACTGGCGAAATCGTTTCTCGTCCTGTCATCGCTGGCGACCTCTTCGCTATCAAGCGCGGCGACAACTACTACCTCATTCGCATCGATGCCGTGAATGTGCTAGAAAATAGCAATGGCGATAATTACGAAATTTCTATCAAGAAATAAGTAAACGCCTTTCGTAGAAAGTATTCAAGCACTTCTTTCTTTTTTGCGGGCATATATGCAGGGGCAGGTGCTCCTTTGTAGCGCAAGACTGAAAGAAGCCACTTCCAAAGCGGAGTATTCAGCGATTGACTGGGTACTCCGCTTTTTTTTTATGGCCTCGCTAACTATCGCCAACGGTAGTTGTTTTGAGGGTATTGAACCAGTGGTTTAGGCTCCGAATACTTGGTTTTTCTTTCCACACTTGCGCTATAAGGATTCCCTTGCCCCCGCGTTCGCCAAAAAATAGAGCAGGAATGGAAGAGACATCCTTCCGTCGGCGGGGCTGCGGGAAATACGTGCACCTAGTTGATAAGCACCTAGTTGATAAGTACCTATACCAATAAAAACCTATGCCGATAAAAACCATCAAGATGCTGTTACGAAAACTACTAGTGCTGATCTGTATTGTCACCTTTTGCCAAGGGGTGAGGGCGCAGGACTGTCCGCCTATCCTAGACGAAATTGACCCTTTTGATTCCTTGAGAACGGTGAGTGTGGCTAGTTTTCCGATTGGGAACATGCTTTTCACCAAGGTAGAGACCATTGATGGCCCTACGCTAGCCCCAGAAGGCGAAATCATGCTGATGCACACGGAAACGGATAGCCTGCAACTACTTTTCCTGCACCTTGAATTGCCAGAGTACAACTATGTTCGTACCGATCGGGGCTACCGAGTGAAATTTTTGATGGCCTCTGATACGATCATCGGCTTTTACACTGTGTCGGACATGGGTAATTTTAGTAAAGAAACCAATATGCGGCACTATCAACACACCGCTTTGGTGCCTATGGATTTGTATTACCAACTGACGCATGATTTGGTGCGTATTGTGCGGGTGGAATACATCAATCATCGGCGAACCATTGCTCTTACAGCAGCGCAGCAACAACAGTTGCGAGAGGCATTTCGTTGCCTAGGCGAGCGCTTAGGTTATTACCCGATCAAGCCCTAAGGGAAGCGGCATAGAAGAAACAGCCCAATGCAACCAACCACCTATTTTGTAGGGCTAGATATTGGCACCACCGCTACGAAAGCCTGTGCTTTTAATGAAGCGGGCCGTTTATTGGCTTTGGTAGAGCGCGCTTATCGCTTACACAGTCCGGTGGTAGGAGCTGCTGAGCAAGCAGCTGCTGATTTACTCGCTGCGGCTACGCACTGTCTGCGGCAGCTAGTAGCAGATATGGGGTGTGCGCCTGAGGCCATAGCACTGAGTAGTGCGATGCACAGCCTCCTCTTATTAGACGCCAATTATGCGGTATGTAGCCCGGTTTATACCTGGGCCGATACGCGTGCGACGGAAGTGCTAGCCGACTTTAGTCCTTCGCAAAAGCTAGACTTGTTAAGGCGCAACGGCACCCCTGTGCACCCGATGTCGCCTATGCTTAAACTGCGCTGGCTGTCGCAGCAACCTAATAGCCCCTTGCACAAAGCCGTGTATGCGGCGGATATTAAGTCTTATCTAGTACATAGATGGACGGAAAGCGGGCTTTGCTTAGACACTAATTTAGCGTCTGCTACGGGCATGATGCATTTGAGCCAGCTGGAATGGGATGCGGAGGCCGTAGATATAGCCGGTATTAGGTTAGAGCAGCTTCCTCGCATTGTGGCTCCAACCACGGCTTTGCGCTGGCGCCGCGAGGTAGCGTTGCAAGTAGGTTGCTTAGGCGTGCCCCTGTTTATTGGCGGCTCTGATGGCTGCTTGGCGAATTTGGGCAGCCAGTTGGGAGAGGGTGATATTGCGCTGAGTATTGGCACTAGTGCCGCCCTAAGAACCACCCATCATCAAGCGCATATCGATCCTAGTGTGGGCTTATTTAATTACCATTTGCTAGCGGATCAGTATGTAATGGGTGGTGCTAGCAACAACGGAGCCAACCTAGTTAATTGGCTGTTTGAACTACTTCGACACCCTTATGCAACTATAGGTGAGCTCATTCAGGCAGCAGCTCAGGCAGACAGTTCGGGGCTTGTTTTTGTGCCCCATTTGTATGGCGAGCGTGCGCCTATTTACGACCCGACTGCTACGGCTTCGTTCCAAGGTATTAGAAGCCACCACGAGGCAGCCCATTTTGCGCGAGCTGTTATTGAGGGGATGTTAGCTAATATCTTGGAGATACAAGCGGGCATCACAGCCGTGAATGGCGCATCTCGGCGGATCATAGCCAGCGGCGGCTTTACCCAATCTGCTTATTGGCTCGCATTTCTGGCCGCGCGGGCGGGCTGTGAAGTAGTGGCTACCGAGACGCCCCAAGCGAGTGCCTACGGTGCAGCTATCTTGGCCAAAGCGGCGCTAGAAATGTAAGCTAGAGGTGTAATATCCCAGTGGTTTTGTATCTAGAGAGCATTAAATAGCTCTCAGCTGCCGGAATACAGCTTATGCATAGTAGCATAAAGCAGCGACTTCTCGAAGCGTCGAGGCCGCGAAAGGAAGAAGTATTTACCGTTATCTATAATAGTATAGATCTGCTGGGTTTTGTCCACATAAACGTAGCCTTCTTCCCGAAGTTCGCGAAAATCCTGTATGCCGATGGGGTACTTCATGGCTACCAAGATAGGGCATTTTCAGCAAAGGGAAAAAAGCTGGAAAGGAGGAAAAGGGTAGGAGAAAAGGCATCCCCTGTCTATACTTAGGCAAGGGGGGGGCGTAAAGGTTGGGCGGGGAGGGCTTTTTAGTTTTGTGTGTAGCCCTTCGTAACAAGCTTACTCTTCGGGCAGTTCCTCCTCTGTGCGGCTTGGTATTATGATTTCTTGGCCTGCTACGAAGCGGAAGCGAATGTAGGTGATAGTTTTACCTAGATCGCGGTGCATTTTTTCGTAGTAGGTTTCGGTGGCTAGTTCTGGGATAGGAAGGGGTTTGGCATAGATATCGTGGTCGTGGTATTCGATCTGTATGGCTTTTTGGGCACTTAGGGTTGTTAGCGACCATTCGTAGAGCTCGCGGCTATCCGTTTTGAGGTGGATACAGCCGTCAGTGGCTAGGAGCTGGCGATAAGCTTGCAAAAAGCGGGGTGCTGTTAGGCGGCGATTGCATTTGCCTTTTTTTAGGAAGGGATCGGGGAAGGTGATCCAAATTTCGGCTACTTCTTCGGGGCTGAAAAAGTGTTGGATGGCTTCAATACGACTACGTAAAAAAGCAGCGTTATGGAGGCCTTCTTGCTGCGCAATACTAGCTCCTTTCCATATACGAGCCCCTTTTACATCCACGCCGATGAAATTCCTAAGGGGGTATTGCCGCGCTAAATCTACGGTGTATTCACCGCGTCCACAGGCTAGTTCTAGCGTGATTGGCTGGTTGTTTTGGAAGTGTTGCTTGGCCCATTGGCCACGCAGGTTTACGATTTGGCCATTCTGGCCGGTGAGCTCAGGCTGCATAAAATTGAAGCATTCATACACACTGGGCATCCGCAGCAGTTCTGCGAACTTCTGTAATTTATTTTTCGTGGCCATTGCGCCTAATTCAATTAGTTCGTTTCTTCGGGGTCTAGCCCCATTGAGTATGAAAGGTCCCTTTTTGGTCGATGCGTTCGTAGGTATGAGACCCGAAGTAGTCGCGCTGAGCTTGTACCATGTTGAGGGGGAGTCGTTCACTGCGGAAAGCTTCGAAGTATTGGAAAGCTGAAGACAGGCACATAGTAGGCACGCCGTGTAAGGCTGCTTGATGGAGGATTTCTACTACGGAAGCACGGCAGTTGTGCAGTGGTTCGCGGAATTGGCGGGTATTTATCATATTCTGTAAGCCTTCGTGCGTGCTGTAAGCTTGGCGAATATCTTCCAGTAGGCTAGCTCTGATGATACAGCCACCGCGCCAGATGCGTGCAATACCTTCCAGATCGAGTTGGTAATTGAGTTCCGTACTAGCTTCGGCTAGCAGGTGCATCCCTTGGGCATAGCAAAGGACGAAACCGAAGTAGAGTGCCTCTTCCACGTCTTTGGCGAGGGTAGCAGCACCTAGGGAAGGCTCCTGTGTAGTGATCGTGGAATATAACTTGCTAACGTCTTGGCGGAAAAGCTGATAAGCGGAGATAGCGCGCATAGTAACTGCGGCATCGATGGTGGGTATGGGCACGCCTAAGTCCATAGCGGTTTGGCTCGTCCACTTACCAGTACCTTTTTGCTTGGCTTTGTCGAGGATTACATCTAGCAAATGCCCGTCGGTTTGGTCATCTCTTTGGCGGAGGATATCGGCGGTGATTTCGATGAGGTAGCCGTTGAGGCGGCCTTGGTTCCAGGCAGCAAAGAGATCGGCCATAGCATCATTATCGAGGCCACCGACGTTTTTTAGGATATCATAGGCTTCGGCGATGAGCTGCATAAGGCCATATTCGATACCGTTATGTACCATTTTTACATAATGGCCGCTGGAGCGTTCGCCGATGTAGGTAACACAGGGGCTGTTATCCACCTTAGCCGCCACAGTTTCCAGGATGGGGCGAACGACTTCCCAGGCACTACGATCGCCACCGGGCATAATGCTGGGGCCGCGGCGTGCTCCTTCGGCACCGCCGGAAACGCCAGTGCCTAAAAAGCGGATTCCTTTATCTTTGAGGGATTCGTAGCGGCGGTCGGTATCCTCATGGTGGCTATTACCGCCATCAATGATAATATCCTCTGGATCTAACAGCGGAAGTAGCCCCTCGATGACTTTATCGACGATCGTTCCAGCGGGCACTAATACCATTATTTTTCTAGGGCGACTTAGGAGGCTGACAAATTCTGCTTGGGTATCTACGCCTTTGACACGATAGCCTGCGCCTTCTTTGTTGAGGGCTGCTACGGCGTCGGGGGCCACGTCGGTACCAAGCGCTGCGAAGCCATCGTCGGCGACGTTGAGTAGGAAGTTGCGCCCCATGACGCCTAGGCCGATCATGCCGAAATCATATAGTTGGTGATCCATGTTGGGATGTTTTTATTGTTCTAATGCGGCAATTTTGCCCATGCGCCGTTTTTGTCGTTCTAGACCTTGGTAAGAAGCGGTTAGGAAGGCGTCGAGTAGTTCTTGTGCTAGGGCGATACCGATTACGCGGCCACCTAAGCAGATCATATTCATATCATCATGCTCAACACCTTGGCGAGCACTATAGGTTTCGGTAATGAGGCAAGCGCGAACATTCTTTATCTTGTTTGCTGCGATGGAGGCCCCTACGCCACTTCCACAAACGGCCAGGCCTCGTTCCACTTCGCCGCGCCCTAAAGCTTGTGCTAGGGGGATGACAAAGTCGGGGAAATCGTCTTGCGCATCATATTCATAGGCACCAAAGTCGATTACTTCATAGCCTTTTGCCAAGAGGTAAGCTTGTAGTTGTTGCTTGAGTTCAAGACCGCCATGGTCGGTGGCAATACCTATTTTGTGCATTTCGTTGTGTATTTGAGCGTAAAAATAGCATCTCTAGGCAGCGCATCAAAGCGAAAGCGGTAGAAGTTTACTTTTTTGTAAATATACGGCACAGCGTTGTTTCTTTTTGGCACGACTGCTAAGCTTTACTATCTTTGCTGCCTAGGGCTAGAGGAGCTAGTAAGTCTTGCGCTACAAAGCTACTCTTGCCCCTGCATTTTGCCCAACCAATTAGGCGCTGGAGAACTATTTTTTATCAGACAAGGATTATATGAACGCATCCAAAATACCGCAGCACATTTTAGTCATCTTTGGTGCCTCTGGCGATTTGGCGCAACGCAAGCTTATACCGGCAGTATTTGAGTTATTTAAACTTGGCTATCTGCCCAGCAATTTTGCGCTTTTAGGTTGTAGTCGGACGGCCATGAGCGATGAAGAATTTCGGCAAAAAACGGTTTTTGAGAACGAGCACCTAGACCGAAAGGGGGCGGAGGAGCTTGCTATTACAGCGTATTCCGAGCAGCTATTTTATCAAGAAATAGCTTCCTACACGGAGGCAGCGGACATTGCCGTATTGCGGCAGCGTTTGAGCAGTTTGAATGAGCAATTTGATACGGGCGGCAACTATATTTTTTATCTCAGCACGCCGCCTAAACTCTATGCTAGTATCCCGGAAGTGCTGCACGCGCAAGGGTTGGCTAGCAGCGAAACGGGTTGGCGCCGGCTGATTATTGAGAAGCCTTTTGGCTACGACGAGCAATCGGCCAAAGAACTCAATGCTAGTATCCAGCAATTTTTCCCAGAAGACGACATCTACCGCATTGATCATTATTTGGGCAAAGAAACGGTACAAAATCTATTGGTGACCCGCTTTGCGAATGGATTTTTCGAGCCACTTTGGAACCGCAATTATATTCACTCGGTGCAAATAACCGCTGCGGAAACAGTAGGGGTGGGCAGCCGAGGCGGCTACTACGATGAATCGGGAGCCATGCGGGATATGGTGCAAAATCATCTATTGCAAGTGCTGGCGCATATAGCGATGGAGCCACCTATCCGAGCCGACGCTGCTAGTATCAGGAATGAAAAGCTGAAATTATTCCAATCGCTGCGCCCGATAACGGAGGCCGAGGTGGCGCAGTATGTGATCCGAGGGCAGTACACGGCTGGCGGCGAAGAAAGCATCGATTACCGCAATGCCAAAGGTGTGCCGGCCGATAGTAAGACGGAAACCTATGTGGGCATGAAATTCTTTATCGACAATTGGCGTTGGGCGGGTGTTCCTTTCTTCGTACGCACGGGTAAAAACCTTCCGCTAAAGCTCACGGAGGTGGTTATTACTTTCAAAAACCCACCGCAACGGTTGTTCTACGACATGGATGCCAAAGCGATGGGCTGCGATAACCAATTGGTGATCCGAATCTACCCCCATGAGGGTATGGCACTAGGCTTCGGCATGAAAGTGCCGGGAGAAGGTTTCCGAGTGAAAAATGTGGATATGGACTTTTTCTACGCCGACCTCACCTCCGCCGATGTGCCAGAGGCTTACGAACGCCTGCTACTAGATTGTATGAAAGGCGATGCTACCCTCTACGCTCGTGGAGACGGAGTGGAGGCTGCTTGGGCCTTCATTGATCCCATTTTGCGGGCTTGGCAGCAAGACGAAGGAATACCGCTCCACTTATACGAAGCGGGCAGTTGGGGGCCAGAGGCAGCCGATCGGCTTTGGGATGAACACGGCGGCGGCTGGCGTAACCCAGAAATGGCCATTGTAGGCGGCAAGCACTACAGCAAACACTAGCCGCTTTGCAAACCTATAATACCTTAGAAAAATGGCGGCTCATTTTAGGCCAAGAAGCCGACCCGGAAGCTAGCGTGTCGCTGAGCGGCCAAGCCGCAGGCATGGATGAAACGCTGGAAGCCATCTATGATAGCGACCGAAAAGGTGGCCTAGGTAGTTCCTCGCCCAATGTGAACCGCTGGTTGGGCGATATTCGCAAGTACTTCCCCGCCGAGCAAGTGCAGTTATTGCAGCGAGATGCCCTCGAACGCTTAGGTTTACACCAAATGCTCTTGGAACCCGAATTGCTCGCCACGGTGGTGCCCGATGTGCATCTAGTAGGCACTTTGTTAAGCCTCAAACAACTGCTCCCTGAACGAAGCAAAGAAACCGCGCGCATGGTGGTGCAAAAAGTGGTGGAAGAGATTCAAAAACGGCTCAAAGAACCTACCGAGCGAGCCATCCGAGGCCAACAAAAAAAACGAGACAGAGACCGACGGCCAAAGGCCGAAGACATCGACTGGCACCAGACGATTCGGGTAAATATGCAGCACTATCAGCCCGACTTCAAAACCATCTTGCCGGTGCAACTACGGGGTAAATCTAGAAGCCGCCGTAGCCTTAAACAACTTATTCTGCTCATTGATCAAAGCGGTAGTATGGCCAGTTCGGTGGTGTATGCGAGCGTTTTTTCCTGTATTTTAGCT
>DAINNZ010000036.1:0-27674 GCA_036735605.1 Lewinella sp. | reverse complement strand
AAAAAAGCCGCTACGCCTGCCGACCAATGGCAGCGTGCTCTAGGGCCCCTCATTAATCTGATACCCAATCATTTGACGGCTAGAGAGCAAGCACTCGGTTGGCGCTTACTCTGGGACGGGCATTCTACGGCTGGTTGGCGTGGTGCCAAATTAGATCAATTCCCTGTGAAAGGCTGGAAAATCGAACAAGGCATACTGACCGTTGAAGCGGGCAATGGTGGCGAATCAACCAATGGTGGCGACCTCATCACCAAGGCGCATTTCTCCGATTTTGAGCTCAGTTTCGAGTTCAAGCCTTCTAAGGGTGCTAATAGCGGCGTGAAGTATTTTGTAGATCCCAGCCTCAACAAAGGAGCAGGCTCGGCCATCGGTTTAGAATTTCAAATATTAGATGATGCTCTCCACCCAGACGCCAAGATGGGTGTAGCGGGTAATCGGACGGCAGGCTCACTTTACGACCTCATTACGGCTAGGCCGCTCGATGTGCCTGGCAGGCAAAAGGAAATCCATATTGGTGAATGGAATCGAGGGCGAATAATAGTAAAAGGTGGCCAAGTAAGCCACTGGCTCAATGGATTCAAAGTGGTGGAATACGACCGCTTCAGTCAAACCTTTGAAGCCCTCGTCAATTACAGCAAATACAAAGACTGGCCTAATTTTGGCCGATGGGAAGCCGGCCCCATTTTGTTACAAGATCATGGCGATGAAGTATCCTTCCGCTCGATAAAAATCAGAGAATTCTGAGCTATTCAAGCAGCCTCGTTGAAAAAATAAATAAGATATGCCAAGCCACTCAAGAAGAAAATTTCTCCAACAAAGCAGTCTGTTAGGCGCCGGCCTCAGTTTAGGGCTAGCAGCCTATTCGAGGCCCCGCATACTCGGTGCCAATGACCGCGTGCAGGTGGCCGTTTTCGGCACCAACAGCAGAGGTAACGAGCTCGCTAGCAGTTTTGCCCAAGCCAAGCAAGCTAATGTGTATGGTATTGGCGATGTGGACACCCGAGCCATAGCGAAGGGGCAGGCGACTTGTCTGGCTGTCGGAGGGCAAAAACCCCTTGGTGTCCAAGACTTTCGCCGCTTATTAGACGATAAACAAGTGGATGCGGTAGTGATTGCTACGCCTGACCATTGGCACGCACCGATGGCGATGATGGCCTTGGATGCTGGCAAACACGTATATATTGAAAAGCCTTGCAGCCACAACCCCGCAGAGGGCGAAATGCTGGTAGCAAAACAGGCAAAAAGTGGGCTTTTGGTACAAATGGGCAACCAAACGCGCAGCTCTATCACTGGCAGAGCCATCATGCAAGAAATTCATGAAGGCCTTATAGGAGAAGCCTATGCCGGCAAAGCGTGGTACAGCAACACCCGAGGCAGTATTGGCACGGGAAAGCACATCCCTGTGCCCGAGTGGCTAGACTGGGAGCTTTGGCAAGGCCCTGCGCCTAGGCTACCACTTAAAGACAATTACGTCCATTATCATTGGCACTGGTTTTGGCATTGGGGCACAGGGGAAATTTTGAACAACGGCACCCACGAAATCGATCTTTGCCGCTGGGCTTTGCAGGTGGCCTTCCCCAACCGCGTCAGCAGTGCAGGCGGGCGTTATCATTTCCAAGATGACTGGGAAGCCTACGATACCCAAGTAGCATCTTTTGAATTCCCGGGTGGTAAAACCATCAACTGGGAAGGTAGAAGCTGCAACGGCCTGCCCTTTTGGAATAGAGGTAGAGGTGCCTTCATTCACGGCACCCAAGGCTCGGTGCTCATTGACCGCGATGGCTACTGGGTATATGACCTTCAGGGAAAGGAAATTCGTCATGAACGCGAAGCTGGCAGTAGCGTGAGCATGGGCACCGCAGGCGGCGGTAGCCTCGATCAACTACATATCCATAACTTCCTGCAAGGCATTGTACAGAACGAAACGATCCATAGCCCCATCGCTGATGCCAACCCTAGTGTTACGATCTGCCACCTAGGAAACATAGCGCAGCGAGTGGGTCGTAGTTTTTATTGCGACCCCACAGATGGTCAGCCGCTGGACAATTACCAAGCGAAAGCCTTATGGGATCGAGCTTATGAACCCGGTTGGGAGCCCAAAGTATAAGACGATATTGCCTTCGGGCTTGGAGCTTACTCGCCCCCACTAGGCAATAGTGCGGGTGCTGGAGTAGATAGCTCTGCTGGCAGCTGCTCGGGGGCTTCCACTATCTCGGGTCGGATACTTGGCACAGCGATTACCACTTTAATAGGACGGATAGTACGGCCTGCACCCCGCTGAATAGGTAGATGCACATCTGCGCTGAGGTTAAAGGCAGCCATTTTCTGGTCGTCTATTCTAGCCAGCGGCCAAGCAGCTTGGCTGGTGAAAGTGAGTAGTAAACTATGGCGCTTTGCATCAAAGCGACTATGAAGCAGATCAACTACCATCGTCTGATCGCTATTGCGCACCTCTATGTTACTCACCAATGCTTCTTGGCTGTAATCGATGGGGTTGTCGCGGTCTTCCAGTGCCAGCTCCACTTCCCATAGGAAGGCAAAGTCGCGGTTGTCGCGTTTCGTTAGATCAAAATTAGCGCGCAATAAATGCACTATAGGCGCTGAGCTAGTGGCTAATTCTTTATCCACCCGCAAAACAAGTTGTTGCCCGAATAGCTCCTGATCGAGTACAATGGCATATCGAAGCGGCACACTTCCCTTTCTATTTTCCAACTGGCCACTGAACAAAGCAGGGTGTGGCTGGCCACTTACATTGATCTTTAAGCCCGAAAGGCCGTTCGCTTCTTCGAAGAAATAGTGTTCTATCCTAGGCGTTTCGACATAGACCCCTTCACTGATGTCTTTAATTAGCCAAGGTAGGCGTGCCAGTTCCGCTGGCATTCCGGTAAGTGTTAGATAATGCCGGTGAGCAGCCCCTTCGGTGAGTAGCGGAAAGTCGCTGGCATTGTTGAAAGTAAGCTTTAAACTCGCGAAATAGTCGCTAATATCCGCAGGGCTGGGTAAGGAGGCGTACATTGCTCGGCGTTGGTAAGGGCCTTCAAAATCGGCATAAATGATTGTTTCCCAATCGGTACCTTCAAAACTTTGTTGAGCGGTTTTCCGCTGCGCTAGCGTGGATTTAACCCGAGCAGAAAAAGGCAGGTTTACGTTCACCCCTAGCTCCCGCTCGCTTTGGAAGATAGCCTCTACATTTGAGAGGTGCTTCACGAGCACCCCTTCAAAAGCTCTTAGGTAATATGCCTTGCCAATATATTGAGGGTGCTGCTGATAGAAAAGCCAGAGTCTCGACATCAGCTCCGTGGTGCGGCTGTCTCTTGCAGCAATGATTTCACTCAAGGGGCTTTCAAAACTACCAGCTAGTGTTAGCACACTACTTTCCCGCCTTTCATCGGTGCTCAAAGCCGTAGAAAAAGCACTATATGGCGGCTCGATGCCTGCATCTAAGCAAGCTTTTAAGTAGCCACCGCAGTTTTTAGTCATCACAAAAGCATCGAAACCTTCCCGAGGTTGCGGTAAAAATACAGTGGCTTGCTCCGTGAGGGCAATCGTTTTATTGGTTTGATACTGTATGGCATCTAAAGGGGCCTCTAGCTCGGCCTCATAGAAGATATAATTCAACAGATTGCCCCCACTCAGATTAGCCTGTTCCACACGCGTTCGTAAGTTGCGCCGGCCTAGAAACTTTTCAATACTAGGCGGCGTATAATCGCGGCTACCTTCCGCTACGGGAAAGCCGCAGAAGGTATAGTGTTTTTGAAAAACGCGCTGCAAAGCATTTCCCAAACTCATGGTGGAATATCGTCTTTCAGGTGGCCAAGCTTGCTCCTCGTCTGGCTTTTTGCCCCTCCGATTACCTTGTGCCAGTAGCGTAGTAGTAGCCATCAGCAACACAAAAAAAATCAAACAAAGTGACTGGGTCTTTCTCATAGATACAAAACAACTTGACTATAGAAAATGCTCAAACAGCTATTCAATTGTTTAGGGAACGGCTATTTTTCAAGGGAAATGGACATTTTTCGCTATTTCCCAACCTTCCACGCATGCTACCGAGTAAAAGTATGCCTTCCACTTGGGTTATTAGCCGTATTTTTGTCGCGCAATCCTAGGCTTCCCTAGTAGGTTTTGCCTTCCCAGCCTCCCGTGAACCTTTTTTGAGTATGCTGTATTACTCCCTTTAATTAAGCCAGTTCCTCCATGAAAAACTACTTATTACTGCTTTTGGTCTGTTGGTTTTTCACCAACAACAGTGTGGCGCAAACTAGCACGCAGCGGCTGCTGGAGCAGCAGTTTCAGGCGCAGTTCTCTCCTAACCTCAATAACGCGGCAGCTACCTATACTTATTTTCGTTTGCCACAAGGGGAGTATCTTCCTTTAGCTGGCCTTACTGCTTTAGAAAAAGCTAGCGATTTTTGGCAGCAATATGGCAGCCTTTTTCATATCCATAACGCACAAGCAGTGCAACTACTTCGCCATAGAGAAGATGCCTATGGCCAACAGCATCTAGTTTTTGGGCAAATGGTAGCTGGCCTACCCGTTTTTGGGGCAGAAATTACACTGCACTTCAACCGAGCCTTACAACTTACTAGCGCAGGCGGGCAGTTTGTGGCCTTGCCTTCCTCGGCGGAAGCGGCGGCACAGTTCCTTCCTATCCTACCGACCCCCACGCCTTTCTTTGATCGTGCGGCGAGAGCGTATCTACGCAAAAACCATCCGGCTCTTACTTGGGAAGCCGTAGAAGATAAGGGCAACTTCTTGCTCTCGCCCGCACTACTCGGTAGTGAAAAAACCGGCCTGCACTGGGTAAAACACCTCCACGCCCGCGCGCAAGGAGGGCCGGAGGCTTACCAATTATTCCTAGAACTCGCTAGTGGTCAAGTGATAGAAAGCCTACAAGAGCACTGCGATGCCCTCAACCGCCGGTTGTATAACCAAAGTAGTAGCAACCTAATCTGGCAGGAAGGCAACCCCTTTCCTGGTAGTTTAAATACCGAGCAAGCCACCATTCTAAGGGCCAGTGCAGAAATCTACCATCTTTTTAATCGTAGTTTCGGGATTAATAGCTATGATAATAACGGAGGAATAATGGAAAGCGTTTATAACGCCAGCAACCTGAACTGTCCTAATGCAAGCGCAGGCGACGGCATCACCTACTATTGCCCAGGCACGGGCACCGACGATGTGGTGGGCCACGAATGGGCACACGTATATACCCTTAAAAACTCGGCACTGATTTATGCTTGGGAATCGGGAGCTATCAATGAAGCCTTTTCCGATATTTTTGGAGAGGTCATCGACTTGCTTAATAGCAGCGGAAATGACAGCGGGCATAATAACCCAAGAAACAACTGCACCGACAGCAACAATATGCGCTGGAAAGTAGGCGAAGATGCAACCGCTTTCAATAGCCATCTGCGCGACATGTGGAGCCCCAACTGCCGATCTCACCCCGCTTCCAAAAATGACAATAACTACCGCTGCTCGGAAGCCGACAATGGCGGTGTACATAGCAATAGCGGCGTTTTCAACCGTTTCTTCAGCTTACTCACCGATGGCGGTTCGCTCAATGATTTTTCCGTAACAGGCTTAGGCCTCACTAAAGCCACCCACATTGTGCAGCAGGCGCATGCTAATTATATCACCCGCACCACTAACTACCACGCGCTAGCGGATGCACTGGAGATGGCCGCCAATGATTTGTTGGGCATCAACCTCCCTAGCCTTACGGTCTTAGACCTAGCAGTCATGGCTTCTGGAGAAATCATTACAACTGCTGATTTATTATCAGTTAGCCAAGCCATCCTTGCCACCCAAATGCGCAGCCCTAGCAACTGCACGAGCACACCAATACTGGCCGCTAATGCGCCTGCCATTTGCCAAGCCCCCAGCGCACTACAGTCTATCTTCCGCGAAGATTGGGAAGCGGGCTTGGGTAGCTGGCAGTCTATCGAGCAGCCTGTAAACCCTAGCACTTGGGACGATAAACCTTGGCAAATAGTCGATTTGCTGCCCGATGGCCGATCCGGTAAAGGTGCCTTTGGCCCTAACCCGTTCATGGGCGATTGTATCGATGACCTAGAGAATGGTATAGTAGATCTCATCAGCCCTGCAATAATTATTCCCAATACAAATGAAGATATGCTACTCCAGTTTTGGCATTATCTTTCTATTGAAAGAAGTTGGGACGGAGGTCTTCTTTATATTTCACGCAACAGTGGTCCACCGATCTATGTCAATCTACAGCATTTCGTCTTCAATGGCTACAATCGTTCCCTAGTGACCGCCTTTGCTGGCAACGACAATCCGGAAGCTGGTAAATTCTCTTTCACGGGTTCAGATGCCAATAGCACGAGTGGTAGTTGGGGGCTCAGTCAGGTAAATTTAAGTGCAGCAGGGGTGCAGCCAGGGGATACGCTACGGCTAATCTTCCGCATGTCGCATGATGGCTGTAATGGTTGGTTGGGTTGGTACCTCGACGATATTGAACTGGGCTTCTGTGCAGAGGCCACTGTCCCTGTCACCTACCACTCCTTCACGGCTACTGCCGAGGCGCAGCAAATCCGACTCCAGTGGCAAACGGAGTATGAAGAAAGCAACCTCGGCTTTGCAGTGGAACGCAGTAGCAGCCTCCAAGCCACCTTCCATCGCTTAGGCTGGGTAGCTGCGGATGACCAGCAGCAATATTTTTTCACCGACACCTCCGTGTTGAGCGGTGTGCAATACTACTATCGGCTTAAACAGCTAGACGCCGACGGCAGCTATCAATACTCGTCTATCGTGACAGCTAAGCTACCGCTCCCAACTAGCCAAACCGAGCTTCGTGCCTTTCCCAATCCGAACCGGCTAGGCTACTTCCAGCTCGAAGGATGGGAAGCGAATGAGGCGGCACAGCTACAACTCTTCCATACCAGCGGCCAATTGGTAAGCAGTTGGCCTGCGGAGGCACTTAAGCAGCCTTTATCTTTAGGCAATCTACCGAAGGGGGTCTATCTACTGCGGCTAGGCAAGCAAGTGTGCCGACTAGTAGTACAATAAACAGAATATAGCTTACATTTGCTCGCCTAATGAGCAACCTAGGGGTTGTTTACTTTGTTATTGGAACTATGGATATACTGATTACGATCGGCCAGCTGGTGCTGAGCCTCTCTATTCTCATCGTCTTGCACGAATTTGGCCACTTCATTCCTGCCCGTGCTTTCAAGACGCGCGTGGAGAAATTCTACCTCTTCTTCGACGCTGGCTTCAGCCTTTTTAAGAAAAAAATTGGCGAAACGGAATGGGGTATCGGCTGGCTTCCCTTAGGCGGCTACGTGAAGATCAGTGGAATGGTTGATGAAAGCTTCGACACCGAACAACTAGCACAAGAACCGCAACCTTGGGAGTTCCGATCTAAACCAGCCTGGCAGCGGCTCATCATTATGTTGGGGGGGGTAACGGTTAATTTCCTGCTAGGCTTCCTCATCTTCAGCCTCCTTTTATGGCATTATGGCGAGGAGTACCTGCCGAGCAAAAACGTCACCTACGGCATCTATGCCGACTCCCTTGGCCAAGAGCTAGGCCTACAGAGCGGCGACCATATCCTGCGCCTCGGCGACCAAGCATTTGAGCGCTTCAACGACCGAAGCGTGCTCAAAGCCATCGCAATCGACAATATCAGCCAGCTTACAGTAGCCAGAGATGGACAAGAAGTGGTACTACCCGTAGCGGCTGGCTGGGCCGATATCCTCACTCGTCACGAAAACAAAGGCAAAGCGCTGTTCTCCATCCGCCTCCCCCTCGTAGTGGCTGAGCCGGTAAAAGGAAAAGCTGCCGAGGCCGCTGGCATCCAAAAAGAAGACCGCATCATCTCCGTTGATGGCCAACTGACCGAATACTACGATCAGTTTGCCCACGCCATCAAGGATCGCGCTAAGCAGACTGTCAACCTAGGTGTAATACCGAAAGGTAGCCAAGATACGCTCTTCAAAAGTCTCACTTTAGACGAGCATGCCAAAATCGGCATCAGCGTAGCCCCGCCAGAATATTTTTACCAAACGGAACGCCAAGAATACAGCCTGCTGGCTGCTTTCCCTGCCGGCACCAAAATGGGCATCTCCTTCCTAAGCGATCAGTTTAAAAGCTTCGGGCAAATGTTTAGAGGAAAAATAAAAGCAAGTGAAAGCCTCGGCGGTTTCGGTAGCATCGCTTCTATGTTTGGTGCTACTTGGGATTGGGAACGCTTCTGGCGTATGACCGCCATCCTATCTTTGGTTTTGGCTTTCATGAACCTACTCCCCATACCCGCCCTGGATGGCGGCCATGTAATGTTTTTGCTCTATGAAGTAGCTACCGGCCGCAAACCAAGCGACAAATTCCTCGAAAAAGCTACCATGATTGGCTTCGCGCTCGTACTGGGCCTAGTACTCTATGCCAACGGGCTAGATGTTTGGCGATATTTCACCGGCCAGTAAAATGCCGAGGGGCTTTGCCTTGCTTACTTTTTGTAGGTAAAGTAGCCCTCCTTCCAGCACTTTTGCGCCCTGAAGCAAGTCTTGCCCCTGCACGCTGTGCCAACAATCCAACGTACTGCTTTTTAATAGTGGCTAAAGCAGGGGCAAGCGTAAACTCGTAACGCAAGACCATTAACGGCTCCCACCCATGACGAATTATTTCCATTTTTTCGGCCTTCCTGTTTCTCCTCAACTGGATACAGCACTATTGAAGCAGCTGTATTATACCAACAGTCGTCGTTTTCATCCCGATTTTTTCACGCTGGAGGAAGAAGAAAAACAAGCAGAAGCACTCGAATTGAGCACCCTCAATAATGAGGCCTATAAAGTGCTGGCCAACGAAGAAAGCCGTTTGCAGCACCTGCTCCAACTCAAAGGAAGGCTGCTAGAAGAAGGGCAGCATAGCGTGCCGCAAGAATTTCTGCTCACGGTTATGGAACTCAATGAACTGCTCATGGAGTTAGAAATGGATGAGGCCCCCTCCTTGCGCGCCCAAGCCGCGCAAGCCCTCGCAAGCCTAAAAAAACAAATAAAGGAAGAGGCACAGCCCATAATTAACAATTATGACGACAAAACAGCTAGCGAGATTGAACTAAATCAGTTGTTGATGTATTATCTTAAACAGCGTTATCTTCTAAGAATTCAAGAAAAGATCAAAGCTGACTAAACATGATGGTTTTATTATCGCCCGCCAAAACGCTAGATTTCTCGACGGTCGAAACCCCCACTACGCAACCTCGACTGCTGAAAAAAAGCTTAGAATTGGTAAAAATCTTGAAGCGCAAGTCGATCAGCGAACTACAAGATTTGATGGACATCAGCGAGAATCTAGGCGAACTAAACTTCGACCGCTATCGCGAGTTTTCTACGCCCTTCACGCCGGCAAATGCCAAGCCCGCTATCCTTGCTTTCAGGGGCGATGTATATCAAGATTTAGCTGCGACTACTTTTGACGAAGCCGATTTGGCTTTCGCTCAAGATCACCTCCGCATTCTTAGTGGCTTATACGGTATTCTACGCCCACTCGATCTGATGCAAGCCTACCGCTTAGAGATGGGTACGCGGCTTGAAACCCGCAGAGGTAATACGCTCTACGACTTTTGGGGGCGGCAAATTACAAGCCTACTCAATGAAGATATAGCTGCCACGGGCTGCCAAGTGGTGCTCAATCTAGCTAGCCAAGAGTACTTTAAGAGTGTGCAACCTAAATCGGTAAAAGCACCTATTCTGAATATCCATTTTCAAGAAAACCGAGATGCCGGCGGCCCTAAAGTGATTGCTTTCAACGCTAAAAAGGCACGTGGCCGCATGGCGCACTTCGTGGTAAAAAACCGTATCTCGAAGCCGGAGTATCTCAAGGAACTTGATATTAACGACTACCGATACAACCCGACGATTTCCAGCAAATGGGATTGGTATTTCATCAAATAAGCGTCTCCTGAATATTGCGTACAATGCCCGCAAGCAAAGCGGTGCGCGCTTCCTCGCTTGCCCAGGCAATATGGGGAGTAAGCAGCAGCTTGTGTTTGTGGGCTGCTTCAAGTTGTAGAAAGGGATGATCCGTAGGTAGCGGCTCTTGCGCGAAAACGTCCAATGCAGCACCTGCTATCCAGCCTTCCCGAAGAGCCATGAGGAGGTCTTCCTCTTGGATGATACCGCCTCTTCCGCTGTTGAGCAAATAGGCTGTTGGGCGCATTTGTCGCAGTTCTTGGGCGCCTATTAATCCCTTAGTGGTGGCGTTTAGTGGCGCGTGGATACTCACCACCTCACAGCTAGCTAGCAACTCATTGAGTGGAAGATGGGGGTATGTTTGTTCCCTATTGTTCCCAGATGTTGAATGATAAACCACTGTTGCACCATAAGCAGTAGCCAAGGCAGCTACCCTGCGGCCAATAGCTCCCATCCCTATAATGCCGAACCTAGCACCATTGAGCTCGTAGAAAGGCTGGCGCCAGTAGCTAAAAGTCTTGGAAGCACTATAGGTGCCATCATACACCGCTTCGTTGAGGTGCACCAAATCCATTGCGAGCGCAAAAAGTGCCGCCATCGTCCATTGTGCCACCGTATTAGTCGCATAGCCTGCCACGTTCTTGACCACTATGCCTCGCTCGGCAGCCGCAGCCAGGTTGATATTATTCATCCCTGTGGCTGCTACGCAAATTAAACGCAAGGCAGGTAGCTGGGCTAAGGTGAACTCATCCAACACCACTTTATTCGTAATGGCCACCTGCGCGCCCTCAAGCCGCGCTACTACTTGGTCTGTTTCGGTATAGGGGTAGGCCGTAAGTTTTCCAAGGGACTGGAGCTCTTTCCAATTAGGCACCTCCCCGAGTGTGGCGGCATCCAGAAAGACAATAGACAGCATTATTCCTTAGGCTCTTCTAGTGGTGTCCAAATAGCGTCCAGAATCAGGTCTTGTAAGTATTTTTCAATTTCTAGCAGCTCAGCAGGGCCATCTACTAGGTGGGTTACTGTTTTTTTACGGCCGCGCCAGTCGATGGTAGTTACCGTTCGAGGCAAATCTTTGGGTGCCATAGCGGGATCCTCTGGGTAAAAATCAGCGAAATTGAAGAAGCGGTTCTTGACCGCTAGTAGCCCGATTTTCACAAAAGGGTCGCTGCCACTAACCGTACCTTCGTATTTCCCCAGCAGATCTGTATTTCTTTTGCCATCAAAGCGCAGGGAGCCATCTGTCATAATCTGGAGGGTAAAAACGGGGCAATCCCCGTAGCAGGGTGTTTTGCGCAGCTCGGCAACCACCTGTGGGTTTTCCTTTGCCGCAGCTCGGCCCTCAGGGGTGCGTAGGGCGGCAGGATTGCTGCCACCTATATTTACAATGGCCTCTACGGGCCCTGCATCCTGGGGTTCTAGCACGGCCATCTCTTCCACATTAGCAGATTTCTTCACCACCACTGGCCGCTGCTTAGGGGCCTCTGCCGCCGCTACAGCAGCTTTATTGGCTGCCCGATTACAAGCAAAACTAAAGGATAATAGCATCAGCATGCTCAGTACTGAAAGAATGGATCGCATAAAACGGCTATTTATTTTTGGCTTTTTTGGCTTCTATTTCAGCTTGCGCTCGTTGCTGTTCCTTGAGTGCCTCCTGCAGCCTTTCGGTGAAGCCTCCTTTTTTCTTGGGCTTCTTTTTGTTTTCTTGCAACTTGGCTAGCAGCTTATTTTCATCAATAAGAAACTCTTTTGTCACTAGCGTTTGGCCAATGTTGAAAAGATTACTGAAGAAAAGATAAGCCGTGAGGCCGGAAGCAAAGCTATTGAAAAACCCTAGGAACATAATAGGCATCAAATACTGCATCCACTTCATCGCAGGCTGCGCTGAAAAGTCTTGGTGCTTACTGTTGTAGTAGGCATAAATCAAGGTAGTAATGGCCCAAAGAATAGCAAAAAGGCTAATGTGTGCGCCAAAACCTAGTGGTATTTCAAAAGGCAAGCGAATAAAAGAGTCGTAGGTAGAAAGGTCGGTAGCCCACAAGAAATTAGCCTGTCGGAACTGAATAGCTGCGGGGAAGAAACGATACAGGGCAAACCAAATAGGCATTTGAAGCACCATCGGCAAGCAGCCACCCAAAGGGCTAGCACCGTACTCTTGGTACATCTTCATCGTCTCCATTTGCAGCGCCTGCTTGTCTTCTCCGTGCTTATTTTTAAGCTTTTCAATTTCTGGCTTTAGTACCTGCATCTTCATATTGCTCACCAGCATTTTATAGGTAAGCGGATACACCATCAACTTTACTAAAAGCGTCAGTATTAAGATAGAGATACCTTGGTTGTGGATAAAGCCGTCGAGGAAATTGAAAACTGGCCGAATCAACCAACGATTGATAGCCCCGAAAATAGAGCGGCCAAAAGGAATCACATCCGAGAAATCGTGCCCGATGGCTCGCATCCGATCAAACTCGTTGGGGCCCACATAGAAGGATAAGCCGACTGTTTCGCTATTGCCTCCTTTGAAAGGCAGTTTAATATCGGAGCTAAGAATTTTCAGGGTATTGCTAGTAGGGTCGGTAGAGATAGTTCTGAGCTCTGCTGCGGGGAAGCCTTCATCGGCAAAAAGCGCAGAGGTAAAGAACTGTTGCGAATTGGCGACCCACTTCAGGCGTTTTTCGTCGAGCGTTTCGATGTCATCAGAAGTACAAGAACAGTGATCGGTACGCTCATCGAGTGGCTTGTAATAAACGGTGGTGAGGGTTGATTCAAAGCGATCGTTCTTTTCTATTTTATCGAGGTGGTTCTCCCATTGCAAGCGAATGCTCTGATCGCCAGCCGTGAGCACTTGGCCAAGCCCTTCAAAGCGTAGGTCGTAGTCTAGGAGGTAATCCCCATCCGCTAGGCTGTAGCGTTGCTCAAAAAAGCCCCCGTCGAGCGAAGGCGCCCTAAAGATAATGCTGTTGCCTTCTCGGGTGGCTTGGAAATTTAAATCGCTACTTCTTACCACACCATTGGCCACTCCCTTCACTGGTAGCAGGTAGTCAAAACGGTTTTTGTCGTTCTCAAGCAGGTAAAGTGGAGAGCGTATTTCTTGGCCGTTTTCGTCTTCTATCACCTTAGCATACTCCTTGAGTTGTACCTGCTTAACGCGGCCGCCTTTGGTCGTAAACTGCACGATCATTAGGTCGTTTTCCAAGGTTAGTAGCTCTTCTTGGCCACCTACTGCACTCGCGAAAGAGCCATAATTGGTACCAAATTGAGCCATTTTAGCTGAATCGCTAAGGCCTTCTACCGCTATAGCAGGAGTAGCAAGTGCTTCCTTTTCAAGGTTTTGCATCGCTAGCACTTCTATTTGCGCAATAGAATCTTGGTAGCGTTGTTGGGCTTCTAATTCAGCGGCACTGGGAGCAATCATCTGTTGCCAGACGATAAACAAAACGAGGATCATAAAGAGCCCCAGCATCGATCGCTTATCCATATCCATAAGTAATGGCTTCTTTTTTAGTAGTAAGCAGCGGTAAGCCATCAAGACCCCACCTTATTATAAGGCTGCAAAGGTAAGCAATAGTAAGCTAAAGAACACTAAAAATACTACCGAACTAATCGCTTCCTAGACGAAGCTAGCCTTCTTAGCAGCTGAATGCGTTAGTGCCTTGCTTTGTGTTTAAATATAAGATTTTGGCTATCGCAGGGGCAAGGGTCGTTTTGTAGCGCAAGACTTTCTAAGTCGGCAGCGACTACACACTTACTTCGCCAGCGGCCACACCCAATGGCCTGCCACGGAGAAATAACCAACTTGGTCTCCTTTTTCTACCCTATACAAGCCCTCTCCTACCGCTTCTAGTAGGTGGTATTCAGTGGCTAACAGCTGTTTTCCTTTTTCATCCACTAGCCCGTAAAGCTTATTGATACTCACCGTAGCAACCCCTTCTTGAAAAGGGCCAATAGCTGAAAATTTAGGCATCACTAATGGTAAGCCTTTGTGATTGATTAAGCCCCAGCGGTCTCCCTGCCGGATAGCAGCAACGCCATGTTGAAAGGGGCGTGCTTCCTCATAAAAACCCTCGTAGCTATTGGCACTCGTGTTGAGGAAGTAATAACCTTGCTTGTAATCGCGCATCAGGCTAATTCCTTCCTTGTAATCAACCATTCTGTTTAAGTTGGGTGCTATCACTTCGTAACCATCCAGATCAATAAGCCCTGCATTGTGGACGTTCAGGAATACAGCTGCACGGCCGTCGGCAAAATCCAAGCAGCGCGTATATTTACAGGGAATGACCAGCTTGCCGCTCGCGTCGATATAACCACAACGCCCTTGCTGCTTCACAACCGCTCGGCCATTGCTAAAGGAAGCTGCCCATGACCAGCTGGCCGCGATCCGCTCCTGCCCCGCTTCGTCCACAAAGCCAAAACCATTGGCCGTTTTCACGAGCGCTAAGCCGTCGCTAAAAGCTTCAATTTGCTTATAATAGGTTGTACCGCTTAGTACTTTACCTGCTAAGTTGATGAGGCAGAAACGGTCATTACCCAACTTGGCTACTGCAATGCCATTGGCTTGAAAGGGGGCAATTTGCTCGTATTTAGGCCGCTGTATCCATTCTCCTCGCCGATTGATAAGGCCATATAATCCACCCTGGGCCACAATGGCCACTCCTTTAAAGAAAGCAGCCGCTTGCTCATATACCGGCGGGATGACGTATTGGCCGCTCGTGTCGATATAACCTGCTAACTGGCCTGTGAGTGCCCAGGCTAGTCCCTCGCTGAAACCACCAATATCGGTAAAAGTGGTTGGGTGGCTTCGTTCGCCTTGCTGGTTGATATAAGTCCAGCCATTAGCCGCTCTTACGGCTGCCTTTTGCTCAGAAAACGCCTTTGCCCCTGCGTAGTCAAAAGGAATAATGATCTCACCCCGATCATTGGCATAGCCCCATCGTCCGTTTTGATTAACTGGCACTAAGCCTTCACCTAGCTTGCCAATGGCCTCAAACTGGGGAGGAAGTAACAACTGCCCCAAGGTATCTAGCAGCCCGTCGCCACTAGCGGTCTTTTCTAAACGATAGACCAAGCGGCCCCGCCTATCTACTAAAGGCTCAATAGCTGCCAAGGTAGGAGCCACTATGAAGCGGCCACTCTTATCTATTAAACCAAAGTAATTTTGTTGTTTGACCACAGCTCGGCTAGCTTGGAAAGGGGTGACCTCCTCAAAGACCGCAGCAATCACTAGTTCGCCGGCAGGATTCATATAGCCCCATTGGCAATTCTCACAAATTAGGCTAGCCTCTCGAGCAAAAGCTTGGTCGTAAGAGGTGTAGTCTAGCAGGAAGATATTCGTTCGTAAGCTGCCTAAAAAGGCCTCCAAAGATTGTAGCCGCTGAGGGCTATCGGCTTGCAAACTGCCTGAAATGCGTCCTTGTAAACTCACCGGCGCTAGACCTTCTTGAAAAGCCCCCAAATAGGCTAAATCGCGTTTGATCACTTTACCTGATCGATCAATAAGACCAAATTTCCCGTTATCAAACATACACCGAGCGGTGGGCAAGCCTTGCTCAAAGTCTTCCAACCGAAGGTCGATAATATCCAAACCGGTGAGGAGTTTCCCTTCTTCATTCAAGAGTAGGCCGAAAACTAATTTCGTCTTAAAAGTGGTTCGCTCTAGCTCAATCGCATTGGTTTTAGGCAAAGCTACCAGCGTAATACCCAAACCGCTAAGCACTTCGATCTCACTAAAAGCTGGTGGATATACGATGCTGCCATCCGATCGATCTCGAAGCCCCCAACGCCGATCAACGGCCACATAAAACCACTCAAATTTCGGTAACAGCCGGTTACTCTGCTCTTTATAGGTTTGACTAAGCGTTGCGGTGGGCATAGCGGCACCACTGACTTTTATCCGATAATGCGATTGGCTAGCCGTCCCGTTCGTTAAGCGCGCTTCCTCATCCAAATAAAAGCGTTGTAAACGGGCATCACTCCCTACACCGGTGTAAGCATACACCGTTTCCTCCTGTAGCTCCACCCTATTGAAAAGGGGTGGCTGTATGATTTCCCCCCGAAAATTGAGTAGGCCATAAAGCGCATCCGATTTCAAAATAGCCAATTGGCCTTCCAATGGGCTAATATAATCGTAGTTGAGCGCTAGCATAAGCTGATCGGCATGTGCCATCAAGCCCCATTTACCTTGTTGCCGCACGCGGAAAATCGCGATTGAAAAAGGTTGTACCTCTTCGTATTGGCTTGCTAGCACCCGATGCCCACATTGATTCAGCAACCCCATCATCCCCTTGCTCCGAATAGCGAGGTAATTGGCTGAAAAAGCAACTACCTCCTCCCCCGCAGCGATAGGAAAAAGCCGATCGCAAGAAAGTGAAAAGACCTCCGAACGGTTCTGTTGTTGAAGCACGAGGTGCTTTTGCCCCAAGCGCCGTATGCCATCGTAGTCGGCAGCGAATAGCTTTTGTCCGTTTACTCGCAGTCCGCCCCATTTACCATTTTGCTGATAAAAGACTAGGCTATCATGGGTTACCTCTAGCTGTTGAGCCGTAGTAGCTAAGAGTATCGTTCCATCGGCATTTACTAAACCGCTTCTCCCGCCTGCTATCACCTCGAAAAGTAGTGGGTTGAGTGCCCGTATTTCATCGTATTGGGGAGCCGCTACTTGCCGGCCGCTCTGATCAATCAAGCCCCAGTATTCCGCTTTACGAAAGGCGTAAAAGCCCTCTGCTATTTTCCTAATTTGTTGGTAGGTGCCTGCCTGTAGTAGCGGTTGCCGCTGCGCGTTAAGCAGCTGCCAATTTCCTGCCGAAAAAACGGAAAAGACCCCTTCATCAACCACCTGAATATCGTCGAAGTCTGTTGGTAACAGCAAAATGCCCTGAGCGTCTAATAGGCCCAATTGCGCCCCCTTTTGCACCAGCAGATAACCAAAAGCATCTGGATTACCCACTAGATCGAAACTCGGTTGCCGCAGCAATCTGCCGCTAGCATCCATTAAGCCCCAGCGGCCACCTTGCTTCACAGGAAAGATGCCTTGCCCCCATAAACCGGAGAACGAAACAAGTAAAGTGAGCCATAAAAGCAATAAAAGTCGATACAAAATAAACCGGAGTTTGAATAAAAACGCAGAAATTAAATAGAAGCGTATGTTTCGACTTGTTTTCTAAGCTGTTGGTTTTACCCCGTTCAGCATAAATTTGGCTGCGCGCTCGCTCATTGATGAACCGCAGCACAAATCCTTTTAGCAAGTCGATATACTTGAACCGATGTGGTTTCCCTTTGGCACCCCTAAATCGCTACTAGAAATCGTTCAGAAAGAACGTAAAAATACAGCCTTATTGCCACTCTTTTTAGCTATTTGTTGCAACGGTGGTGGATTGGTCGTGAGCGGTCATTTATTCGTTTCTGTTAAGCCAATAGCACACGAATAGAGCTTGAGCCAAAAGGAGAAAGTATCTTTGTGTTTTATTTGTCTATTTTTCGCCTGCAAGCAGTCATTTTTATGAAAGCCATTATTGAATCGCTCTACCGTCATCAAATCATGAGCCGCCAAACAGCTCGGGAATCCTTGCTCTCGATCGGACGCGGGGAAGTGGACGCGGCCCAAACGGCTGCCTTTGTTTCTATTTTCAATACCCGCCCCATCACACAAGCGGAGCTACAAGGCTTTCGGGATGCGATGCTGGAGCTAGCCATTCCGCTCGAACTAGATGGCCGGCAAGCAATAGATATTGTGGGCACGGGCGGAGATGGTAAAAACACCTTCAATATCAGCACCTTGAGCTGTATCGTTACAGCCGCCGCTGGCTACCCTGTCTGTAAACACGGCAGCTATGGTGTAAGTAGTTCTGTTGGTAGCAGTGATGTACTAGTCGCGCTGGGGTATGAATTTACTAACGACCCAAGCAAACTACTGCGCCAATTAGATCAGTGTGGTATTTGCTTTTTACATGCGCCCCTCTTCCATCCCGCTATGAAAGAAGTGGTGCCGATTCGGCGGGGACTCAAAATGTCCACCTTCTTTAATTGGTTAGGCCCCCTACTCAACCCTGCAAGGCCTCCTTTTCAGGTATATGGCACTTTCGGTTCCGAGGTAAGCAGGCTCTACGACTACGTAATGCAAACGGAGCAAGACCGAGCCTATTTAGTGGTACATTCCCGTGATGGCTACGACGAAATCAGCCTTACCGGCGGCGGTACACAGGTAAGAAGCCGTAGCGGACAAAGACTCCTATTTCCCCAAGATTTTGGCCTCCCCCAACTAATGCCCGCAGGCTTATACGGTGGCAATAGCCACGAAGAAGGTGCCGCGATCTTCCTGTCGGTGCTCGAAAACAAGTGTACCGATGCCCAAAAAGCAGTCGTCTGTGCCAACGCAGGCTTAGCTATTTCCTTAATACAAACGGAGAAAAGCCTCATTGACTGCGTCGCGCAAGCCAGAGAAAGTATAGAAAGCGGCCGAGCACTACAAGTCTTGAAAAAACTTTTAACCCGTTAAAAAATAGCCTTTTCTTAGTACAAGAGCCCCTGACTTACTACCTTTGCGGCCAATACTGTATGGAAGTTTATTATTCACTCGATCATTTGCCTAGTTTTAGGGATGCTGTGCTCACCATAGGTAGCTTTGATGGGCTACACTTAGGGCATCAAGCGCTTATGCAACAAGTCATTTCGATAGCGAAAGAAAAAGACGGGGAAAGCGTGGTAATTACCTTCGATCCGCACCCAAGGCAGATCATCTATCCAAAAGACGCTAGTCTCAAACTGCTTTCTACAACGCCTGAAAAAATCCAGTTGCTAGCAGCTATTGGTATCGATAAGCTAGTGGTAGTCCCCTTCAATGTAGCCTTCAGTCAAATGAGTGCGGATGAGTACATTGTCGATTTCCTTTGTAAAAACTTCCAGCCAGCTGTCCTTATCATAGGCTACGATCATCGCTTTGGCCTCAATCGGCAAGGGGATGTGAACTACCTCCGCTGGCACGGTAAAACACGGGGTTTTGAGGTGGTTGAAATAGCCGCCCAGGAAATAGCGGCTATTACCGTTAGCTCCACGAAAGTACGTAACGCGATCTTAGCCGGTGATATAGCGCAAGCCAATACCCTTCTAGGCTATGCTTATCAACTCAATGGTACGGTAGTAAAAGGCGCACAAATTGGCCGGTCCTTAGGCTTTCCTACGGCCAATCTAGCGGTAGGTAATACCTTCAAACTCCTACCCGCCGACGGTATCTACGCCGCCCGCGCGCAATGGGGCAATCAATCCTTAGAAGGTATGCTCTACATCGGTAGCCGGCCTAGTTTAGCCGACGGAAACGAACGTAGCATTGAACTCCATTTATTTGACTTCAACCAAGACTTATACGGCGAGCAGCTAGCCATTTCCTTGCTCGGCTTTATCCGACAAGACGCCCAGTTCGAATCGCTAGCAGCACTCCAAGCGCAACTCCAAAAAGACGAAACCGCCACCCGCGCTTTTCTACAACAAAGCCGCTTAGCAGCCACCCCAAAACTGCCACAAAAAACGTATAGCACCGCCGTCGTTATCCTGAACTATAATGGTAAACAATACTTAGCGCAATACCTACCCGCACTCATCGACTCGCTACCAGCCAATTGCCATCTAATCATCGCCGACAACAAAAGTACCGACGATTCCCTTTCTTGGCTGCACGCTAATTTCCCTGAAATTACTTGTATCGCGCTAGATCAAAACTATGGCTTTGCAGGCGGCTACAACGAGGCCCTCAAACAGATAAAAGCCGATATTTACGTCTTACTGAATAGCGATGTGGCCGTTAGTCCTAATTGGCTCTCGCCCTGTTTAGCACACTTCTACCAAGATGAAAGCGTAGCGGCTGTGCAGCCCAAAATCCGCGCCGCTCACGAGCCCGGCAAGTTTGAATACGCTGGTGCAGCCGGAGGATATATCGACAGCCTGGGCTACCCCTTTTGCAGAGGCCGTATTTTTGCCACCACGGAAATTGACCAAGGGCAGTATGACGAGGTAGCGGAAGTTTTCTGGGCCACAGGGGCTACGCTTTTCATCCGAGCCGATCTTTTTCACCGCATCGGTGGCTTTGAAGCGGATTACTTCGCCCATGCCGAAGAAATTGACCTCTGCTGGCGCCTCAAGCGCGCCGGCTACCGCATCCTTGCAGAACCAGCGGCCGAAGTGTATCACGTGGGCGGTGGCACCCTGAACTACAACACCCCTCGTAAAACCTACCTCAACTTTCGCAACACCTTAGTGACTAGCTTCAAAAATGAAAGGGGCCTTAAACTCCTGTGGTGGCTGCCCCTTCGCCTCTCCCTCGACGGCCTTGCGGCTATCCTCTTCCTAAGCCAAGGCAACTGGGCGCATATCGGCTCCATCCTACGAGCACACTTTCATTTCTATCCGCGTGCCTTCAAGTGGTGGCAACGCAGACAAGAACGAACCAAGGCCATCGAAGCCCTCCGAATTGGTGCCGACCGCTCCGACTTCGGGCGCGTAAAAGACAGCATTGTTTGGCATTACTATGTGCTAGGTCATCAGCGTTTCAGCCAAATCGTGCGCCCAAAAGAAATGTTCCTTTCCCGCCGTTCCAAGGACTAAGCTACCTCCCACAACTGGCTTAGCGATCGTAATTGTGCGGAATATTAAAAGAGCCAATGCAACTGTCTTTTGGATATTTGCAGCCCGAAGCAGGCATTGATTTTCGTATGCCTCCGTATTTTATAAAACAAACCACTTATGGCTACAATGAATTTTGGCGGTGTAGAAGAGACCGTCGTTACTAGGGAAGAGTTTCCTTTAAGCAAAGCACACGAAACCTTGAAGGAGGAAACCATCGCCATCATCGGCTACGGAGTGCAAGGGCCCGGCCAAAGTTTAAACCTACGCGATAACGGCTTTAACGTAATCATTGGCCAACGCGAAAATAGCGGTAGCTGGAACAAAGCCGTTCGCGATGGCTGGGTGCCAGGCCAAACACTTTTCCCAATCGAAGAAGCTGCTCAGCGGGCTACTATCATCCAATATCTACTCTCCGACGCAGCTCAAATAGCTGTTTGGGAGCAACTCAAACCTTACCTCACTGCCGGTAAAGCCCTGTATTTTAGCCACGGCTTCGGCATCACCTATAAAGAAAGAACGGGCATCATCCCCCCACCCGATATAGATGTAATTCTTGTAGCCCCTAAAGGCTCTGGCACCAGTTTGCGCCGCCTTTTCCTAGAAGGACGCGGACTGAATAGCTCTTTCGCTATCTTTCAAGATGCTACCGGCCGAGCATGGGAACGCGTCGTTTCGCTCGGTATCGGCGTAGGTTCAGGCTATTTATTTGAGACCGATTTCAAGCGCGAAGTCTATTCTGACCTTACCGGCGAACGCGGCACCTTAATGGGAGCTATCCAGGGTATCTTCGAGGCGCAATACCAAGTGCTGCGAGCCAATGGCCATACCCCCTCCGAAGCCTTCAACGAAACGGTAGAAGAACTCACCCAAAGCTTGATGCCCCTCGTGGCAGAAAATGGTATGGACTGGATGTATGCCAACTGCTCCACCACCGCGCAAAGAGGTGCCCTCGATTGGAAAGATAAATTCCGCGATGCCGTGAAACCCGTCTTTGAAGACCTCTACCATAGCGTAGCCACTGGCCAGGAAGCCCAACGAAGCATCGACTCCAACAGCCAACCCGATTACCGCGAAAAATTGGAAGTAGAACTCAAAGAACTCTACGATAGCGAAATGTGGGATGCCGGTCGCACCGTCCGCAGCCTCCGGCCAGAAAATACTAAATAGTAGCCGTAGCAGCCTGCTTTGTCTTGCGCTTCGTAAAGCCCTTGCCCCTGCGCTAGCCAGCATTGTGATTTTGGCTAAAGCAGGGGCAAGGGCTTTTTTGTTGCGCAGTTGTAGCCTACAAAAAAATCGCACCCAAGGAGGAGGAAACTAGGGAATAAACTCAGTTGTTCGCTTGCCGTGAAGTACCTTTGTTGATTGTTTTCAATAGCTTCAATGATACCTATGCTTCCAGTGGTTAGTTTAGAGGAAATCACCAAGGCGCGCCGCCGTTTAAGAGGCATCGCTGCCCATACGCCTTTGCAGTATAATAGCCGCCTTTCCGAACAATACGAGGCGCGCATCTACCTCAAACGCGAAGATCTTCAAGAGGTCAGAAGCTATAAAATACGAGGAAGCTACAACAAAATGGCCACCCTCTCCGAGGAGCAACTCGCCAAAGGAGTGGTCTGTGCCAGCGCAGGTAACCATGCCCAAGGAGTCGCTTTTGCCTGCAACGCCATGCAAGTGCAAGGCCACATTTATATGCCCGCTGTTACGCCTCGGCAGAAAGTGAGTAAAGTCAAGTCTTTTGGCAAGCAATATGTTACTGTAATTCTTGTGGGCGATAGCTACGACGATGCCTATGGCGAAGCCAAAAGAGCGGCCGATCAGCATGGCTATACCTTCGTTCACCCTTTCGACGACCCCGACATTATAGCGGGCCAAGGCACTGTGGGCTTAGAAATTCTCGACGATCTACCAAACGGCCAAGAGCTTGATTTCATCCTGATGGCCGTAGGAGGGGGTGGCCTGAGTGCAGGTGTCGGTAGCGTATTTAGCCAACTCAGCCCAGAAACCGTCTTATTAGGCGTAGAGCCCGCCGGTGCCCCCGCTATGTTCGATAGCCTAGCTGCCGGAGAAATCATCACGCTGGATAAAATAGATAACTTCGTTGATGGCGCAGCCGTCAAGCGCGTCGGTACTTTCAACTTCCCGATCGTACGGCATACCATGGAACAAGTGCTGCTAGTGCCCGAAGGACAAGTGTGTGTTACTATTCTCGATCTCTACAACCAAGAAGGCCTAGTAGTGGAGCCGGCGGGTGCCTTGCCTATCTCCGCCCTAGACCTCGTGGCCGAGCGCATCAAAGGCAAGACCGTTGTTTGTGTAGTGGGGGGCGGCAACAACGATATACTCCGAACCGAGGAAATTCGGGAAAGAGCCATGCTACACAGCGGCCTAAAACACTACTTTATCATCGATTTCCCACAAAGAGCTGGTGCACTGCGCGACTTCCTCACCGAAGTGCTGGGGCCTGAAGACGACATTACGCACTTTGAATACACCAAGAAGCACAACAGAGCCACTGGCCCCGCTATGGTAGGTATTCAGCTTAGCAAACAAGAAGACTTTGATGGATTAATCGAACGCCTCGAAAAATCAAAGATTACCTTTGAACATCTCAACGATCGGCCGCTTCTTTTTGAATTGCTGATTTAAAAACCGCTGAAGGAGGTTGCTACGACCATACAGGAGCAACCGCCAAGGAACGATTACAAGAGGCAAAGCACTACAGAGGCAGCTAGCTGTTTCCCTAACTGCCATCTACACAAGCCTAGTAATCGTCGTCGTCGCCAATTTCGTCGTCAAGATCAGCAGGGTCAACGGATGTTTCAATATCGTCGTCGTCGTCGTCGTCATCGTCGTCTATATCTACATCTGCCTCTACCTCATCGTCGTACTTATCTGCATAAGCGATTCTGATCTCGTCTTTCAAGATGCCCGCATCATCGTAGTCATCATCGAAGGCGATAATATCCACAGCTTGCGACACAGTCATCCGTACCAAATAGTACTTATCATCTGTTTCGAAAGGCAAAGCACTGACTTCTTGGCCTTGGGCATTTTTGAACTTTACAAGCTGGCGTGTAAAGCCCAAAGGATAGGTCAATTTGATGCGCTCTTTGATTTCGTCATCGAGCTTTTCGTAGTCTTTTACAATACGTGGCTTGCTCACACAAATACTGTTTTGAAAGGAATAAAAGAAGTGAATGTCAGGCTTTTACCTCAAGAGCCTGCCGAACTTGCCGCCAAGGTATGACTGAAATTTAGAAGTGTAAATGATTTAGGGCATTTTTTTTCTACTACCCTACCATTTTGCTAACGCACTAGACCAATTAATGTTTGATACTTATCATATTGAGCATCCTGATTTTTCATTTCTAGTAATGCTTCATGCGCTACATCTTGATAAGATTCTTCTAATGCTGTGGCAGTTGCAGCACAGCGAATCTCTAGCAGCCCCCTAGCGAGTTGTTCACTACGCCACTCATAGGTGGCGGCAACGCGATCCATCATTTCACGATGAATAAGCAGATGATCCGCCTCGGGGCTCACGGCCTCAGCTTCTTGAAAAGCCTCCTTATTTCGGGCAATGAACAAAGCGTCGTAGATCACAAAATAGGCCGTGTGTACGGTTCTTCCAATAGCATCTACAAAACTGGCATATAGCCCCAATTGTATGTCTTCTCGATTTTTCAATAGGCTTCGATAGTTGGTTTTCCCCTGCCATTTTAAATCGACAATGGTCGTTTCTCGCATACCGCGGCTTAGTTCTAAATCTGCTCTACCTTGCAGTTCTAGCCCAGCGAGCCTACCTTCCATTTTCACTTCTGTGCCTGCCACCAGCCAATTGTTTTGTTGTAGCGCATCCACTAGTGCCCAGGCAGCATAGCGCAATCGGTTGATTAGTTGCACCCGTTCTGGTTCGCGCCCGTATTCCAAGAAGATGGCACCTTCCTGCCGAAGCAGCTGCTCAAAGTGGGTATTTACCCATTGATAAGTGGTGTTTTTATCCCAAGTTTCATTGTTGCGTGCTTTTAGGAGTCGCTCTATTAATCGGTGGGCTAAATTGCCCCTTAGTCGATTATCCGCAGCGATATCTAGGATGGCAGTTGACCGTAGTTTAGCCGCATGCTCCAGCACCCATTGATAAGGATAGAAAAGCAGTTTTTCAAGCGAGGTGGGTGTTTCTACTGCTCGGGCAACCAAGTTGGCTCTTTGTTGGAGTTGAATAAATGCACTAGGAGCTGCAAGAAGCTGAAGAGGTTCTTCTTCCATTTTGGGCAAGCGCATACCGGGCCAGCAAAAGCTTGTGTTTCCGGCATCGTCGTCGATATTGAGCGTCATAGCCGCTAAGCCTGCTTCACCGAAGGTAGCCTCTAGCGTGCCGAGTAGCGGATGCGGTAAAACTTCCTCGCCGTTGGATCGCTGAGGGATGCAGAGAATGAGCTGCGACTGGGTGTGTAAGACAGGCCTTTGCCACTGCCACACTAAACGATTATTTTGCTGCTGCGGGCTAAGTAGCTGAATGCCCTGCTGGGTCAAGAAAGCTAATTCTTCTACCGTCCAACGGCTAAAGAAATAGTTGGGGTCTTTTTCTATAAAATCCCACCAAATGAGGTGATCTACAGGCTCATAGACCGCAGCTGCTTCATAGCAAATAGGTAAGCTACCAACCTCCTTTTCTTGGAAACAAGTGGGCGTGGCGGCATATATGGAGCGTACTAAGCGATCCGTTTCCAAGAAACTAAGTTGCTCCTCTGGCAGTACGTCTAGCAAGTCGAGCATCCGTTCGGCTTGCGTGGCTAATTGTTGGAGGGCTGGAAGAGAAGCCGTTTTTTTGGGGTCAGCTTGCTCCCGTGCCCAAGTAAGAAGAAAGCGAAAAAGGCTGCGCACTTCGGCCTTGGGTACTTTACCGTCTTTGGGGTAGCGCTTTCGCCTGAACCAACTATCAAATTGTGCCTGAATGCGCTCGGCTTTGAGCTGTTTGTCGAATGCTAAGCGTTTAGGAAGCTCTTCCTCAAAGTAGCGATAAACGGCAGCAGACCAGCGTTCGCCATATAGCCCAGGTGTATCGGCTAGGTGCTTCGCCAAGTAATTAGCTAAATGCGCATCTAGTGGCTTCACCGAAAGGTTAAGAAACTCCATGATTTTCCTCAAATCCACTGGCTCCCAAAGAAAGACGGTCACCAACTTGAGTACCTGTAGCCCGGGCCGACCTAAACTGTTAACCGTGACGCCTAAATCCGGTAGGCCTTCTAGTACCAGCGCATTGTTGAGCGTTTGATCTCGACTAGGCAAAAGCACGGCCGGCTTCCAGCTAGGGTGCATACGCAAGACCCGCGCCAAGTAGGCCGCAATGGGTGTTTCTCGCTTGGCCCGTAGCAATAGAAGGCTACCGTCCGCTGCCGCTGTAAGCTTTTGTTGCCCCCCGCTCTGAAGGCGGTATCTCCAGCGATCTAAGTCTGTTTCGGTCTTAGTGATCTTGGCCGCCTCGTAAGCCGCCACCTTGATGCCAGCAGCTTGCAGGATTTGTAGGATTCGATGCAGGCCCGGCGGCAAGAACGCTGCGGCTTCGTGTAAATAGAGTGTAAAATCAGGTAGGCGGCCCTGTTGCAATACGGCGCAAAGCGCATCCAAACGGTCTGCAAAGCCAGGTAGTAAAGCAGCCTGCGCCTCCGCTTGTTGTAGGCGACGCTCTAAATGGGCTAGCACGAATAGGCGCCTTGGCAACTCCCCTGAAAGCTGAGCCAGCGGCAAGCCGCCACTGATGAGCTCGTCTCTTCGACTCAATAATTCCGTGGCCGTGGCGCGCTGATCTGCTTGAAAAGAAGCCGCAAAGAAAACTTCTGGATGCGCTGCTAAGTAGGCCGCACAATGCTGCCGGTATTGCTCTGAACGCAAAAAATCAATATCTCCACTAGGGTGGCTTAAGCCGTATTGGCCTTCTAGCCAACTGATGAATCCGCTGGGCGAGAAAATAGCATCAAAAAAAGCCGAGGGCCGAAGAACCGGTAAGCAATTATCCGCCGCCAGCTGCAAGCCTAGTAGAATATTCATACTTAGCCCCCCATTTCAGCCTTCATCCGCGACATCTGCGAACGCCATAAGGCTCGCTGGTCATCCACCTCGTCTGCGTCGGCAAAATCAGTGATATACATGATGGTTTCGCCCGTAACAGGACTAATATCTAAAGAAAACTCTAGATACTCATTGTCGTTTTCAGCATCCTCCCACTTGAAGCGCACCAACCCAGGCTCATCGTCTTCAATCAACTCAGCGACCTCTGTAGCTCCATTCCAAGAGAAACTATAGATGCTGAAGTTGATGTCCACTTCGTCGCAAAACCAGCGTGTAAGACAGGCTGGCGTAGTTAAAAATTGGTAGATCAAAGTGGGCGAAGCCCGAAAAATAAACTCTTCTGTGAACTTAACTCTTTCCATTTCAGTTGATTAGTTGGCTAGATGGGGCGTAAATACGGCAATTTTATCCATATTACCAAAAGTATCTTCCATTACCGCTACTTTCTTTTTTCAAAAGGCCGTGGGCGAACTTAAATCCTGCTAGTTCTGTTTCCTAATAGGACAGCTGCAAAGATGTAATAAAAAAAACGGATTCCTTGAAAAAATGTAGTAATTTTGCGCCCTGTTTGTAGGAATCGACTTGCGCTACACCTTGCACTTGCCCCTGCGTTAGCCATAAAGTTGATACAACTCCCTTACAGTACCGCATATTCTTGCTATGTTCTTGGGCAATCACCTCCTTGTGACAAACAGGAAAATTAACGTCAAAACAATCAGTGGTTCCGTAAAAGGTACTCACTAACATAACAAAGGCCATTTTAGATGAGACAACTCAAAATCACTAAATCCATCACCAATCGGGAGAGCCAATCTCTTGAAAAATATCTCCAAGAAATCGGTAAAGTAGATTTGCTGACGCCCGAGGAAGAAGTAGATTTAGCGAAACGCATCAAGCAAGGCGACCAGATTGCCTTAGAGAAACTGACGAAGGCGAACCTTCGTTTTGTTGTTTCCGTGGCCAAGCAATATCAAAATCAAGGTTTAAGCCTGAGCGATTTGATCAACGAAGGTAATCTTGGTTTGATCAAGGCTGCCCAACGCTTCGACGAAACCCGTGGTT
>DAINNZ010000035.1:0-28633 GCA_036735605.1 Lewinella sp. | reverse complement strand
CGCAGGCTCCTAAAGACAACTAAATCCAGCTCAGAAGTGTATTATAAATAGATTTTTGAGTTTTCGCCCGAAGGATACAGTCAAATTGAAAAATTTTACCTACCTTTGCGGACTGTTTCAAAATCATATTGTTTAACCTTAAAAAATCGTTTGTATGCCCTGTGGTAAAAAACGGAAGCGTCATAAGATTGCAACGCACAAGCGCAAAAAGCGGCTGCGTAAGAACCGTCACAAAAAGAAAAATCGCTAGTATCCTATTTCTCTAGGAATAAGAGCGCCCGGAATATTACAAATCCAATTAGTAGGCTATTGCCTTCTAATTGGGTTTGGTATAGGATCTGCTTCTTATTCTACTGAATCTAGTGGTTGCCAACTCTTTGCTCGGTCAATCATCCCCCCCTTTGTCGAATTCGTATTATTTGGAATTTCATAAAAAGAAGTTATCAGAGCGGCTTGGCAGTTCATTTAGGATTTCTTGTTCACTATCCATCCAATTGGACTGCTTTACCTTCAGCATGTCGTCTGCCAATTAACTTTCTTATTCCCCTTCCTAACCGGCCTAGTTCAACCTTCACCGAAAGAAATTTTTAGCCGCTATATCGGCAGTTAAACCCGCTTTTCTCCCACACAATACACCATATTGCTCCGGTTACAAACCGAGGGCGGTGAAAACGGGAAAGCACTTTTTTGTATGCGTCGGGTCACTTTTTCGATCTTTCCACATTCCACGAATCGTTTAGGGCTTTGATAAGCCGATGCTTATTGTAGGCACAGTTGGCTCGTGTGAAAACCTTTCTTTGTCTGTAGTGCTAAGTGTACTCAATTCAGCTAAGACAACGGAATAGTCTGTCTTTGATAGGCTACTCTTAGCGGTTGGTTCCTAGGCTCTTTTGAAGAACTAAACAAAAATTGTGGAAAAAGAAATGATTGTATCTGCTACGGGAAAGGCCGTAGAGATTGCACTCATCGAAGATGGAAAGCTTGTGGAAATCCATAAGCAAGGCTCTACTGATAACTTTACAGTAGGCGACGTCTTCTTGGGAAAAATTAATAGAATTACCCCCGCCCTTAACGCTGCTTTTGTAGATATTGGCCACAAAAAAGATGCCTTTCTACATTACACCGATCTAGGCCCGAATGTGAGAACCCTCCAAAAATTTGCGGAGCTAAGCGTGGAGGGGAAGCTGAAATTCACTTCTCTCGATAAGTTTCGGCAGGAGCCGGAAATCGTTAAGACCGGTAAAATCGATCAGGTCTTCGATAAAAAGCAGTTCGTTCTAGCCCAGGTGCTTAAAGAGCCCATCAGCACAAAGGGGCCTCGGTTGAGTTGCGAAATAACTATTCCAGGGCGCTACCTCGTTATTACGCCCTTCAGTGACGTGATCGCGGTGTCGAAAAAAATCAGCACTAGCGAAGAGCGCAAGCGACTACAAGTACTCATTGAAAGCATCAAGCCCAAAAACTTCGGCGTGATCGTGAGAACCGCTGCGGAGGGAAGATCCGTTAGCGACCTACACGAAGAAATCAATATGCTAACTGGGCGTTGGGAGCAAATTTGTAAAGAGCTCAAAAACGCTAAGCCGCCTTTGAAGCTGTTGAGCGAGTTAGATAAAACTAGCTCCTTGATCCGCGATCTTCTAACCGACAGCTTCAACCGTATTGTAATCGACGATAAGGATATCTACGAAAGCGTAAAAGCCTATCTCAAAGATATAGCCCCCGACCTAGTCAATATCGTTTCCTTTCACAAAGGTACCCGGCCAGTGTTTGATGTGTACAGCGTCACGAAGCAAATTAAGTCTAGCTTCGGCAAAACGGCCACTATGGCTAGTGGAGCTTACATTATCATTGAGCATACAGAAGCCATGCACGTCATCGACGTGAACAGTGGCAATAAAATGCCCAACCAAAACCAAGCAGATGCAGCGCTGAAAGTCAATATGGAGGCTGCCGAGGAAATAGCTCGCCAGCTACGCCTCAGAGATATTGGGGGCATCATTATCGTTGACTTCATTGATATGCGCGATGCCGAACACCGGAAGGAGCTTGTAACGGCCATGCGAAAGTTTATGAAAAACGATCGGGCTCAACACACCGTGCTACCGCTCAGTAAGTTCGGATTGCTGCAAATCACTCGCCAACGTGTTCGACCAGAAGTGAAAATCACCACGGCTGAAAAGTGCCCTACTTGTAATGGTACTGGTAAAATTAATGCCAGTATTCTACTCACCGATGATATTGAGCGCGACTTGGATATCATCATGGAATCTAGGCCAAAAGCCAAGCTTAAACTGCGTGTGCACCCTTATGTAGCAGCCTTCCTACGCAAAGGTTTCCCCAATCAGCAGATGAAATGGTACATGAAGTATTACCGATGGATGCAAATTTTACCGGATGGCGATTTACCGCTCACGACCTATAAATGGTATGATGAAAAGGATGATGAGATAAGATTATGATTTTTACCTATCTTTACAGCCAAGTTTAAGTTCTAGTCTATGAGCAGTTTTGTCGTCTCGGCTCGCAAGTATCGTCCCGTTCGCTTTGATGAAGTGGTGGGCCAACAGCACGTTTCCCAGACGCTCAAAAATGCCCTGCAAACCGATCACCTCGCCCATGCTTTCCTCTTCTGCGGCCCGCGAGGAGTTGGTAAAACAACTAACGCTAGAATACTAGCTAAGGTACTTAATTGCCAAAACCGGACACCCGATTTTGAGCCTTGTAATAGCTGCGATAGCTGCCAAGCTTTCAATAGAAATGCTTCGCTTAATATCACCGAGCTCGATGCGGCAAGCAATAATAGCGTGGAGCACATTCGCGCACTAATTGAGCAGGTTCGCTTCCAGCCCCAACAAGGAAAATATAAAATCTTCATCATTGATGAGGTTCACATGCTTAGCCAGGCGGCCTTCAATGCTTTTCTTAAGACCCTAGAAGAGCCGCCTGCCTACGCTATCTTTATCCTAGCTACGACCGAGAAGCATAAGATTCTGCCCACTATCTTATCGCGCTGCCAAATCTTCGATTTTAAGCGCATCCAAGTGGCAGATATCGTGGAACACCTTCAGCACATCTGCGCGCAAGAAGGCATTACAGCCGACCCTGATGCGCTACATATCATTGGCCAAAAAGCAGATGGTGCCCTGCGCGATGCCCTTTCTATCTTCGACCGGATCACTTCCTTCAGCGGCAAAGAAGTAACCTACCAAGCGGTAATCGACAACCTTAATGTCCTCGACTACGATTATTTCTTCCGAGCAGTAGATCAAATCCTCACCGAAGACCGCAGTGGTATGATGCTCCTGTTTGATGAGGTACTCAACAAGGGTTTTGATGAAGACCTCTTCGTTAATGGCTTAGCTGCCCATCTGCGCAATTTGCTCGTTTGTAAGGATACCGTTACCCTCAGCCTACTAGATGCCGGAGAAAAGCTCAAGGAACGCTATCACCAGCAAAGTGCCCTAGCGCCTACGGATCTGCTGCTAACTGCTTTGAACCTAACCAACGATTGCGATATCAATTTCCGCCTAGCGCGCAACAAACGCCTACACGTGGAACTGAGCTTGCTTAAGATGGTTTCCATTCGCCGCGCTTTCAGCCTTCAGGCTCTGCCTACTTCCGAGCCTGAAAAAAAAAATCCTGACGGGAGCAATATCCCCTCCATAAGCCTCCCCGAAGGCTTCACTTCTTTCGATAGCGTGGCAGAACCCTTTGCTAAGCAAAACGACTTGCCCCTGCACGAAGTGCAAAAAACAACACCCAATCCTTACCCGAAAGCCGAAGAAGTGGCGGTGCCCGAGCCTGAAAACGAAATCCGAGCCAACCCGCAGCCACCTAGCAAGCTGCTAAAGAATAAGCTTACGATCGGCGGCCTCAATCCAGCGGCCATGCTGGCCGAAATCAAGGCCAATAACCAGCAAGTTGCCGCCGAAACGGCTACTAGCACTAGCACCCTTAGCCAAGAAAAGTTGGATGAATACTGGCAAGTTTTACTCGAAAACCAAACAGAAACAACCCTGGGCGTGATGATGAAAATGGCCAAACCTTGGTTAAAAGACGAAGGCATCCTCATCAAAGTAGGTAGCCAAAGAGCCGCCGCAGCCATCAGAGAAAGTAGCTTGCTAATCGATTTCTTTCGCCAGCAATTTAGTAACCCGCAGCTAGCTATGCAGTTGGAAGAGGATGAAAGCCTGCGCGAACCCACAACCGCACCTAAAAAAAGACTTACGGCTAAAGATAAGTTTTTGGCCATGCGGGAAAAGCAGCCTGCCCTAGAAGAACTGCGTAAACGATTCGATTTGCGCCCTGAAGAATAGACCATTTTTGTCAGGAGCGCGTAGCAAAAAATACAGTATCACCAGCTACTTTAGCAATAATCAAAATGCGTCCATTTAGCTGTCATCAAACCACTTCTGCTATGAAGTACCTTCTTTTTCTACTAGTGCCCTACTCGCTTTTTAGCCAACAAATACCCACTTTTCCCGCCGATTTTCAGGGCATTTGGGCGGGTGAACTGCAAATTTTCACTCCCCTTGGCCTAAGACAAAAAGTGGCTATGCAGCTGCATATTTTACCCCTCAACGATAGCACACTTACCTATACCATCTACTATGGCGATGATCTTGAGAAAGGTAAACGAAATTATCTACTGCGTCAAGGTCATGAAGGACCTCATCACTGGATCGTGGATGAACAAGACGGGATTTTACTCGATAATTTCTACCTAGGCGGTGTCTTACAAGGGCCTTTTTCTGTGGCTGGCACCCTTCTTTTTTCTACCTTGAGCCTAGTAGGCGAGCAGCTAGCTTACACGATCAGTAGTGGGCCCGAAAAATCTTATCGCAACAGCAGTAGCAGCGTCACGGAAGAGGACGAAACCACGGTTTATGAAGTAGCCTCCTTTGCAGTGCGCAATTATCAAAGGGCCCTTCTCTCCAGAAAAAGGGAGGCGCAAGACTAGTCCTTTTTACGCTTCCTAGACAAAAAAAAAGTAGGCTATCTTATCTTCTTGGTGCCTCAAGTGTTATTTTATTAGCGACTGCCTGTTATTTATTTTTGATTGTTAATAAAGTTGTTCGGCGGGTCATGAACGAGCGAGCGTGTAGCAAATTTTATACTGAACGAGGTGAAAAACGTAGGCGCAGCAGGGCTGCGGCGAGGCTTTTTAACGAAGTGCCGTATAAAATTTCGCCACGTGGCTATTTTGTGGTGCCACTTGCAGCCGTTTGATGACCTGCCGAACAACTCTAATGCTCATATTGGCATAAATGCAGGGGCAAGGGTTGGTTTTGAAGCGCAAGACGTATCTTTGCTCATCCAAATGAATTGAATTAATACCAGCTTATGAAATATGATCTCGTCATTGTCGGATCTGGCCCAGGGGGCTATGTTGCGGCCATCCGTGCAGCACAACTAGGCATGAAAGTAGCCCTTGTGGAGCGCTACAGTACATTAGGCGGCACTTGCCTCAACGTAGGCTGTATCCCGAGCAAAGCTTTACTGGATAGCTCCGAGCATTACCACAATGCTCACGAGCGCTTCGAGGAGCATGGCATACAGCTCAAAGACCTGAAGGTGAATATGCCCCAGATGATCAAGCGTAAAGACGATGTAGTGGCACAAACCACCAAAGGCATTCAGTTTTTGATGAACAAAAACAAAGTGGAAGTGGTGCACGGTTATGGTACTTTCACCGGACCTAACACCGTAAAAGTAAGCCTGAATGATGGTGGAGAGCAGCTACTGGAAGGCGATAAATTCATTATCGCCACGGGCTCTAAACCAATTACGCCAGCCTTCATGAACTATGACAAAAAGCGGGTAATTACTAGCACCGAAGCTTTACAAATCGATAAAGTGCCCAAGCGTATGGTTATTGTGGGCGGTGGCGTAATTGGCCTTGAACTCGGTAGCGTTTTCGCGCGCTTAGGCACTGAAGTGGACGTGGTAGAGTTCCAGGATCGCATCCTCCCCGGTATGGATAACGACTGTGGTAAAGAACTCATGCGCTCCCTCAAAAAAACAGGCATCAACTTCTACCTCAAACACAAAGTAACGGAAGTGAAAGCTACTAGTCGAAGTGTAAGCGTGAAGGTGGAGAAAATGGCCGACAATAGCCAACTGGAACTTAAAGCCGATTACTGCCTGATAGCAATTGGTCGGCGTCCTTTTACCGATAATTTAGGCCTAGAAACTACCGGTGTCGTGGTAGATGATCGCGGCCGGGTAGAAGTGAATCATAACTTGCAGACTAGCGTGCCCCATATTTACGCAATTGGCGATGTGGTGCGGGGTGCTATGCTAGCCCATAAGGCGGAAGAAGAAGGCGTTTTTGTGGCCGAGCACATGGCCGGCCAGCAACCGCACATCGATTATAACCTGATCCCTGGCGTAGTCTATACGTGGCCAGAAGTGTCCGCCGTGGGCCGCACCGAAGAACAACTTAAGGAAGAAGGTATCCCTTATAAAGTGGGCAAGTTCCCCTTCAAAGCACTAGGCCGTGCAAGAGCCAGCATGGATACCGATGGTATGGTAAAAGTGCTTAGCCATGCCGACACGGATGAAATAGTAGGCGTTCACATGGTAGGCCCTCGCACAGCCGATATGATCGCCGAGGCCGTAGCCCTAATGGAGTTCCGCGCATCGGCGGAGGATGCTGCCCGTATGAGCCATGCCCACCCAACCTACACCGAAGCTTTTAAAGAGGCTGCCTTAGCTGCCACCGGCAATCGTGCTTTGCATATTTAACTGAACAACTAGCGTTTTTGCAACAACAAAAGCACTGTGATACAGATACCTAAAGGGGGTTCGGGCTTTGCTCGAATCCCCTTTTCAAAACCATGTGCTACTTTTCTTGTTGATACTTCTACTAGCTAGCCTTGCTGGATCAACCCGAGCCTAAGCTGACTAAAAAACAGACTTTTATGCAAGTCCCTCATCTACTCGAAAGAGCCCTACGGGGCGAATGGTTAAGTGCCGAGGAAGGCGTCTTTTTACTAGAGCAAGCTCCCTTAGCCGATTTAATGTACACCGCCGATGCGATGCGCTTCGAGCGCGTGCCGGAAAAAGCAGTAACTTGGATCATCGACCGGAACAGCAACACGACCAATGTTTGTATTGCCAATTGCAAGTTTTGTAACTTCTATCGCCGGCCCGGCCATGAGGAAGCCTATATTACCACGATAGATGCGTACAAGCAGAAAATTGAAGAAACTTTTGCTTTCGGCGGCGAGCAACTTTTGCTACAAGGCGGGCATCACCCTGATTTGGGCCTCCGTTTTTACACCGACTTATTTAGCCAATTGAAAGCCCTGTATCCGCAGCTTAAGCTGCACGCGCTAGGGCCGCCTGAAATTGCGCACATTGCGAAGCTAGAGAAAAAAAGCCACTACGAGGTACTGAAAGAACTACAAGCTTCAGGGCTTGATAGCCTACCAGGCGCCGGTGCTGAAATACTCAGCGATCGGGTGCGCAGACTTATCTCAAAAGGAAAATGTGGGGGCGAAGAATGGCTTAACGTGATGCGAGCAGCACATCAGTTGCGCATCACTACGAGTGCTACGATGATGTTCGGCCATATTGAAACCAATTGGGAACGAATGGATCATCTCGTTCGGCTGCGCGCGGTGCAGGCAGAAAAGCCAGCGGATGCGAAGGGGTTCTTGGCTTTTATTCCATGGCCTTTCCAGGATGAGGATACCATCTTGAAAAAAATCAAGCGAGCAAGAAATGCAGTAACAGGCGATGAATACGTTCGAATGATCGCCTTAAGCCGCATCATGCTCCCGAATATCTACAATATCCAAGCTAGTTGGCTAACGGTAGGCAAACAAGTCGCTCAAGTTTGCCTGCATGCCGGAGCAAACGACTTTGGGTCGATCATGATTGAAGAGAATGTAGTATCCGCTGCGGGCGCTCGTTGGCGTTTTACGGCGGCTGGCATCCAAGAAGCGATTCGAGAAGCAGGCTTCCGACCGCAGTTGCGCAATCAGCAATACGAATACCGCGATTTGCCCGCCAACATCCGCCAACAAGTATTGGATACGCAGGCAATGATTGTAGATTAGGCCTCCGAACAAATTCTACACACAAAGGCACTAGGATCTGCTTGATCCTAGTGCCTTTTTTACGACTACCCCAGTTGGGCGTTTATCTATTGGCAGGAACCCCCAGTAACCGCACTATTTCTTGAAAGTCAGGGTGTCATTGCGAGTAGGCCTGCTATCCTTATAGACTGTTTTCATCTTAACTTGTAACTGGCCGTTTGCTAGGAGCACGAAGTCTAAATCGCGTTTAGCTACGTTACTATCGAAAACGGCTTTATGGTTGCTTCCGCTGGGCGTGAGGTTTACGGTTCCCCAGTCGCAGTCAGTAGGGCTACATTTACCGAAGGCTTGCACTCTGGTGGAATTACTAGTTACGACCAAACGGGTGATACTACCTGTATTGCTATCTGTATTGCGCCAAGTTCCGGTCAGGTTGGGTGTGTTGGATTGTCTAGTCCAAGTGGAGCCACCGAAGCCAGCCCCGGAGCTTTTAGTAATGGTAGTGCTATTAGTTACATTCAGCACCAAGGCCCCTTTGCCTGATAGGCCGCATTTAGGAATGTCTGCCCAGCTTAAGGTGACCCCATTTCCTAGTCGGGTACCTACGCCAACGTTGGCGAAGCTTGGTTTACCATTTGTATTAGACCGTTCGCCGAACCAGGCCACTTTGTTGCCAATTTGGCGAATGTAATAGATGCCACCATCATTACAGCTCCATCGGCCACTGATGTCCGTTTGGCTAGTGCTTCCGAAACCGCCTGCCCGATCGCCGGGCAAACCAGAAGCAGGTAGCGTTGCTTTTGTGAAAGCAGTGCCCCCGAAAGCCCCCGAAATTTTCACGAAGCTGTTTCCATTGTTGTTGATCTCTAAAACGAGTGCGCTACCACCTTGCGCACCACCTTTCGGTACGTCGAAGAACTCGCCAGTGATGCGGCTACCCGATAAAGTGCCGGAGAATACATTGGCCCAGTTTCCGTTGGGATGCTCACCGAACCAATATACCTTATTACCTACCGTACGAACGTAGTAGTGTCCGTTATCGTTGCCTTTAAAATAGCCATTCAAACTCACTTGTGCGCTGGAATTAGTTTTAGCCTTCACCCAAGCAGCGCGCCGACCGATGTTGCTGGAATTGTATTTGATCCACATATAGCCATTTTCTCCCCAACCGGTGCCCCAGGAGTTTTTGATAAGCCAAGCGCCCCGAACGTCGCACCAACCAACAATTAACACCGCATGGTTGGAAGATGGGCTGCTGGTGTTGCTCACAAAATCGAAGAAAACCCCGTTCGTGTAATCCTGAAATCGGCTAGTAACTTGGCAGCTAGCGATCACGGATCCATACGTGCAAACGGCTGCTTTAATATCTGCTACAGCGGCGATTTTGGAGATGTCGTTATCAGGCCGAACGATGCCCCAAGCAGAGGCATAAAAAGGCGAACTACAGCTAGAAGGCGAGCAGCTTTTGTCATTGGCGGTGTAAGGATACTGGCTCTCACGGCAGATATTTCGGTTGTTATTGACCATCCACTGCAGCACTTTGTAGGAGAAACCGCCATTACAAGAGCCACCATTTGAACAGTTCAAAACATGCTGCTCGGAGGCATCCACCGAGCTAGGCGCTCCGCCATTGAATTTTAGGTAACTCGACTCATAGCCCGCTACGGCTGCAAATGCCCAACAAGAGCCACAGCTACCTTGGCTACGAACGCCCGACACATGATTGTTCGTTCTAGAATCGTAGGTAGATAAGTTGGTTCTACAAGGCCCTGAGGAACTTCCGTCCCCGTCTCCATCTAGGGTACCCATGTAGGCTTTATTACCAAAACTTTGTTTTAATGCTTGTACTTCGGCCTGGCTTATTTCTTTTTCTCCTGTAATATCTGCGATTGCAAGGTTAGAAACGGAGGTAAAGCCCACATTGTAGTTTAGTTTTTTAGTTTGTATTTCAGCTCGGGTAAGCTGTAGGCGCTGCTGAATAACAGCCGACGCTTGCGATTCTCGGATTTTGTACGTTTGTGGGAGATCCGGCAACACCTTAATGACTGGTTGTGCCATGGCAGGTACGGCTATCAAGAGCCAAAGCAGTAAGCTGCAAGCAAAAGGATTGCTAAGCCGTGCCAAGGCACAGCGAAAAAAAGGAATGAACATAAAATGGATTTGAAAAGGTGAAAAATGGAGTGCTAATCAATTTGCACTCGTATGGAATAGGTTTTTGCTTTTTTATCAAGGTTTTTTTCCCAAGCAGGCTGATACACCCATTCTAGGGTCGTGCTGCCTTTCCCGATCGCTTTGAACTGCCAGCTTTCTTGATTTTGACCACCATCTACCTCTTGGGTTGTTTCTTCCACTTGTGTTGAAACCAATTCTAGGTATGCTTCATGGATGGGTTGCGCCAGCTTCCAGCGATAGCCGGTGCCTAGCTGACTGGTTTTTGTGACGGTGAAAATTTCGCCAATTTTCACAAGGCGGGTATCGGTTTCCATAGGGGGGCGGTTGGTAGAACAATGGGCTAAGCTCAGTATTGCGACTAGGAATAGGAGGTTTTTCATCGATTTTGGTGGTTTTCTTGGAAAAATGGGATGGATAGCGAGCCACCGCACACCTACGGATAGGGCAGCAGTTGCACATTAACCCTCTATACCTGGAAAACGAAAAATGTTACACGCGCCACCTACTGTTTATCGAATAGTCACTTCTATGCGCTGGTTTTTAGCCTTATTCTCCAAAGAGTCATTAGGTACTAAAGGCATTTGCCGACCAACACCACCATAAGAGAGTCGCTCCAGCTCAATACCTTTGCTGCTAAGGTACTGAACAACGGCAAAGGCTCTATCTTCACTTAGCTCCTGAGAGGCGAGGTAGCTCAATTGGTCGTGCGTATGAGCGGTGATGTGCAGTTGCAGTGCCGCATTGCCTTCTAACAACTGCCAAAGCCGATCTAACTCTTGAAAAGCGGTAGGTACAAAGCGGCTATCGTTGGGGTAAAACTGAATTTGGGGTAGTATAATAGTTTGACCCTCCACCAGGGGCGTAAGCGTGAGTTGGGGACTATCATTATAGCTAGTTGGGCTGAGGCCAGAGGCTGTCATCCCTTTGGCTGTAAAATCGTACTGCTTACCTGCCTGTTGGCTTTCTTCGGCCCATTGCTGCGCATAAAAGACGTTCAGGCTATCCTGATAGGCTTGCAGCTGGAGTTGCTGTGTGGTATAGTTGGCGCTGATGACCTCTTCTTCTAGGCGGCTTTCTTGTATCGGCACAGCCAAACTTTGCCTTAGTTTACTTTCTGCGCTAGGCCGAAGCCCTTCGATGAGTTGGTTTTCCCAGCTTGTTCGTTCATATACGGCTGGTGCCTTGGAGGGAAAAAGTGTAGTACTTACCGTTTCCCTGATAAGAAGGCTATCTACGGGCTTGCCTTGCGGAGATGGTTGGCGTAGCAGCTCCTCTGTTAGCGTTGGTATGAGGCTATTTTGCACGGCATTTTCTACTTCCTTGCGCATCGTAGCTGGGTTGCGGTCTTGCCAGCGGAACGCTGCTTGTCCTTTGTGCTGCAACTTTTCCTCTTGTTGGGCACGGAACTTGGCTTTCATGGCTTCTAATTCGTCGAAGCCAATACTAGGATCGGTTTCTTTTTGGGGTTTTATCGGCTCCACTTCTTTTTTCACAGCTGGGCTTGGTGGCAGCGTATCAAGCAGTTGGGTATGGGCTTGTTGAAGCCGAAAGCGAAGGCTCTCTAACTCTGGGTCAGTATAGCCATCCAGTAGTTCGCGGCCAGCCGCTAGCTGCGCTTGCCGAACTTTTGTTTGTACCTCCTTTCGCTTTTGATCCAGTTCGGCTAGCACTTCTCGGCTAGCACTGATTTGCTGCTGAAGTTGCTTGATCTGCTGTTCGCGATGATAGTAGTCGCTACTGAAGTTGTTTTTTTCTCCTAGTTGTGCTAGATCGCCTATCCATGTCTGTGGTGATGCTAGCAACTGCCCGGGGGCAAAATAACCAGGTGCCTCAGCCGTGACGCTACTGAGCCGATCTGCGGGTACCACCAGTGTATAATAGCCGTTAGCATCGGGATAAACCCGCCGCTCTTGCCCATCTACTATTAAGCGAATGGAGGCTCCGCTAAATCGATCTTCCAATGAGGGCGGCTGTTGCAACTGACCTGTTAGCAATTTACTAGCTAGCGGTTGGTCGGCAGCAAAAAGGCTAGCTTGTTCTAGCTGCCCTGCTTGATTCAAGCCCACCGCTTGCTCGCTTTCTACTACGGAAATGCAAAGTTTTGACCAAGCAGCCACTGTGCTAGTCGCTAGCTCTTTAGCCTCGCTAAAGGTATGGTCTTCGGTTTTGTAATGGCTCACAAACCAAGTGTTTGCCCGCCGAAAATATAAGCTCCTGCCATCGAAAGAAAGAAAAGGCGCATCCTCGTCTAAAGCAGAGTTGACATACTCTAGGGCGCGCTCTTCCGACCACTGCTTACCCGTCAGCAGCTGCCGCACGAAAAGATCGTGTTGCCCTTCCTTGCGTTTACTGTAAATGAGCTGCTGGCTTTCCATATCAAAGGTAGCTGCTCGAAGACCTCTTTCCAAAGGAATGGACTGATCGATCCGCCAGCTACGGTCACCCTGTACTAAAATATCCAACAGATTGCTTACCCCTTGCCGCCATACCGCTAGGCGCTTGCCATCGGCACTGATACCGATGAGCCAATCGTTGGCTAAAGAATTGATCGGGGAACCTGCATGTAGGGCACGCCCCCAGCTACCGTCGGGCTGCTGATGGCTCAACCAAATATCGCCATTATGCTTGTTGCCTAAGTTCCTAGGATGTTCAGGATAAGTAAAGTAAAGTACTGTATGATCGGCACCTAATAGGGGCGATTCCACTACCCAATTACTACTAGCATCTAGAAAGGAGATACTGCTCCTAGCCTCATCCGAAGGTATCCAATTATTGTCTTGAGCCAGTAAAGCCAAGCTGCTGCCTAAGAACAACGCAGTGCAACTCACGAGCTGATACATAAGCTGATACACAAGCCGACGAAGTAGGGAAGACGGTAACATACAAACGCTAGGTTGTGAAAATAGACCAGCCTGCCGCTCCGCCCACGATGGCGCTTCGCGCCACGGACGATTGCGATAGCAGACAGACCTACCTTTCTTACAAATTTACCCTCGCTTTAGTTCAATAAATATAACTACACAAAGATAAAAAGACAAGCCCTACGGTTGTCAATGCTTGCAAAAATAGATTGCCGAGGAAATCTATACAAAGTAAGTCTCTAAAACTCAAAGTCTATTTCCACCGTTGGGCTGGTAGGGTGGCTCTGGCAAGTAAGAATTACGCCATCAGCCACTTCGTCTTCATCCAGCGCGTAGCAGACATCCATTTTTACACCGCCCTTCGTCACTTTGGCAGCACAAGTAGAACAAGCACCTGCTAGACAGCTATAAGGCGGATTGACCTTGGCCTCCAAAAGACCATCTAGTATGGTTTGGCCAGGCTTGAGTTGTACTGTTACTTCTTTTCCATTCAAACGAGCTTTTACCTGCGCAGCAGCTACCGATGCACTAGTGCTTGATTTCTTCGTATCGTAAGCCGACACAAAGCGCTCCGTATAGATGGCGGCCTTAGGTAACCCACGCCCCAGTAAAGTCTGCTCTACGATATCAATCATAGAACCAGGGCCGCAGACATAGTAGAATGCCTCGGTGGCGTCTTGGGGGTAGGTATCTAGAAACTCCTGCACTTTATCGTCGCTAATGCGGCCTTTTTCGCCGGCCCAACGGACAGTGCCGCGAGTGAAAAAACGCGAAAAACCGCTGGGCTTTTCACGTAAGGGCTGGCTTAGGGTATAAGCCACCGTAAATTGCCCAGCATAGCGCTGTTCGAGTTGTTCTAGTTGCGTTTTGAAAATGATACTGTTCTCATCTCGGTTGCCGTAGAGTAGGAAGACGGAAGACTTAGGCTCCTGCTCCAAAACCGTCTTTAGGATGGAAAGGAGTGGTGTGATTCCGCTGCCTGCTCCAAAGAGGTAAAAATTGCGGCGTTTATCCGCAGCGGGCTGCACCACAAAGCGGCCTTGCGGCGGCATCACATCTACCAGCGTGCCCACTTCAAGATGATCGGCTATGTAATTGCTCACAAGGCCGTCTTTTACTCTTTTTACACTCACGGCTAATAGCTCCTCTATCGGACTAGAACTCATGCTATAGGCACGGCGAACATCCTGCCCTTCAATCACAAACCGAAGTGTAAGGTATTGACCAGCTAGGTACTGGAATTGCTCCTGCTGCTCGGCTGCTACCTTAAACTTAATAGTTACCGTGTCTTGTGTTTCCTGCACAATTTCCTGTATTGGGAGGGCGACGAAATCTGTTTGGCTCATATCTAGGTCAATCCTTTTAGCTTACTGAATAACTTTTCACCCAATTAGTTCAGGCTGGCTGAACTTGAAGGGTGTTTTAAAGCACAAAGATAGTGCCTACTAGAGAACCACCGCGCAAACAAGGGGGGATGAAAAAGCAAAGTCCTCTTTCATATTTTTGCGTGGGCACTTAATCAATTGATTATCAATTCAATTAACGGTTACCCAATTAGCTGCTTGCTAATTTGTTTTTGGCTGTCGCGGGGGCAAGGGCAAGGTGTAGCGCAAGGCTTTTCCCCCTTCGGCGAAGTCTTGCGCTACAAAGAAAACTTTACCCCTGCGAGCGGAGCGACAGCAAAAAAGTCATTAAAAAGCAAGATTTTTAGCTAAGTACTAGGAAAAAAAGAGTCGAGAACTGCTTAAAAACTTAAAAACCACTTACTTTTACGGGGTGAGAAAGCCTCGAGATATAATAGATTACGGCAACAACGCCATACTGTTGCAGTGGGAAAACCGGATAGATGAACCAATCAATCGGAGTGTACATGCGTACGCAGCAGCGGTACAGGGGCATCCCGCGCTAGTGGATGTGGTGCCCGCGTATGCCTCTTTGTTGCTACATTTCGACCCAAGCAAGACAAGTACCTACCAACTCAAGGAGTGGGTATATGCGCTGGTAGTGGAGCTACCGGCGGCAGTCGGAAGGGGGAAGCTTCATCGTTTACCGGTGGTTTATGGTGGTGATTTCGGGCCCGACTTGCAGGCGGTCGCTCAGCACCTACAGCTTACGGAGCAGGCGGTAATCGAGCTGCACACAGCCACTACCTATCGTGTTTTTCAGCTAGGTTACCAGCCAGGTTTTGCCTTTTTAGGTATCACGGACGAACGCTTGGCCGTGCCAAGGCATCGCCAGCCTAGAGCGAAAGTGGCGGCAGGCAGTGTGGGCTTAGCGGGGCGGCAGACGGGTGTTTATCCGCATGAAACGCCCGGAGGGTGGCAACTGATTGGGCGCTGTCCGCTTCCACTATGGCAAGTGCAGCGGCAACCTGCGAACTTGCTACAAGCTGGCGACCACGTTATTTTTTATGCCATCTCGCCTGCGCAGTGGGCTGCAAATAGTGCGGTATGACGAAAAAGAAAAACCAGCTGACGATTCATTGCATACAAGCAGGAGGAGGCGTTTATTTGGTGGATCAGGGCCGGCCAGGGCAGCGAGCCATGGGTATCCCGAGGGGCGGGGCAGCCGACCGTAGAGCAGCTAATCGGCTACGAGAAATACTGGAGCTGCCCCCTGAGGCGATTCTATTAGAGTGTAGCCTTGTAGGCGGGCAATGGCTACTAAGTGGCCGCGGGCAATTAGCGATCGGAGGGGCAGATATGCCTTGGAAACTCAATGGCCGACCGCTAGAAGCCTATACAACTATTGATTTGGATGGCGACTATCTGCTGGATGGCGGCCAAGCCAACTGTGGCTGCCGCTCCTACATTGCCCTAAGAGGGGAATGGCAAGTGCCCCGTGTATTGGGCAGCGTTAGCCCAGGAGTGCCAGGCATTCAAAGCATCCGAAAAGGATGGGAGGCGCAGCTCATCAGTTGGGAAGAATTAGCTTATACGAGCGATTTTGACCCCTACCAACATTGTCCTCGTTTTCCATTACAATTTGCGGTGTTGCCTGGCCCGGAGTGGTCGCTACTACCTACCAGCGTGCAAGCCAATATATTACAGGCCGCTTGGGTTGTACAAGCAAATAGCGATCGTCAAGGTCTTCGTTTAGCGTCAGCGGAATTAGCTTCTTCCTGGCCGCAAGCTTCTTTGCCGCAAGCTTCTTCACTGAGCAATATGATTAGCTCGGCCGTCTTGCCTGGGACGATACAACTCACCCCAAGCGGCCTTATCTTACTACTTTGCGATGCGCAAACCGTGGGTGGTTTTCCAAGGGTGCTACTACTAGCGCAAGAAGTGGCCGTTGATGTAGCTGGCCAACTCAAGCAGGGAGATGCGCTGCAATTAATTGCGAAGTAGTTTTCTTCGCTATTCCTTAAAAGCCCTTATCTTTGCAGCGCAGTGCTATTGTTCGTTCAACCAATTCTACTCAGATGTGTTCGGTTGGCGTGCAATAACTTTAGGAACGACCGATAAACAAGCCCGTTATTTTTTCGAGGCTTCTTTATGCAGATAGGCTCTTAGTGGTTTATCGTTCAGGAGTCTGCGCCCAACCAAATTTCAGCTTAAGTATAGCAGCATGACCAAGAATTTCAATCAAAGCCAAGACTTCCATCGCAGTGCTCGCGAAGATCGCTTCCAATTTCACGATCATTATTTAGTAGAGGATCTGCTGAATGAAGACCACCGCATGGCACGTGCGGCCGTTCGCGATTGGGTAAAATCAGAAGTATCGCCTATCATTGAGGACGCCTACGAGCGGGGTGTATGCCCTACGCACTTATTCAAAGGCTTGGCGGAGATCGGAGCCTTTGGCCCAAGTTTGCCAGTTCAGTATGGTGGCGGCGGCATGGATGAAATTGCCTATGGCGTGATTATGCAGGAGCTGGAGCGGGGAGACAGTGGCCTCCGCTCAATGGCTTCTGTGCAAGGCAGCTTAGTGATGTACCCTATCTACAAGTATGCCAGCGAAGCCACTAAGATGAAGTACCTACCGAAACTAGGTAGCGGAGAGTTCATCGGCTGTTTCGGCCTTACAGAACCAGACCATGGCTCTAATCCTTCTGGGATGGTAACCAATATTAAGGATGATGGCGACGCCTATATTTTAAATGGGGCTAAAATGTGGATCACGAATAGTCCGATAGCTGATTTGGCGGTTGTGTGGGCTAAAGACGAAGAAGGAAAGGTGAGAGGCATGGTGGTAGAAGCTGGTTGGAAAGGCTTTCATGCGCCTGAAATTCATGGTAAGCTGAGCCTACGCGCCAGCATCACCGGAGAGCTAGTTTTTGAAGATGTGAGAGTGCCGAAGGAAAATATTTTCCCCGGTGTTAATAGCCTGCGGGGGCCATTAAGCTGTTTGAGTAAAGCACGCTATGGTATCGCTTGGGGGGCGATCGGGGCAGCTTTGGATTGCTACGATTCAGCGCTTCGCTACAGCTTGGAACGGGAGCAGTTCGGCCGGCCTTTAGCGGGCTTCCAGCTCACGCAGAAAAAATTGGCGGAGATGATCACCGAAATCACTAAAGCCCAATTGCTGGCTTGGCGCCTAGGTGTGCTAGCCAATGAAGGTAAAGCCAGCCCAGCTCAGATTAGTATGGCCAAACGCAACAATGTCAACATGGCCCTTGAAGTGGCGCGTGAAGCACGGCAGATTCATGGCGGTATGGGCATCACTAATGAGTATCCGATTATGCGCCACATGGCCAATTTAGAGTCGGTGGTAACTTATGAAGGAACGCATGACATTCACCTCCTTATCACAGGAATGGAAGTAACGGGGATCAATGCCTTCCAATAAGTCTTGCTGCCAGCCCAAAGTGGGTTGGTCATATTTTTTTGATCGGCCGTATTGCGGCTATCGAAGAAAGATAGAAAACAGCGGTTTAGCCCTATAAATGCTACTGCCCTGTGTGTAACCAATGCGATTTACAAAGCCTTGTAAACTTAATGACGATCTGCAAACGTTATAGTGATAGCCAACTATTTGTATAGTTGGCCACATTTCAAGGATATACAATTGACTTATGCGAAGCCTCGCCCTTGTTTTTATACTCTCTTGCTGCACTGCCCTGCCTAGCCTTTGGGGGCAGCAACGGGAGGCCACTACCATCGTATTACGCAACCCCTCCTTCGAGGATATGCCTAGAAACAGTATGCCGCCTATTGGATGGGTTGACTGCGGCTGGGTAACGGAAACAGCACCAGATGTGCAGCCCGATCCTATGAATCAGTTCAGGGTCACGATGGCAGCCCAAGATGGAAATACCTACTTAGGGATGGTCGTCAGAGACAATGATACTTGGGAAAGAGTGGGCCAGGAACTGAGCGAACCACTAGTAGGTGGGCAGTGCTACGCTTTCCGAATTCACCTAGCTAGATCAAGGGTGTACCTCTCCCAGAGCCGTATTACCAACCAGCCTGCTAATTACGTAACCCCCACTAAACTGAGAATACACGCTGGCTACGATCTTTGCGATCGGAGGGAAATTATTGGGGAAACCGATTTGGTAACTAACTACGACTGGCAAGAATACAAACTCAAATTAAGCCCTACAAAAGACTATACACACTTAGTTTTCGAGGTTTTTTATCGTACGCCTGTTCTACTACCTTACAATGGTAATTTGTTGCTCGATAATGCTTCTCCACTGCGGCCCATCGAATGTGACAAAGCCATTGACGAAGTTCCTACTGTCTTGATAGCAGACAACACGAACACCAAACCAGAACCGGTAGTCCGCAAGATTGATACCGCCACCAAAACCCCTGAACCTATGCAGCCCATTGCCCCTGAGGCGAAAAAAATTAAACTAGGGCAAACGGTGGCCGCCGTTACAGTCAATACGGTCTTCCAAATCAATGATATCACTTTCAGGGCTAATAGTGCCGATATTGAGCCTATTTCAGAAATGGCTTTGGATGAAATTGTGGGTTTTCTTAATCAAAACCCTAGTGTAGCGGTGGAAATAGGAGGCTATGCTAGCTCACAGGCTACACCGCAATTTGCTCGGGAAATTTCCGTAGCCCGAGCCGAAAAAGTGGTAGAGTACCTCCGCTTGCACGGTATTTCTACCAAAAGGCTCTATCCAAAAGGCTATGGTAATACCCGGCGCCTATGCAATGAAGCTACTGCTGAATGCCAGCGCCGAAACCAGCGTGTAGAGGTGAAAATACTGAGCCTCACTAGTAAGGACTAAATAGAGAAGTAACAAAGGCCACCCAGCTTAAGTACTCATTTCGCTAAGAATACCCTCTTTCATAGAGTAGTCCGAAACGCTCAGTTTTTCCACTTCGGCTTTCCTAAGCACATAGTCGATGAGTAAAAGGGCTACCACTATCATATCCACGCGTTCCTTGGGTATGTGTGGCATGGCCTGTCTTTCAACCAGGCTGCTGTTGATGCAGCTTTGATACAAGGCTTGAAACTGCTCCAAGGCGATTTGATGACTATTGGGGCTGGGGCGGCCGCTACTCATGAGTGTGGCTACTACGTCGAAAGTGCCAGCGGCTCCAACCAAATGGCGTGTTGGAAACTGCTGCAAGGCGGTGTTCAAGCTCGCTAGTTCCTCTTGTAAAAAAGCTTCTATTGCCGCTATTTCAGCCGCTGCGATAGGCTCTTGCTGATGAAAGCGCCGCCTTAAAACAGCTACGCCTACAGGAAAGGACTGCGCCCAGAGCGTGGCTACTCGGTTTGCAATGATAAACTCCACTGAGCCACCGCCAATATCCATGATGAGGATTCGCTCATCGGTAAGGGGAGGTAAAGCGGCTAAAACACCTTTAGCAATCAAGCGAGCCTCTTCGGAGCCGGGTATGCTAGTGATTTGTATCTGAGCCAGTTTGGAGGCTGCTGCTATAAAATCTGAGCCATTGCTAGCCGTGCGCAGCGCAGCCGTTCCCATTGCCTTGTATTGCTTTACGCCGTGGGCATCCATAATTTGTCTAAAATGGAGCAAGGCTTCAAGGCCGCGCTGATAAGGAGCATCCCCGATGCGCTCAATACCTTCGGCCGCTAGCTTAACGAAACGACGCTCTCGATAGATTTCCTGGAACTGCCCGTTGGCTGCTGGCGGTGTGGCAATCAGTAAATGGAAAGTATTCGTGCCTAAATCAATAACGGCAAGGGGGGCAGCTGTTTTCAATTATTTTCCGATTAATTGGAGCAAATATTCCCCATAGCCACTTTTAAGAAAGCGGTGGGCTTGTTTTTCTAATTGGCTGGCATCAATAAAGCCCATTTCGTAGGCTACTTCTTCGATACAACCTATTTTCAGGCCTTGGCGATCCTCAATAACTTCGATGAATTGCCCCGCTTGCATTAAGCTCTTGTGTGTGCCCGTGTCTAGCCAAGCAGTGCCTCGGTCTAATAGGGCTACTTGTAGCTTCCCGTTAGCTAGGTAGTGCTTGTTGACATCGGTAATTTCGTATTCTCCTCGCGCACTAGGTGCTAGGTTCTTAGCGATTTCCACCACGTCGTTATCGTAAAAATAGAGGCCCGGTACGGCATAGTTGGATTTTGGCTGGGCGGGTTTTTCTTCTATGGAAATAGCTCGCATCGCTTGGTCAAATTCCACCACCCCGTAGCGTTCTGGATCCGCCACGTAATAGGCAAACACAAAGCCGCCTTCAGGATTAGAGCAGGCTTGTAGTGTTTTATTCAGGCCAGTGCCATAAAAAATGTTATCCCCCAAGATCAAAGCCGCCGGATCTTTCCCGATAAAATCTTCTCCTAATACGAAGGCTTGGGCTAAGCCATTCGGTTCGTACTGCGCTTTGTATTGAAAGTTGCAGCCTATTTGGCTACCGTCGCCTAGCAGGTGCTCAAATTTCGGCAAATCGTGAGGGGTAGAAATGATCAAAATATCGCGGATACCTGCCGATAATAAGGTGGAAAGCGGATAGTAGATCATTGGCTTGTCGTAAACAGGCATGAGCTGCTTACTCACGGCCATCGTCAAAGGGAAGAGGCGTGTACCTAAACCGCCTGCCAGAATAATTCCTTTCATTATATATTTGGTGCTAGGAGCGGAAGAACATTTCATTTCCGCCAGGTTGAATAAATCGCTCAAAGGTATAAAAGTTTATGCACACGAGTAGCCAAGGAGCGCACTTAGCACTTCCTAGGCAGCGGCTTTTCCGAAGTTTTCACTAGCTTTAGCCGCTGAAAAATAGATGAGATGCAGCGATATGGTATAGGGCTGGTGTTATTACTTGGCTTGGTGCTCCGGCTGCCCGGCTGGTTCACGGCGGATGAAAAGGCTCGCTTTCAACTCTTCGAGCCAGATGAGATCCAGCACGTCGATATAGCCCTAAGCCGCTTTCAAGAACTAAAGGGCGACTCCCTGCCGCATTTTTTTACGCCTATTTTTAACGTGCGGGGCTTCGGGATCACAGCGGCGCACCTAGCTTATGCGCACCACCGCCTAGGTGGGCCTCTGCCTGATATTGCTTACATGGTGATGCTCAATCGGCAGTTAGCTACGTTTTTTAGTTTACTCTTGCTACTGCTTTTGTATCATTTTTCCCGACGACTAGGCTTACCTAAGCCCTATGCCCTACTTGCAGCCCTTTTGTTAGCCTGCTGCGATCTTAACTGTACTTACAGCCATTACGGCATCCCTGAGATGGGCTATGTATTTGGGCTATACCTGAGCTTGTTTGGGATGCTACTCCTCCAGCAGCAGCAAAAAGGCGGGCTTTGGTGGATGGCGCTGGGAGCTGCGCTAGCTTTTGCCTTTAAGTTTGATTTCCTACCGGCCCTTGTTGGTGCTAGCTTCTTGCTATTTCTTGCTACTTTCCCGCTAGAAAAGGCTGCGACTCTTACCCACTTGCTAGTTTTTTTGCTGCTGTTAGCTTTATTTTTTGGCCTGTTAACCGGTTTTGCATGGCCGCTAGCCGATATTATCCACGCGTGGCAAACGCTGCGAGCCGAAAACGAAAATGTGGTAGCCCTAGATCAACACTGGCGAGATAATCCGCTAGTTTATACAGCCGCCATCGTGGCCGGTATCGGCTGGCCGGTTTGTTGGATGGCACTCCGGGGGATTGGGCGGATCAGCTGGCCTTCTTATAAATTGCAGCCCGCTATTTGGGCTATAGCCCTCCTTTTTTCATTAGAGATCTTTGTGCGTTGGCGCATCGATACGCCCTTCGTACGCCGTGCTGTTGAATTTATGCCCGCCGTCTGCTTACTGGCAGCCTATGGTATGAGCCGATCGCCCTGGGGCGTCAAACGCAAGCTGGCCATTGTTCTTTATACCTTACTGCTAGCCCTAGTGGGGCAGAGCAACCATTGGTGGGACACACGCAGCGCCGCCAAGGAATATGTGCTCAATCAACTTCCCGCCACGGCTAAGATTGTGGCCACGCCCTATGTGGCTGTTAAAGGGCTGCCGTCCTACCCTCGTTTTGATCCAGCTAGGGATGATTGGGATTTTGCTATTCTTCACGAGACCTACTACCAGCGCTACACGCTCAGCCTCACAACGCCCTTTGGCTATCCGGTTTGTTGTGAAGGCGTATATCACTGCCATAGCGAAGCCGAATGTGAAGCCCTGCAAGCACTCGTGGCTGGTAAAAATCAAACAGCTGAACTGCTGGCTAGTTTTCCCACCAGAAGCATACTGCCGGAACGCTGGCTCTACAAAAAAATATTTGGCACTTATGAGACTTTTCTAGGAGATGTGCTTATTTTTAGGCGCACAAACGAAGACTAACAACTGGGTCTTGCCCGTGGCTTGTTCGGCGAAGGAGCTTCGGCCGTTGCGCTAAGAAGAAAGTCTTGCCCCTGCGAGCGAAGCGGTAGCCAGCGAATGAGTATGCACCAATTTGCTCAAAACGGAGTAGCCACAACAAGCCCTAAGCAGGTCTGATTTGCTAATCACCACTATGCTATTGGCACGTCGTGCGGGGGCAAGGGCAGCCCTGTAGCGCAAGACGATTGAGGGTGCCCAACAGGCAACAGAAGCAAAGCAGCTCTATGGCAAGCAAGAGAGAAGAGAGAGACAAAACAGTAGCGTTATATGGCTAAGAAGCGATCCGTTGGTATTCACGCATTATATGCAGCAGACCCCCTCGCTGCCGACGAGCAGTTGTGGGGCAGAAGTGGTAGCCGGCGCGGCTTCCTTAAACAATCTGCCCTAGCGGCCATGAGCAGCGTACTAGGTGCGCAAATGGTTTTTGCCGATTTTTTTCCGGCGGGTCTCATTCCAGCCGGTTTGGCACAAAGTGATGAGGCCTTTCAAATACTGGGCAAAGACCCTGGTTTGATTGTGCTCAATGACCGGCCGTTGAACGCCGAAACGCCCGCTCATTTGCTAGACGAAAAAATAACTTCTTCCGCTCGGTTTTTTATCCGCAACAACGGCTTAGCGCCTAGTGCTAATGAGATTGACCCTAGCAACTGGCAGCTCCGTATCGGTGGAGAGGCGGTGCGCCAAGCAAAAAGTTATACCATCGCAGCACTAAAAAAGCGCTTTGAAACCGTGAGCCTACAGCTCACCTTGGAATGTGGCGGTAATGGCCGCAAAGAGTTCAACCCGCCAGCGAAAGGCAACCAATGGACGTTGGGTGCCGTTGGCTGCCCGCTATTCACGGGGGTGCGTTTACGGGATATTTTGCAGGATGTTGGTTTACTAGAAACGGCTGTTTATATTGGTTATTACGGAGCCGACACTCACCTGAGTGGCGACCCGAGCAAAGTAGCTATTTCTAGGGGTGTACCTATCCGGAAGGCTTTAGAAGCGGAAACCCTCGTTGCTTGGGCGATGAACGGCGCGGCGATGCCGCTGCAAAATGGCCACCCGTTGCGGCTAGTGGTGGGCGGTTGGCCCGCTTCCTGCTCGGGGAAATGGCTACGGGAAATTGTGGTGCGAGATAAAGAGCACGATGGCGAAAAGATGGGCGGCCAAAGCTACCGAGTACCGGCCCAGCCCGTGGCACCAGGCACGGTGGTGCCCGATGAAAATATGCGCATCATAGAAAGTATGCCGGTTAAATCGGTCATTACTTTTCCTAAATCAGGGGCTAGTATCCGTTTGGGGCAAGCCTTGCCGGTTCGCGGGCAAGCTTGGGCGGGCGATGTAGCGGTGGCAGCGGTGGACTACTCCATCGACTTCGGGGCTAGCTGGAAAAGCTGCCGATTAGAAAAAGCCGCCAATCGTTTTGCTTGGCAACACTTTAATGCTGCCATTTCCTTTCCACAAGCAGGCTACTATGAAGTGTGGGCGCGGGCAAAGGACACAGCAGGCCTTGCACAGCCGATGTTACTACCAGGCTGGAACCCAAGAGGCTATCTCAACAACGCTTGCCATCGCATCGCCGTAAAGGTGAGTTAAACCTACTGCTCTTCTTTCTTTCCAAAGAAGATTTTACTCCACATTTCTTTTCTCTTTTCGCGGTTTTCTTCTTTGCGGTCTTCTCTCGATAGTAGCCTCTCGATTCGGGCGGTGTAGGCTTCCATACTTTCCCCTTCGCGCGGTGGTTTCGAGAGCACAATTTCTTGCAGTCGCGCTGGATCCACTTCGCGTAGGCGAACGTCGCCGCGCAACGAATCTAGGCCCAGCACGGGCATTTCGTCTAAGTAATCGGGGCATTGGAGCAGTGCCAAGGTCATTTCATCCAGCGCGGGGAAGCCACCGCCTTGGAATTTAGCGAGTTTTTTATCGGCTGCGACGCGGCGCATAAAGCTACCCCATAAGGGCAAGGCCGTGGCTGTGGCCGACCCCCGACCAAGGGTACGGAAGTGTACGGCAGGATAGGAAGCCCCGATCCAGGTGCCTACTACTAAGCGGGGTGTGTAGCCTAGAAACCAGCCGTCGCGCTGGTTTTGGGTAGTACCTGTTTTACCTGCCAAAGCTCCTTGGAGGCCATAGGTGCTCCTAAGGCTACTACCGGTGCCACTATTGACTACACCTGCCATTAGGAAGGTAGAAAGCGCGGCAATGCTATCGTTGAGCACATAAGTCCAGCTAGGCTGCTCGGTAGATAAATCAACAATGGTTTGCCCATCGGCGGTGGTAATTTTATCTAGGAAGTGGAGCGCATGGGGTCTTCTTCCTGCTTGAGCAAAGCTGCTGTAAGCGATTACCATTTCCTCTAGGCTGGCTTCGGCAGTGCCAAGGGCAAGGCTAGGAATAGCTTTTACTTCCTGCTTAAGGCCCATTTTTTTAGCTAGGTTAGCCACTTGATCTAAGCCGGTACGTACCGCAATGTTCACTGCCACCGTATTGATACTTTTGGCCAGGCTGCCTTTCATACTATAGACACCTTCGTAGGTGCCGCTAGGGTTGCTGGGGTTGTAATTATTATAGTCTTGATAGGTCAGGCGTTCGGCGGGGGTATATTCACAAGGGCGCATTCCATTGGCTAGGGCTGCGGCATAAACAATCGGTTTGATGGCACTACCAACTTGGCGCTTAGACCGGACGTGGTCATATTGAATAAAGCGATAGTTGACGCCACCGACCCAAGCTTTTACACGAGCACTACTAGCTTCCGTGGCGAGCAGGCCTACGTTTAGTAGGCTGTAATAATGCCGCAGACTGTCTAAAGGCGAGAGGAGCGTATCGATAGCGTTGCCGCTGCGCCAATCGTAGATTGTCATTGCTTTGCTTTTTTGCAGTTCACTACGTATTTTTTCAGGCTTGTAGCCTGCTTTGGCTAGTTTTTGATAGGCTGGGCTTTGCTGGACTTGGTGCTGAAAGTCGCTTTCCCAAGGCAGATCGCGTTTTTGCCAATCTTTGAGTAAATTAGCTTGAAATTGGGGAAGTAGAGCCGCTACGGCTTCTTCGGCATGTTGTTGCATTCGGCTATCAAGGCTCGTGTAAATACGGAGTCCGTCGCGATAGAGGTCGTAGGGCTTACCACTGGGAGCTGGGTTTTTAGCGAGCAATGCTAGCACTTCTTGGCGCAGCAGTTCCCTAAAATGAGTAGCTAATCCTTGATTCTGGCCTTCCGCGCGGTAGGCTAGCCCGAGGGGCAATGCTTGCAAGCTATCTAGGTCTTGGGCTGGCAGATCACCATTGTTGGCCATCAGTTTAAGTACGAGGTTGCGCCGAGTGGTAGCGGCTTCGGGATGGCGGCGCGGATTATAGACCGTATTCCCCTTCAGCATACCCACCAACAGAGCCGCTTGCTCCGCTTTAAGGGCGCTGGGTTCTAAGCCAAAAAAACGGTTGGCAGCTACTTTAATGCCAAAGGTATTATCGCCAAAAGGCACGGTATTGAGATAGAGCAGTAGTAGTTGTTCTTTGTCGTACACCTGTTCAAGCCGAGCCGCTACGACCATTTCCCAAAGCTTATTTTTGGGCATGCCAAAGAGGCGGTATCGCCGCCGGGGGTAGAGGTTTTTAGCTAGCTGTTGGCTTAAGGTGCTGCCACCACCAGCACTATCGTCGCCTAGCACAATAGATTTGAGTGCTACGCGCGCCAGTGCTCGGAAATCGACGCCTCGGTGGGTGAAAAAGCGAGCATCTTCTGTGGCGATTAGTGCGGCTATTACCGAGTTAGCAATGGCTTCCAGTTCCACATCCACACGATTTTCTACATAATATTTACCTAGGAGCACACCGTCTTGGCTGTATATTTCTGCAGCTTGGCTGTTGCGGATGGCTGCTAAGTCTTGTTGGCTTGGTAGGGGCCCGTACCAACCAAGACGAACGCCCATGTAAATGATAGCTAGCGGCAGCATTACCAATGTGAAGGCTCCTGAGGCGAGCCATAGTGCTAGCTTACCTTTGTGCTGCCGCTCCAGATAGCCTCGTAATGCTAGCCAGCGGCCTCGCCAGCCAAACCTTATCTGATCTGCGAAAGCTTTGAAGTAGTCTTTAAAAGGATATTGCGTCATCGTAGCGGCACTTTGTTTCGTACATTCTATTGCCGGCCCACAGGCTCATCACAAGACTTCCTAACGCTCAGTAGGCTAGTACTTAGTGTATTGGAAGACGAAATTACACCAAATACAACAATACAAGCTATTTTTTACACCCAATGGCTTTGCATCGTAGCGATGGGTTCCTCTGCCACAAGCAGGCTATGCTGATAGTGTAGTGGATCTACTTGTGTTAGAGCTGTTTGTAGTTGGTCGCCGTAGTGGGCTTCTTTTTTGAATTGAATGCTTAGTTGGCACAGCTGCCTCGTTTCGAGGAAGTTTTTCGGCAAGGCTTCAAGCATCCACTGCGGATAAAAAGCGTTGCTGAGGTGGCCATTGCTATCTAAATGATGATAGCCAACCGTAAAACTATTGGAGGTTAAGCTGGCTGCTTTAGGCAGCACTAATTTATAGGGCGCTGGGGGTAAGCATTGTTGAGCAGGGGGCTTTTGGGCATCTAACCCCTTGATGAAGGCAGGTAGAGAGGCCATTTTTCGGCTACTCAAATCCATCAACATCCAAGTAGTAGTAGCGGTGGCTAGCGGTTGGCCACTATCCGATAGAAGATGAAAATCGCGAAAGGTGAAAACCCGTTCAAACCCCACCGGACAGGTAACTACCTCGCAGCTTTCGTTCATCAGCGGCATTCGTTGGATGACTATTTGCTGGCCTAACAAGACCCAGCCTAGCCCAAGGGGTGCTAGATCATACACCGATACGCCTAAACGAAGCGTAGATTGCAGCGCCGCCTCCTGTAACTCACGAATCAAATCCGGCAGCCGCAGCCGCTGTTGCGGGTCGCAGCCATACGCCGCCACCCGAAAGCGAAAGCGATCGTGCAAAGGACTATCTAGCGGTAGCAGCGGAGAAGAAAACGACATACTGGCTTTTTTGTATCAGACTAGTAGGATAAGATAAAGAGACTAGGTGGAGGCATTATTTGCCTTCGAACTAAGCAGCTTCGTTCAGGATAACAATTTTGTAACCAACTTTGATTATTCCGTAACAGTCTTCATTGAGGGCGACGATACTGCCCGAGAACAGCAGATACAGCAATTAGCTATCGACTAAAGACAGTAGCGAGCAGTTCCTCTAGTTGGCTTTGGTCGATGCGATCAAAACAATCCGTGAGCGTAGCATCTACGTCAAAAACGCCTAGGAGCTGTCCTTGCGGATCGAAAACAGGCACCACGATTTCCGATCGGCTGTTGGGGTCGCAGGCGATGTGCTCGCTTCCTTGTGCTAGGGCGTGGGTGTCGGGTACAATTTGAGTGCTTCGTAGTTGGGCGGCTTTGCCGCAAACGCCCCGCCCAAAGTCGATGTATAAGCAGCCGAGGGTGCCTTGATAAGGCCCCACCACCAACTGCCCCTCTGCGCGCACTAGATAAAAACCTACCCAATAGTAATAAGGCAGGTAAGTCTTTAACAGGCAATTGACCGTCACCATGGCTATTTGTGGATCGCGCTCGGAGCCCAAAGTAGCTAGGATAGCAGTTCGTGCCTCGGTATAAGCCGCTAGCTTTTCTTCGCTACTCAGCCGTAGGGAGGGCTTGATAAAATAAGGCATTTCAGCAGTAGCTGCCATGAGGATATATTTTAGAATATGTCTTGAAGAGAAACCGTTGTAAGCGGCTTGTGTTTATAGTTCTCCACGTTAGGATTTGTGAAAAATTGACGCCGCTATTTTTTCGGCTC
>DAINNZ010000034.1:18236-28638 GCA_036735605.1 Lewinella sp. | reverse complement strand
GTATCGTCTGCCTCCTGCTTATGCTAGTGGTTCTCATTCAGAACCCTAAAGGTGGCGGTATTGATTCCACTTTCGGTGGCAGCCAAGCCAACCAAATCATGGGTGCTTCTAAGTCAACGGATTTTATCGAAAAGTTAACTTGGGGCTTAGCCATTACGCTGTTCGTGCTTTGCATCTTGGCGGCACTAGCTATTGGTGGCGTAACTACGCAGATGCCGGCTGCTGGTATCTAAAGTTAGGCGGCACGCGTTTATCTAGGGATTACCTCTAGTAGGTATTCCTCGCCTAATTCCTCATTGATCCGCTGACGGATGCCCTCTCTGACCATCATTAGCTGGTTTCGGACAGAGGAGGTGTTGGTGTGTATGTATAGTTTTCGATTCCTTACTTCCAAGGATCGCGTGTTGTTGGCTACATTTTGGCCAAACAAGCGAGGCCAAGCGACTCTAATCTGGGCACGGAAGAAATCATCTTGGTTGTTTTTATTCACCAAGAGCTGACGAAAGGCCTCTTTTAAACTTTTTTCCGACATTTTGTGGCAATTGCGTGCGGTAGCTGCGTTTATTCTACGATCGTCGCAACGCCTTTTTCTATTTGGTAGCGAATATCGTCTTCGGTTGGATGACTATCGGCGAGTAGTTGTTCGACTCGTTCGGGCGAGGTATCGGTAAGGAAGACTTGCCCATAATCGGCTTGTAAGATAAGGTTTAATAAGCGGCTGACCCGATTTTGATCGAGTTTATCAAAAATATCATCTAGCAACAAGATAGGTTGCCGGCCGGTTTGGTCTTTGAGCAACTGGTACTGAGCTAGTTTGAGGCTAAGGACAAAGGTTTTGAGCTGCCCTTGCGAGGCCACTCGTTTGAGCGGGTGACCACCTTGCGTGAACTCTAGATCGTCGCGATGAATACCGTAGTTGGTTCGTTGAAGGATGCGGTCTTTCTCATGTCCTTTTTTCATTAGATCGAACCAGTTCTCTTCGTGAAGTTGGCTTTGATAGGTGATATCTACCGCTTCTTCTTGGTCGGAGATAGCACGGTAGGCAGCTTGCAGCATTTCGGTGAAGGGGCCGATAAATTCTTGGCGAGCGGCGTGGATGAATCGAGCGGGCTCGGCCATTTGTTCGTCGTACACATCTAGCAGATCATTGGGTACTGATTGGCCGGCATATTGCTTGAGCAGGGCATTTCTTTGGGCGAGGACTTTGTTGTATTCGATCAGTTCGCGCAGATATTCCGGCTGTGTTTGGGAGAGGCTGTTGTCGAGTAGTCGCCTACGTAGTTCACTACCTTCATGCACGAGGTTGACATCGTCGGGCACCACCATCACTACCGGGTAGCGGCCCACATGATCGGAGAGTTTGTCGTAGGGGATATTATTGCGCTCGATCACTTTACGCTTCCGTTTTTGCACCTTCACCACGATTCGATCTACCTGCTCGTCAGGCAATTCAAAGTGGCCTGCTAGGCGGAAGAAGTCGCTGTTATGCTGTAGGGCATAATGATCGGCCGCTCCATCATGCTCCTTACCCATACAGAGGAAGTAGATAGCGGTGAGTAAATTCGTTTTACCGCTACCATTATGACCGACATAGCAATTGAGCCTCGGCGCGCACTGCACGAGCTGGTAGTCGTAGTTGCGGAAATGAGTGAGTGAGAAATTGGAAAGTAACAAAGTAAGCAGGTTTTGACTGCAAATATAAGGCGTAAAAGGGAGATTTTTTGCTTGCTGTTTTTAGGAACACTATAAAAACATTACATACATAGATGTGGCCTCCAAGATAGGAGCAGGAACACTGCTCATAATAGTATTGGTTTTTTGATAAAAAGTGTGGAACGCCTAAATTTGCCGCATGAGCGAGAAAGAATTTTACAAGGCTCTGCTGGAGCTTTCTGATTTAAAAGTAACGTCGGTGACCTACGAGCGGAAAAAAATCATACTTGACTGCCAAGTAGACACGGGTTCAGGTGTGTGTCCACAGTGTGGAGAACCGACGGGTATCGTTAACCAGTACGAAACGCGCGAAGTCCGAGACCTTGACATATCCGGAAAGGCCGTCTGGCTGCGGATTCGGACGCGGCAGTTCGAATGCCCAACGTGCAGGCGGTACTTCAACGAGTCCCCCGATTGGGTGATGCCGGGCAAAAGTTACACGCGGCGGCAGGCCAAATTTATTTTCGAGATGTGTGCCAGACAGCCCTTCAAGGAAGTCGGTGCAATAGTTGGTATGAGCCATAAGACAGTGGAGCGGTTGTACTATTTGGAGGCACAGGCAAGGCTCGAGGCGGCTAACCGTTATGCCAATGTCAGGAAGCTGGGCATAGATGAAATAGCCCACCGCAAGGGTAAAAAAGACTTCGTCTGTATGCTGACCGACCTAGAAAGGGGCATCCAATTGGACATCCTACCCGACCGTAAAAAATCAACGCTAAAGGCTCATTTTCAATCGCTTGGATCTGATTTATGCAATCAAATCGAAGTCGTAGCCTGTGACATGTGGCGCACATATAGTGATGTGGCCGAAGAGATGTTCCCCAATGCCGAGGTGGTGATAGATCGCTTCCATGTCGTCAAGCCACTCAACGACGTGCTGGACGCAGCACGCCGTCACTTACGCACGGAGCTGCAAGGGGATCCAGATTTCAAGGGGCTGAACAACTTCATCCGATACTTCAAACGGATTTCCTTCGGGCTACCAAATTTCGAACACCTCCGATTACGGATTCTCGTCGAATCTGTTTAATCCACACTTTTTGTCAAAGAACCATGATTTTTTATAGTCCTTCCTGAATATTTCGTTGGCAAAAAAGGGCTAGGTGATTTCTAGCTTTTAAATTTTCACGCTTAGGGAAAACTAAAAGCCCAATTACAGACCTATCAACTGCTTCACTTTACCAAATATACCCTTCCACCGGTAAGCGCGGATGAAACGCCCTTCTGCTTCGGTCACGATGGGTGATTGCCCCTGTTTCTTGGCTAAAAGATAGCCTCGTGTGTTATTGATTAAAGGCTTTATCTCTTGCTTCTTCCAAGCCATTTTTGCTGATGATAGTATAGCAATGAGCAGCCCGTAGCGCATCTTGTACATGGCTTCACCTTGCAAGAATTTGGCTTTAGGGTTGTACGAATTGCCCGTTGGGCGCAGGTGTTTCACTTGTAGCTGTTCGATTGTTTGTATTTCATAGCCGTGGTAGATGGCTAGCAGTTCATCTACCGTATCCCAGCCCATGGATGTTTTTAATTTTCCGATGTCGGTAAAGCAGGCTTTTGTATAAGCCTTGAAGGCTCCTCTCACATGGGTTTTATTCATAGGATGGTTGAGTCTCCATTGCCCATTCTCATCTTCTTCGTAAGCAAAACCTCCTGCTATTCCTATCTTTGGGAAAGTGATGAAAATGTGCGCTATATGCTCAAAATAATTGGTAGGCAAGATAAGATCTGCGTCTAGTTTAACAATGAAGTCATAGTTATCGTCTAGGTGTTCCATACCTTTGTAAAATGCACGGATCACTTTACTACCAGGCATGTGTTCGCCGCTGGAAGAAGCCGTATCTACTAGTTTGATGAACGGATAAATGGCCGCAAACTCCTCTATGATAGCAGCGGTCTTGTCTTGGGAGTTGTCGTTTACTACTATAACTTGCTTGGGAGGTAAAGATTGGGTCACCACGCTAGTCAGCGTTTGCTTCAGGAATTGCTCCTCATTATGGGCGGGGATAATAATGTAGTAATTCACGCGGAAGGTAAGCTTTGGTAAAGGGATATCAGCTTTATTTTGATTTGCAAAGATAAGATCTATTTCTCGAAGTTATTCCCTGCCCGAACTAAGCGTGTATATAACAAAATGCACAAACCATAAAAATCGTAACTTTCGGTCAATTTTCGGCGTTGTTGTGAGAATAACTTCTTGATCGTCAATTTTCGCTCACTCAGGTTGTAAAAAAGGAGCCAGCGTAATTATTTTTGTGGTGAGAACAAACAACAACCAACTCATATCAAAGGTAAAGAAAGATACTCAAACGAGCAACACTCCAAAAACAAATACTAGGTTGAAAATTGATCTACTTACAAGCAAGTGCTAGTCTGGAAGGGAGATATAGTCTAACAACCTAGGATTTGTGATTTTTGGCAGCAATTCCCCATTTGGCATCAGAAGCGTGTCTATACAATCCGTCACTTAGGCTTGAAGCTGCATAAATACGGGATTCACCGTGCTTAGTGGCTACTTTGGGACGAGTGAAAATTTCAAATGGGGAATTGCTGAAAAAATACGCTTTTACATCTTATCCTGTCGCTTCGTGCGTAACATCAGATTGTTATTTATTTTGGCTAGAGCTGCCTGCTGAGCACGGGTTTCATTGAGCCGATACAACTCCCCGTTCATATCCACTCGGACGGCCTTGAGGGTGAGCCGATCACCCATCGCTGCGGTCAGTACGGCATCTGCGGAGATTTCTGCCCAGCGGTCGAAGCCGAGATTAGTGATGGTGGCAGCCTTTGCCCCTGCCTTTGGCCAAAATAGAATTGAAAATTTACAAGAAGGCGTTGAAATGCGTAGTTGAAATTGCTAGGTTACAAGAGTAGTGGCTCAGACTTCTTATAGGCAAAACAGGACGATGTGCTTAGTAAAGCTGTATCTTTGTGGTTAAAATTATTCTGCTATGCTAGTTCCTCCTCCGGCCGCCCATGCTGCAATAGATATACGACAACTGAATTTAGAACAGTTGACGGAGGCTGTGGTGGCGATGGGAGAAAAAAAATTCCGTGCCCAGCAACTGTATGAATGGCTTTGGCAAAAGGGTGCGCGCTCTTTTGACGAAATGACTAACCTGAGCAAAGGACTGCGGGCGCAGCTTCAGGAAGCCTTTAGCTTTCCAGTAATGACGGTCGATAAGGTGCAGCATAGCGAAGACGGAACGATCAAATCGAGATTGCGATTGCACGACGGGCCTATGATTGAGGCCGTGCTCATTCCTGTGCCAGAACAAAGTCGCTACACGCTTTGCGTGAGTAGTCAGGTAGGTTGTAGTTTGAGCTGTACTTTTTGCGCTACGGGGCGAATGGAGCGGCTGAGAAATCTAACGACTGCTGAGATTTACGACCAAGTTTGGATCGTCAACCAACAATGCTTAGCTGCTTATGGCCAACCGCTAACGAATATCGTTTATATGGGAATGGGGGAGCCACTGCTGGCTTACCGCCCCGTGCTGGAGAGTATCCATAAGATTACAGACCCAAGCGGACTCAATTGGAGCCCAAAGCGTATTACGGTTTCAACGGCGGGTATTGCTAAGGCGATTCGGAAGTTGGCGGATGATATGCCTAAAGTGAATTTGGCCCTCAGCCTACATGCTGCCGATGACGAAAAGCGTAACGAAATTATGCCCATTAACGAGTCGAATAATTTGGCTGTTTTGATGGATGCGCTGGCCTATTTCTACGAGCAATCGGGTAATAAAATTAGCTACGAATACATCGCCTTTCAAAATTTCAACGACAGCCTCGAGGATGCGGAAAGACTCTACCGCTTTTGCCGCCGCTTCCCCGTAAAAGTGAACATTATCGAAGACAACCCTATTGATAATGCACCCTTCTTGAAAAGTACGGAACACCGCATCGACGAATTTGCAGCTTATTTACGCGATAGAGGAGTGATGGCTACTGTAAGAAGAAGCCGAGGCCGCGACATTGATGCGGCTTGTGGGCAATTGGCTAATAAATAAATGTATAGACAATATTTTTGCTCGCTGAGGCTGCTTTTACTGGCTTAAAAGTGTTAAAATAGGAGGTAAGCCGATATAAATATCTTTTAAAGTTGATTCTGTCGCTACTTTGTTTGGGTTGTCATTTGTTAAGTGATTTGTGTAATTATTTGTTTTACAGGGTATTAGGTTTTGAATGGCCTTTTTTCGTTTAGGGGTCTAAAGAGAAATCAGTTGTTTAATTGTCTTGTTACCGTTGCCCAATTGCCTAGATTTTTGTGGTGTAAAAATTATTTATCACTACAAAATATAAGCAAAATGGAATGGGATGTAATACTCAATTTGACGAATGAGAATATCAACGATTTTTTAAATCAGCTACAGCAAATGGCCACGAGCATGTCCATGGAGTTGAGCGAGCTAATTCAGCAACTTCTACAAGCGATCTAGTATCAGTCTAATATTTCTAAATAGAGTTCCCAAAGCCGCTCGTAGGGAATGAACTCATAAAAAAATACATCCAGCTCAACGGCTAGGTTGTTGGTTTGCTTGAGTTCTTTGAGTCTGTCTATATTCGCTGCGCGCGTGCTTTGGGCTTCAAAATTGTGCAGTTGGGCGCTTAGTAGCATTTGTATGAGCAAGCCATTGCGCTTACCGTCTTCGTTGTTCAGGTATCGAAGGCGGTATTTTTCCATACCTTCAGCTTTGTCGAAGAAAAGGTTAAAGCGTTGATCTAGCAAGTAAGTGAACAGCTGCAATACAATAAGGTGGATATTATAGCCTTGTTTGTTCCGCTCGTAGGCTGGGCAATCATTAAAGAATTTGGTCATATTAAATTGCTTCACTTGGGCAGGCATAGCCGCGTCTTGTACGTAGCCCATTCGGTTTAGCAGATGAACATAGGCGAAGATAACCTTCATCATGTCTCCATTTTCGGGTGAAAAGTGCTGCTCTATCTCCTTGATCTGTATGTCTTGCAGTGCTTCTGCAGCTTGATCGAAATGATCCGTGCCTAGACAGATAATTGCTTCGTGGCTCCTTCGTATAACACGCCGATGAAAACTAGGCTTTTCAATAGGCGTAATCTTATAGTTTACCATAAAAGCTGAATAGTCTCCCATTTTAGCAAGAATTCTACTTTTGACATCGATAAAAGCTTCTTTTACGGTCTCTGCATATACTGAACATTTGATCAGCTCTGACAATGCTTTATCGCACAAATCTCTAGCTTTAGCGTGGTGTCCGCCCAGCAGGGCGGCCGTTATCTGCGTACTATAATTATTGTAGAGCAGAGAAGAAAAATTCAGTCCGTCTGCTAAAGCAGCCGTTTCGGCTGCTAGCTCTTCGGCATAGGCAATATGGTTTGTAAGCCGGCGGTTTCGTGTCATTGCCAGTGTATCCAAGGCATAGCGGTTGGTAGCGCAAATGCGTTCGATGACATACAAAGCCGAATACTGCTCGTAGATGCTTTTAAAGTAGGTAAATTTCTCTGTATTAGGCAGATGGATGGCATAGAGTTGTAGGTAAGATTCCGAAAGTAGGTAAATAGCTACGATGGATTGATGCTCATGAGCGGTCTTCCAAGCTCGATTGAGGATTCGCTCAGCAGCACTAAAAAGCCCTGCCTGTAGGCAGCGTTGTGCATGGGCATACAAGATTTTACAAAAAGAGGTGCTTTGGCGAATCAGCGGTGATACATCCTCATCGGGCAAAGTCGTACAAGCTAGTGGAAAGTAGCGCTTGAATTTATACTTCAACTTCTGATAGGCGGGATAGTTAGCGGGTTTATCAGCGCCATAGAGTGCCTTTACCGCTTCCTCATCCGATGCTACCTCGCCGCTTAAAACCAGTAGCGAGAAGCGCTCTAGCAAAGAATAGGATGCTTTAGTAGCATCTACTTCCCGTTGTGGGTAAATAGCTCGCAGTGCTTGATGGGCTTCTCGTAGAATTAGGGCATCTTGCATCTTGTTCTTATTTAGTTTTTTGCCAATAGGGTTTATTGGGCACCTTCATACTCAAGTGCTGCTGCACTTCTTGCCATAGCCACTGAAAAGGAAGCAGTTCATTTTCTAGTGCTTCCTCGTCTATCCTCGCTTTGGTTTCGGCTAATTTTTTAGATAGCGTGGCGGTTTTCCGTAGGGTAGCGGCTCGATGGAAATTGGCCTTAGCTGTAGTTTCTAGCAGTTGGGCAAAAATATGCAAGCGATACAAGGGGTGGTCTCTTTTTAATCGCTTAGGCAATTCGGGTACTAAAGTTTGTAAATACTGGGTAGCAGCCTTATAATTTTTCTGTTGAACGGCTGAAGTGGCTTGAACCAGATAAAAATTCCACTTGCCAACTTCCGTCATCTGTTCGATGGAACTACTTTTCATAAGTAATCGTTCACAGTCTGTCACTTGTTCGTTTAAAGGCAGGGTGAGCAGCCTTGCTTCGCTTCGGAGCAAGCAGCTTAATTGTTGTACATACAGCAAATACTGGGGAAAGTAAGATTTAGGTAGCTGTCTTTGTTGTATCGATTCATTGATTTGGGCTATTAAATCGGTCGCAGCGGTTCGTTGAGCAGTGCGAAGGCATAAAATAATATGAGCCTCCATGAGCCGGGCGTTTTGATCGGGTTGTTGGGTATCTTCTTGTAGTAAGAGCGCCAACTCTTCTAAAATTTTTGCGCCTTGTTCGTAATTAAGCAAACCAATACAAGCTTGCAACTGGAAATAACATAATTGCTGCTGAAGCCCTCGTTCTGCGGCAAAGTAGCGGCGAAAAAACAGCCGGATCTTATCCGCCCACGATAGTGCCGCCGGGTAGTCTTCCATCCATAAGGTAGATTGTACTAAAAATAGCCCGCCAAAATACTGCACATCGTAAAACTGCACCTCCTCTACGGTAGCGGCAATTTCAGGATGTACTTTCGCCAAAAAGCTTTGTAAGTCTCCTTTATCCAACTGCTCCTGGCTCGTCCGATGGCGAAAGTCGTAGTAGGCAGCCTTGCACGTATCCACCATTCTTTGTACGGCTGCCAAATTTTTAGCCAGCTCGATATTTTCTTCACTTTTATCCACATCTAAAGCCGCAAAGACGTAATAAGAATGTAACATCATTGCAGCCTCTAGTTGTGTGTTCATCAGGTCGTGCTCCTTCGCAATTTTAATGATAGGCAGTAAGACCTCTTTCAATTTAGCATGGGTTCGCAGCATATTTGCTAGCGCTAAGCCTTGCCAACAATAGCTTTGAGCCGAAGCGCGGCTCATCTTATTGCCTTCATAAACAGGTGTCAAAAAGGCTTGTAAACAAGCCCATTCAAAGGCAGCTTGCAAGGCTACAAAGGGGGGATAGTTAGCCGAACGGCTGTTGCCATACAGTAAACGAACCGCTTCCCCCTCTTCCAGATCAGGCTGCGTTGACAACAACTGGTGAAAACTGCGCCAGCGCGCCGCTTCCTTCGGCTTGCAACCCACAGGGATATGAGGTTGTAATTGGTCAAAAGAGACGAGCGTCACAAGTGTAAAGAGTGTATCCATAAGCACGTTTTGCGAGCAGTAGTTGAAAGGTATAGCGTGTATCGTTTCTCTGCAAGGCGCTAGCCCTGACTCCACTTGATCGACAAAAACCCGTCGTTATGGAGGGGAGGGGTAAAAGTACACATTAATCATCAGATAGCAAAACAGGAAGCGGAGGGTCTAAGGCTAAGGCTAGACTATTTTAATCTTTAGTTTGGCTAAAGGTACATACGCGCTCCCTTTAATCACCCCAATACGGGCACTTCGTGCAGGGGCAAGGGTTTGTCTTATAGCGCAAGCCTTTTTGCAGCCCTTCCTTCGACTAGGATAAGCGGGCACTGCGGCCTTAAACAGGTTTTTTCACAGCAAGTATGTTTTTTTGCTGCTATTTTATTGTTAAAAATTACGTATTCATTTAAGTTTAGAATCACACAAGTGATTGAATTTCAATAATTTGAATTAAAAGTAAGAGATTTTTGCTGGTATGTGTAGGAGAAAACAGCTTTGCGGTTGTCTGCTTATCCCTGAAGCAGTGCCCCCACCTTTGTTGTGTCGGAGGGAAGGAAGGAAATCAAGCAAGACCAAGGTATCTTCTGTAGGGCAACTTTGGTACACGGTAATCCTGACTTTCATTCCAATCATTTTACTGATTTTATTAACTACGCTAGGAGAAGCTAGCGGTTACTGTCAGTGAAGGCTAATTATAATCAATTAATTTTATTTTCTAACAAAATGCTTTAACAAAAGCGAAAAAATCAAACACATTTATCATGACAAATCAAAACAACAAATTCAAAAAAGGCTTAGCAATTATCGAACTAGAAGAGCGGCTAGAAATGGTTCAGCTTGCTGCTGATGGTAGAGATCCATCTCGTCGCTGTGACAGAGTAGTTTGTGACGAGCCTACTGTAGAATAATCAATCATTTTTTCATTTTTTAAACCAATTTTTTATGTCAAACAAATTAAATGAATTGCAAAATGGTCTTTCGATAATTGAATTGGAAGATCGCCTTGAAACAGTTCAAGTGGCTTTAGGAACAGATTTACCGATCAGCTTTCGCTGCGACCGTAAAAACTGTGATTGCGAGTCCGTTGAATAATTTTTTAACCATTAAATTTTAAATCATGTCTAACATTAAAAACAAACTCCAAAAGAGCCTTGACGTAATTGAGCTAGAGGATCGTTTGGAAACGGTACAAT
>DAINNZ010000034.1:0-18136 GCA_036735605.1 Lewinella sp. | reverse complement strand
TAGCAGCCGGCCCAGGTGTCCGCAGTGATCGGTGTGACCGTTGTAGCTGCCCTGATACAGTAGCTTCCCCAGAGTAATTTTTTTAACCATTAAATTTTAAATCATGTCTAACATTAAAAACAAGCTCCAAAAGAGCCTTGACGTAATTGAGCTAGAGGATCGTTTGGAAACGGTACAATTAGCAGCCGGCCCAGGTGTCCGCAGTGATCGGTGTGACCGTTGTAGCTGCCCTGACACAGTAGCTTCCCCAGAGTAAGTACTTTGTACAAATTGTTAATTATTGAGGGGCGATATTATCGCCCCTCAATTTAAAAAAATCATTTACTATGTCCGAAATTACCACAGTACAATTAGAGGGCGTTGAATTATCAAAAGTTGATGGGAATCAATATATAGCTTTTGTTAATGAGAGAGCCTTTAGTGTTGGGCCTCTATTGTATAAAATAATTAGCTGGCTTAAGGAAAATCGCTCCATAAGTGAGATTACTACGGCTGTACGTGACCAAGAAGGTGTTGAAGTTAGTGAGGATGAGATAGTTGAAATAATAAATGACAATTTCATTCATTTAGGGTTAGTAACATCTTCTAGCCATCAATTGAAAAAAAGAAGATCAGAGTATATATATGGTAAAATAAGTCTTATTAAGGAGAAAAATGTTAAAAAGATATCTCAAATATTTGAGTTTTTATTCACTACCCGTGCAATGATAGCCATTTGTGCAGCGAGTGCTATTATGACTTTTTTATTTTACTATAATTTTAGTAATTGGATTGAGGGGCAGCAGTTCGGAGCGGCAAGTAATATTGCCTTAATCTATTTTTCGTTGATCGCGATCTTCTTCTTTCATGAAGTTGGCCATACAAGTGCTGCACAGAAATTCGGGGTGACAGCAAAGGAGATTGGATTTGGTTTTTACTTTATCTTTCCAGTTTTTTTTACAGATGTAACAAAAATATATGGCCTCGATAAATGGAAGAGGATAATCGTAAATCTTGGTGGTGTTTACTTTCAATTAATTGTAAACTTCTTCTTGATTTCAATTTGGTGGCTACTTCCATGGACGGAAATTGACGCTAAGATAACACTTACGTTATTGGTAAGCACCAATACATTTGTACTCCTATATTCCTTAAATCCATTCTTCAGAAATGATGGGTATTGGATATATAGTGATGCGTTCAATGTTAAAAATATGCTTATAAGAAGTTACACTTATCCCTTTAAGTGGGTTAGGAATTTATTTACAGGCGGAATAAAGCAAGATCCAACTGAATGGCCGTTATTGATTTTCGCTGTAATGAATTTCTTGTTCATAGGTAGTTTTGCAGGTGTTTTCATAACACATTTCACAACCTTGTCTAAAGATTTGTATGAAACACTCATCGACCCTGATTTTTTCAAAAATTTAGATCAAAATAAAGGCTTTTTGCTTAAGTGCTTCGTCTTTTATGGCATCATTATATTCTTTGCTAGTAGATATGTTAAGGCATTGATATATGTTATCAAAAAGCGAAAGATGCAAAAAAAGTTAGTCTGACACTTGCGTTAAAATTTTGAGAATGTAATCGGTAAAACACTATACAGCTATCCATTTTTTGGAGGGGTAAACAGTGGTCGAGACACACTTAACAAGATACTTTCCTGCACAGTTAGACGCGTGAAGAGCAATTCGTTTTAATTATCAAAATCAAATTAAAAGTAAAAAAATGACTTACACAAATGGAACTGTACGCACATCTAGCTGCCTACAATATAAGAGAAGGACGCCTGGCTTTGAGGTAACTCACTTATTAAGCGGAAAGAAGTTCTTGATTAGTGAGCCGACTAAGGAAATCCTTCAATTGCTTAACACGCCAAGAGATTATGCTTTACTCTCGGCGGAGCTTACGAATCACTATGACGAACAGGAAGTTGAAGACATTCTCCACCACCTACACCAGTCTGGTATGATTGTAGGGGAATTGGATGATGAAACTTTTCACTTAAGAAAAATGGATCATCGCCTCTGGGGTTTGCCCGATTATAAACCTAAACGGCAGGATAAAAAGCAAATCGCAATGGTTGGAGTTCCGTTTGGCTTTGGAAATACTACAGACCAGCAATGTGCAGATTTTCCAATTGTACTTAGACGATTTTCCATGCATTATATGGAGAACTTCTATCCAAGGCATCGGGAGATTGATTTTAGATTCTTAGGCTTTCCTGCTGAAGACTTTAGTGTATTAAGATCAAATCTTGAAAATGAGTATATTTCAGATGCAGGGGATTTGTTTATCCATAAAAATGAATATGCAAGTTCCGTGTACGAAAAAATTGAACGGCTTACCTCAGAAATAGCTAGTAATGGCGACATTCCGTTTATTATCGGGGGGGATCATTCAATCAGTTATCCTGCTATCAAAGGGGTCGCAGGACAATATCCAAAGATTCAAGTATTACAATTCGATGCGCATGTAGATACTTACGACAGTAAGATAGCTAGTATTTACTCCTCAGCGGGCAGAGCACCGCATCATCACGGTAATTTTCTTAGTAAAGTGCTATCTCTTCCCCAAATTGATCATGTTTACCAGTACGGTATAAGGGGTTGTTTCAATATGCGGCCAAAAGAGGAGGAAAAATGTACTGTTTTTTGGGATCACGAGCTAAAGCAGGTCGCAAGTCAATCGGTTTCTCAAGAAACATTGGACATACCTGTATATATCACTTTTGACATTGATTTTTTCAATCCTTTTATTGCTCCAGGTACTGCAACGCCTGTAGCAGGAGGCCCGACTTACACCGAAGGGATAAAGCTGTTGCGAACCATTCTTAAAAACCGGAAAGTTGTCGGTGTTGATTTTGTTGAAGTAAACCCTGCAAAAGATAAAGCAGAGCAAACCGTTCAGCTTGCTACCTCAATAATGCTCAATATTTTGAACGAAATAAATATAGTATAGTATGACAAACACTAATTATAATACTTCAGTAGTTGCACTACGAGAAAGCATATACAACAGTATAGCAAACTGCAATCCTGGTGACTATACTTATCGTTCTCGCCTAGAGTGTGAAGCAAGCTTGCAAAGGTTTCTAGGCGTTTCGATAGAAAAGGCTACGGAGCTCTATAAAGCAATCCTTTTCAATAGGGATTGGGCAATCATGGATGAGGACTACGATGAGCCACTAGAGGAGATGGAGATACGTGGCGATAAAACTTATTTACGACACGAGAATGGTCCGGTAATATTCTGTACATTTCATAGTGGCTCTTACCGCTTGATCAACTTTCTATTGGCCAAAAAGGGTATTAACTTTAGCTTAGTTATTGATGACACTGCCGTGAACTTACAAGGAGACAAGTTTATGAAGATGTATCACAAAATAAATGACCCAGATACCCACGAAAAGCTTTTTAATATTATTAATGCCGAAAAGCAAAACGTTGGCATCAATATGATTAGGAGTATTCGGAGCGGGCAAAACTTACTCCTCTACTTAGACGGGAATAGTGGTGTTGGAGGAATGGATCGGTCAGACGAAAAACTGGTAGATGTGAAGTTCTTTAATCAGACAATTAAAGCTAGAAAAGGCATTTGCTACATCGCTCACAGAACATCTACTCCCATAGTGCCTGTGATTAGTTACAGAGAAAGCGGGAAAAACATTATCGAAATACTCCCCGCTATTTACCCAGATCAAAAAGTAGATAGTGCGACATTTGCTAAGGACGCAACACAGCATTTATATGACTCACTTGCCACGAGAATAGCGTCGCGAATCGAACAATGGGAAGGTTGGTTATATGTCCACAAATTTACTGTTGTTACAGCAACAACTGAGTTGGAGTTGCCGGCTAGTCAGGTAGATGTTTCCAAGGTCCGGTTTAACAACCATCGTTATCATTTGTATAAAAATGAACAATCTCAAGCAATTTTATTCGATCGGCAAAGCTATAATTATTTCAAAATAAGCGATGGCCTATTTGAAGTCTTTGAAACAACAAGGCTTGATGGCCGACTAAAGCACAAAATAAATAATTCCTTACTGGAGGACTTGTTACAACGTAACGTATTGTTAACAGCATAAATTAATTCAACATGAAATTCCGTATATATCAATCATTAATTTTATTCTTTCTCCTAGCTACTACAGCAATCGCTCAAAGTACACTTATCAGTGGTAAAATAATGACGAGTTCGTCATCTGTTGTGGAAGCAGCAAATATTTTACTATTAGACTCAAATGGATCCCTAGTCAAAGGAGATTTCGTATTAGATGGGCAGTTTGAACTAGAAACCCCTAGCTCAGGAGATTACAACTTACTTATTACAGCCATCGGGTTCGAGGATTATAGTCAAAATATTACAATCGAAGAGGGCCAAAAAAATATTCAGCTGAATGATATATATCTGTCTTCGACTGGGGTCAATATAGAAACTGTCGAGGTGGTCGGCTTGAAAAAACCTATGTTCGAGCAACGAAACGGGAATATAATTGTGAATGTGGGTGAAAGTGCTCTTGCTGCGGGCTCCACTGTACAGGAGCTATTAGCCAAAACGCCAAGAGTTCAAGCCTCCGAGGAGGGAGGGGTATCTGTATTCGGCAAAGGGAATGCGATCGTCTTTATCGATGGACGGCGTGCTCTGCCAACAGAATTAACTTCCTTGCCAGCCGAAGATATTGAAAAAATAGAAGTAATTCCTAATCCATCTTCAAAATATGAAGCTTCTGGCCAAGCGGTAATTAATATATACTCTAAGCGGAATAAGAAAAAAGGTAGCTTCCTCGACTTTAGAACCACCCAACGCCAGGGCCTTTATATTCGCACCAATAATAATGTTCAGCTTAGCTTCAGAAATGACCGCTTAAGCATGGAAACAAGCTACTGGTTTCACCCGCATAGAAAATTGTTCTCCGACGAATACATTCGTCAGGATGCTACCACTACATTGACGCAGCGAATTGATAGACTCCGTAATCAGCACAGCCTGCATACCTATCAATTTGCGCTAGACTATTCCCTCAGTAAAAGATCAGGCGTAGGGTTTCACTACAGAGGCAATTCAGGTGGACGTAGGGAAAATACCAATAATATTAATCTTATATCGGGATCTTCTAATTTGAGTTCGCTACAAAATACATCGTTTTCAAACGAGAACAATCACAGGAATTCTTACCTCTCTAATTATTGGATAGAGATCGGTTCAAATGGAAGCAAAATGGAACTATCTGTTGATCACACTACCTATACAGGTCGGAAGGAAGAGACATTCCAAGAGTTGTTTTCATTTGCAACAGATGACCAAAGACAGCAGGTGCGCCAAAGCAACAACTGGAGCGATGTCACTATTAACACGGCTCAACTGGATATTGAAATCCCCTACAAAGAAGAGCGCGGTAGGCTAGAAATTGGGCTTAGAGGGGTAGATATTAATAGTAAGAGCAGCCTGCTTTTTAAAGATAAATTCGGTGAAGAAATGTTGATTAATCCACGCTTCTCCAACGCTTATGAATATCGCGAATCTGTTGGAGCTGCCTTTGCCGACTGGAAGCAAACCTTTGGAAAAATAGAAGCAACAGCCGGACTAAGAAGCGAATTAACAAGAGCATTCGGGCAAAGTAATTCACTCCAGCAAACGGTAGTTAATGCAACCTATTTCAATTTATTTCCTAGTGCATCCATTGGTTATACCATCAGTGATTTGTGGAAAATTGATCTTAAATATGGTAAGAGAATTGAACGCCCAAGCTTTCAGGATTTAGACCCTTTCTTATTTTATATTGACAGTCTATCTTACTTCCAAGGAAACCCCTCTTTACAACCGGCTATTTCTCATAACTTAGACGGCAGTATTACATTCATGGATTATGCATCCTTTAATGTTGGTTTTCAAAGAATCGATAATGCAATTCAACGGTTCGTCGAATCTATTCCAGGACAAGAAGGTGCTGCTAGACTATCTATGCAAAATTTCGACTACATTGAAACTTTTTTCGTTGGGCTAACCCTTCCTTACCAAACTAAACGCTGGACTACTGTAAATAATTTTGGTGTCAAATGGAACGAGGTTGAACTGACTAACGAAAATACACAATATCAGTTTTCTAGACCTTTATGGTATGCAGTTTTTTACAATTCGCTTAAACTAGCTAAAGGTTACTCGGTAGAGGCGACTATACAGTACAATAGTGCGGGGCAAGAAGGTATCTTTACCTTTCAACCAAATCTAGTTACTAATCTAGCAATACGTAAAAAATTCTTCGACAATAAACTCTCGGTAACTCTATCCACCAATGATTGGTTTAACATTGACCGCCAGAGAACTACCCTTCAAATTGAAGGACTGAATATCCAGACAACCTCCTTTTATGATGCGAGATGGGTTCAGGTGGCAGCTAGCTATCAAATTGGAAATAGTCGAACGACAAAACAATTGAAGAGTATTAACGACGAGGATAGAAGTAGATTAAACTAGGAGAGCAAGCTGTAAGTCTTGTTACATTAAGCCAACGTCTAGGTGGTGTTGAACAAGCGGACGAACGTCTTCTTTGCCGCCACGAAGTAACCGCCGATTGCGTAGCTGCTGCTGCGAAGCCTCAAAGAGGCTAATGGGATGCGAAAGCTAGGGGGCTTTCGACCAACTACTTCAGGGCCGCAATGGCTAAACCTAGACGAACAAGACTTACAGCTTAATCCACTGCTACGGCGAGGCTTTTTAACGCCGCGAGACGGGAAAAGAGCAAGTCAAAATTTACAAATCCTGGCTTGGAGAACTATAGTACAAAATTATTATAAGTATGATTTTAATCCTAACATATCAGCACTACGAACAAGGAACAGATCCTGTCGTTGACTGGCTCGTTCACTGGAAAGTTGACTTCCTGCGCTTGGATATGCTCGGTGTACTAAATGGCACAACAAGCTTAGATTTTTCAGAGGAAGGGGAAGTCTTTGTTGACGGTATCAACCTCAGTGAAAAAATTAGTGTTGTTTTCTATCGGCGGTTCTTTCGGCCCATCCCGTTGCCCAACTGCTCTTCTATTTCAACCAGTAGATCACAATTAGCTAACGATCTTTACAGAGAAGCAAAAGATATATGGAGCGAAATTTTTCGTCGGCTCAAGAATTGTATTTGGTGCCCGGATATGACAGCCACAGACAGAGCCGATAATAAACTCTTAATGAACGCAATCGCTAGAAAAGCAGGCTTGAAAGTGCCAAAAACAATAATCTGCAATACAAAAAAAACGCTCTTGGCGTTTTTGGCACAAAACCCAAGTGGGATCATTTGTAAACCAATAAATTTTTGTGGCTATTACTTTAAAGAAGATTTTTCTTATACAGCATACACGAAAATGGTTGACGAAGAATTTCTAGACAATTGCCCGGCAGTCTTCTTTCCTACACTATTTCAAGGCCGTATAAGACGAGATTATGAGATACGAACCTTCTACTTAGACGGATCGTTTTACCCAACAGCAATCTATGCCAATGACTATGATCCTGCTCTAGCAGATGTAAAGCTCATAGCGGGAAAAAAAAGTACACATAATCTACCTTGTACGCTACCATCAAAATTATGCCAACAGTTAGATGTATTCATGAAAAGTATAAATCTAGTTACTGGATCAGTCGATATACTAAAAGATCCAGAAGATAATTACTACTTCATTGAGGTTAATCCTGTCGGCCAATATTTAGCTCCATCAAAAGACAGCAATTATTTAATCGAAAAAAAAATAGCACTATGGCTAGTCAAACAAATGAAAAAAATAAATCACCCCTCTTCTCAGAAGAAATTTATGCCATCTTGCCACTAACCTATCGATTTTTGAAAGGGCAAGCAAGGGAAGACAACGGGGAACTGTTAGCCAAGAAAAGGTTTAGCGAATCTAAACCACACCAGTGTAATAGTTACCTGACAGAAGGATTGTATAAACCTGTTTCAAATCTCGATCCTTACCTTGAAATCATTGCTGACGAAGAGGTTGTTAAATAAATATTCACTAGGCAAGGATACCGAATAGCGGCGCAAAGGATTACTGCGAGCTCATTTCTACGATCGCTTGTTAACCACTTTTTGGCAACATTTCCTTAATAAACTGAACTATGAAACATTTAGACTATTGGAACGAGGCTTTTTTTAATGTGTTCCCCGACCTTGCGTTCGTTAGGGGAGATAATGACGCATCTATATACGACTTCAAACGGAATGCCCTTCTCCCGATACCCCTAGTTTTGTGCGATATAGTCGAACAGTTAGAAGACGAATCCTGTGGAGCCATTATTAGTTCGTTAGACAAAGAATCTAAAAGCTATTTTGTTCAGTATTTAAACTATCTGCATAAGAACGATTTAGGCGCTTTCAGAAATAAAAAACTCAATTTTAAGGCGATTCAACCAACATGGGATTTCCCCGCCACTATTATTAGTTTTCAGCTGAATCTAAGCAGTAAAAGTAACTTTGATCCCTTCTGCGCAATTGACCAAATTGTCGATCAGCACTGCCATCAACTAGAATTACGATTGAAAAATGAGTGGGGGCATCCTGCTAAGGTGGAAGCTATACTAGAAGCAGTCGCTACATCGGGTATTCGTGGTATCCATTTATACGTTGCTCATGGAGAAAAATGGTGTGCATCCTCTGTTAATAATCTTTTCAAGAGCTATCCCAAACTGCTTTTCTTTAATGCTTGCAACGTCGAAAATAAATATAATGAGAATTTACACCCTGGTGCAATTAGACTATCAGATGAAAAATGGACTGAAAAATTGTGGGCAATTAACCACTTCCAAGATCGATACATCGTCAATATAGATTACTTTCACGAAGCGCAAGAATTTCATCCTTTGCTCAATAGAAGGGTTTGCTTGGATGAAAACGGATTTTGGAAAAACGATCTCTACTACAAACAAAACCACGGCCATATCAGTGATATCGCTCTAGGAGAGCTAATCTCCCTGGAAAGTTTTACCAAATGGTGGAGAATCAACCCAGATAAAATTGTTGATTTAAAAGCATCCTCCAGACGTTATGCGGTCTTGCCTATAAAACCACTAATTCCACTAAATAATGGATCAGGTTTATACACGTTCGAGCAACTCTATTCTTAAATTTACTGACAATTGGGCGCTTTGATAGAGCGGGTGAGTGGCCAGTCTTACAAGCAGTTCGTATCAACTCGTATCACTCAACCTCTACAGATGCATACCACTCATTTTTCTTGGCAGGTGTATGCTTCGCATCAAGCTGGCCTTGCTTTTTCCCACATAGTAAAGGGTCAGCTACGAAAAGAAAAGCCTCGCCGCAGCCCCACTGCGCCTACGTTTTTTGCCTCGTTCATGACCCGCCGAACAACTCTATTGGCTAACGCAGGGGCAAAGGACTGTCTTGTAGCGCAAGGCTTCCATCACTGATCCTTCCAACTGGATCACTGGAAGCCTTGCGTTTGTTTTTTTATAAGGCATGCGTTTTTGGTGAAAAAATGTTGCCTTAAGTTGATAATTAAGGAGGATAGGTTTTGTTGCAACTGTTTGATTTACAGCTATTTGTATTTTTAAATGCGACCAATTGCCTGCTAAATGAAGAGAAAAAAGACAAACAATTGTCTGCTTATTACTGGTGTATCGCTATCATCTTTGTACTGTCAGCATTACTGCCAGACTTGCTAACCCACCATCGTCGGAACAGTCAACGAGTTGAGAAGATGATGAGCGGGAAGTACTTTTATAAATAAAAATACAAAAATATGCCGTTTCAATCCACTTCTCAAACACGAACTGCTCTAGCGGCCACGATGGCCAATCAGCAGTTTAACCAACTTGCTTCCCTCCGATCGGTAGCCGGTCAATTCAGCCGCCACTGCCGAAGTGATCCCGAAAAACCGACCGACCGATTGCTCCAAGCTGTTTATCCATCTCTTCTTTCAAATTATTTAAATAGCAAAATATAGTATATGTCCACTAGTCGTATTTTTCCTAATCGCCGCAGCCCTATTTTTAAAGCGGCTGTTATCCTAGGTTCTCCTAGGCGTGACTGCCGCTTGATGGGAATATGTAAAGTGCTTTCGCGAGACCACGCGGCCATCCAAGCCGCTGCCGATTATCTTCCCAACAGCCCTTGTTGTCGTATGGATGCGAATATCTTGATCGATGAACTCGGTCGGCTCTGTTTTCATATCTGCGAAAAAACACTCTGCAAAAAAACACGCGAATATCACTTTCAGGGGGATGTCTTCCAGATGCTCGATCCTTATTGCTTAGAAAGAAGTGTTTGCGATGCCCTCGGCCAAACAGAAGGCCTACTCTTCATCCCCGCTGGTAAGTACCCCGTCTTACCTACTGGTGAAGGCTTGTTGCTCTCGCTGCCTGCCTTGCTCTACAAAACTTCCGAGTTGTCGGATAACGATAACTTGGAGCAGCCACGAGGCAATAGCCAATTTTCAGCAGCCTAGTACGTCAAATTGCAAGTCCTGTTTTACTCAAGTATAACCATCGCGCCATACAACTGCCCAATCAAAAGCCGCCCATAGCTTTCGCTTCCCTTTACTCTTGGAGGCTTCGCAGCAGCAGCTATGCGATCGGCGGCTACTTGCTAGCTACTTTCTGGCAACGAACATTACACTGGGCTTGAGGCTAGCGAAAACCGCCCTTAGATGCTAGAAGAAATATTAGTAGGGAGGGAAACCCTCCCTATACCCGTCGCTACCCATCGCTACACAAGCAGGAGGAACTCCCCTGAAAGACTTTGGAAAATACGGAAATGTCTAGTAGTGTGACGATACTTACAACTTGGCACATTAGTTAAAACGGCGCCAAATGCTAAAGGCAAAAAGACCTACCAACAAAACGGCTACACTTCTTAAGATAAAATGGTAGCGATGGGCATTGGTTGGAACCAACAAAGTAGCGTGCTGCCCATAATAAGCGAAGCCTGCCCAATAGTAGGGAGATTTCTGCTCAGGCGCTATATTTTCATCTTGTAAATACTGAAGCTGTGCTTGGTGCAGCGCTAAGGGTTTAGGGACTTTATCGGCAGCGGCGGCATAGAAGCGGCTTAATAGGTAGCCGCTGCTGCGAGCATTTACATTCCAGAGGCTAGCGATGATGCTTTTGGCGCCTGCTTGTACAAACGCACGCCCCAGCCCCAATACGCCTTCGCCGGGAGCCAACTGCCCGATATTCGTTTGGCAGGCACTGAGTACCACCAAGTCGGCAGGAATAGCTAGTTGATAAATATCGCGTAGATAAAGTAGGCCATCGAAGAAAGCAATATGTGGGGCTTCTGTGGCTTCTCGGCCAGCAAAAGCGTGGGTGGAAAGGTGCAGGATATGGCTATCTGAGCTATTGGTAATGAAATTAGCTAAACTCGCTTCCTGGTCGAGGAAAGGCGTGACCGAAAACTGCTTTTGGATTTGCGCGATTTCATCTTTGCTAAAAGCCAAAGGGGCGTAGGTACTCTTCACCCGAACAGTGGCAAAAGGCGCAAAAGCAATCATTTTTTGTTTTGCTGCTGTTTTTCCTACCGATTGCTGGGTATATACCGCCGCAGAATGGGTGTAAGCCACAGGGTGGCGAAGTAGCAGATAGGGAAGCGAAGTGATATCCACGCTGGCAGCAGAAGCCTCTTGGGTGAGTAAGGCGGAAAATGGAATATACGCAAGGGGGCCATCCGGCAGGAGTAGCAAAGTGCGGTTAGCAGGAATCCCCAAAGGAGCCAATACGGCTTCGTAGAGCGAATAAGCCGCTTTCGCGTAAGCTGCTGGCTCATTTTCTATGGCTGCGGCCTCCTTAAAAAACCGTAAAAACTGCTGACAGCGAGCATTGATGCTATCCGCATCCCCCAAAACGAAGGTGCTGAGTTGATCTTCGTACAAAACCAAGGCATACACACGCTGGCTACCAAAGAAATAATGTACAAGCGTTTGCGCTTTGGGTCTCAAATATTGTTGGCTAAAATCGAGGGGACTACTCACCGCTCCTTGCTTTCTTATGCCTTCATAGACGGGGTATTTTTCTTGCAGCGTCTTTTGTAGTTGATCCAAAGCTGCCTGATCTTGCAGGTATTGGGCATAGGCAGCACTCTGATTATCTGGCTGGCCTTGTAGCAGTTTGTGTATGCTGGCTTGTAAGGCTTTTTCGGTCATCAACAAGCTATCGGGTAGGTGGCGCAGCACATCGTTCTCAAGCATGGCCTCCAGCAGCAAGATCGCCTTACTTTTTTCGAAGAAATAAAAAGCTCGCTGCTGTTCGCCCAACTGATGGCAAAGCCCAATAGCCCGCTCGTATAAGGGAAGAACCTTTCTACGCCAAAATAAACGGTTCTGCTCTTGCTGCGGCGCTTGGCGAATTTGTGCAATTAAGCCATCAGCAGCGATATAAACGTCCAGCGCTTTCTGCTGCCATAGTGGCTCTGCGCTATATTGAAGGGCTTTAGCTTGATCGGCCAAGTAGATCAGCATATCCGTCTGCTTGGCTAAACGCGCTAGGCTGCTCGTATCCGGCACCGACCAAAGTTCCTTTGGCTGATAGCCGGGTAATAAATTTTGCTGTGCTTGCTGAAAAGCCTGGATGGCTTTCTCGTATTGCCCCAGGCTAAGGAATAGCTCCCCTTGGTGGTCGTAGTTTTGGGCTAACTTCTCGCTGTCTTTACAGACACGGGCGATAGCGGCACCTTTTTGCAAATGATGCCGAGCTCGGGTATAAGCCCTATTTTCTGTATAATACTGGGCTAGGTTATTGTGTGCCAAAGACAATAGATCACAGTCCTCCCAATCAACCAACCCGATACTCTGTAAATAGGCCAATTCGGCTGGCGTGTCTTGCCCCAGCTCATCCAAAGCTACGGCTCGGTTGAGGGAAAAGGCCGCTTTATACCAAGGGGCATCCATCGTGTCTAAGCTAACACTAACCTTATCCGTGTAGGTTAATACGGCCTTGTAGTTGTTTCGGTAAAGCGCAATGTTGCTCTTGTCCAAATAAGCTTTCAATAAATCTTCCCCTTCCGATTGTTCGATAGCTACATCAATAAGCTCTTCCGCCTGTATGTATTGCCCTAATGCGATGTAGGTTTGAGCTAAACCCAAACGCACAGCATTTAGGCGTCCAACTGCTTCCAACTGGGTATAAATAGCCACCGCCTTCCGAGCTGGTGGAATGGCAGCCATATATTGCCCCATCGCGCGAAGAGAAGCACTTAGGTTGGCATTCGATTTACCCAAATCTAGGTGGGCTTCTGCTGCATACAGCTCCGCCCTGATCTCTACTGCTTGCCGCGTATAATAGGCGGCAGTATCCCATTGGTTTTGATTGTAATAGAGGACGCCTAAGTTGTGCAACAATTGCCCCAAAGTATCCCGCTGTTCCGGGCAAGCCGCCAAGCGCTTCGCTAAGCCTTGTAGCTCCGCTATGCTCGATTCCGCCAATACTTCCCTAGCCCAAGGCCGGCCATCACACTGCGCAGCAAGCTTCAGCAGCCAACAGCCACAGCAGAGGGATAAAGCCCCTATCCATTTCCAACAGCTGATCAATATTTGAGGATTTTGTTCGACCAAAGGTAAGCATTCCCTCGGATAAACAAAAAGTAAATTCCTTGTGGCAAGCCGTCCATGGCTATGGAAATTTGCCCTGCGGAAGGCCAAAAATCGACCCTTTGCTGTCTTACAACCCGCCCTTGTATATCGGTAAGTTGCCAAGTTGCCAGCCGGTCTGAGCGATCCAAGTTCCGGACGTGCAGCCAATCACCGGCCGGATTGGGAAAAGCTAAAAAGCCCGCAGAGTTTGGCTGCTCAGACGATTCCGTGCTCGTAATCCTACAGTTTTGATCATAGCCTAAAAAACGGCCTCGGCTGACATAATCGACTAGCAAAACCTCCGTGCTTGACCAGGCAAAAATATTATCTCGGTGGCTGAGGAAATCGTCATTTCCTGGATGATCGTCTAGGGCGGCACAGCAATAAGACAAGGCTACAGCCGCACTCACCATCGGTGCCGCCATAGAGGTGCCACTTTTGTAGCCGCGAAGACTATCCGGTATGGCACTCTCTATATGTGTTCCAGGGGCAGCAATATCTACTAGGGTATTACTGTAATTGGAAAATGGCGCCAGTTGAGCCAGCAAAAGGTCCCCTTCCTCAAAAAAGACGGTATCGGTAGCAGCCACGGCAATGACATTGTCTTTAGCATAGCAAGCAGGATACTGCGGCAAAGTATCTAACCCAATACGATCATTACCCGCTGCAGCAATGATGCTGATATTAGCCAGTGCTGCCGAGTCGATAGCATTGGATAATACAACACTGGAATCGCCAAAAAAGCCCCAGCTGTCGTTGATGATACGCACGCTGTCTTCGATGGCTTGGAAGGTAGCACAAGCTACGGCAAAGAGCGTGGAGATGCCGTTGCGATCGTGGGTTTTGTAGGGGATAAACTGGTAGTGGCAGCTATCATGGCTGTATTTTCTCAGGCTATCGGCGAGGATGCCAGCTACGTGGGTGCCGTGGGAGTTATCGTCGAAAGGGTTGTTGTGCTCGTCTATGAAATTCCAACCAAGTGGGTCGTTGGTGTAACACGGGCTATCGTCCTTCTTAGCTATAAAGCCTGCCAGATCGGGGTGATTGTAGTCGATGCCCGAATCGATAATAGCAATGCGGTGTGCATTCGGCTGTGCGGTGGGAAGGCTGGCGATGAAGGCATCTGTCAGCGCCGGAATAGAATCTGCAAGCTGGGGTTCTAGGAGTATATTGTTGTAGTAATTAATATCCACCCCATCTACTTTAGTTTGGCTGCCCACGCCTAGCTTATTGGAGTATAGATCGGTGGTTCCGCCGGCAGGATTTTGGCCGTTTTCATCGAAGTATTGGCTGCCGTTGATTTCCCAGAGTTCTATTTTTCCACAAACACAGTCTTTTATCTTTTCAGCCCCTATGGAGTCTCTAATGGCTTGTAGCGAATCGGGATCGGCACCGGGGGCAATTTGCACCACCAATTGGTAGGGAACATAGGGCCAATGGGCTGTATCTACGGCAAAGGGGTAGGTATTACCGGCTAAATATCGGCCAAGGCTAGGGGGCTGTGTGGGGCTAAACGGCAAGCGGTTGTAGAAACCTATATCGTCTATGATCCAGAAATAATGTAGGCCGCTCATCTGCACTTCCACGCGGATGTTGTTTCGGTTGGCGACCCGGGCAGAAATATCCACGACTAGATAATCCGAAGGGGCTGTTTCTACATTTTGGTTGATGTTGCTATTGAGTAGAATAGATTGCAAAAAGGCACCGTCTTGGTAGAGGTTGAGGCGCGTTTCGCCCTCGAAATGTCGGTAGTATTGATGAAAACCAATATAAACCCGGTCTTGCTGGCTAAAATCGAGAAAAGGAGAAAGCAGTCTGGCGGCGCTGTTGACGTTGTTGCCGATCATCGTTACCGCCCCGCCTAGGGAGCTAGACTGTATGCGGGGTCTGTCTAAGCCGGTGGCTGTGCTCCAGAAGGGGTCTAGGCCAGCAGCGGAGCCATTGGCGTTGAATCCGGCTGAACCACTAGGAACCCACTGGTTTAGCACCGTGTTGTCGAAGCTAGCAACGGGAAATAGGGGCGTTTGTGCACCTAGGAAGGAAGCGCTAAACCAGAAGAAAAAGGAGCAGAAAATGGCTGCTCTAGTAAAACACTTCCTTGTAGGCGGAACAAGTCCATAGACCTTATTTCTTCCAGTAAGCCTTGCCCCTGCCTTCGGCAAAAAATCGCTGAATAGTGCAAGGGAAAGAACTACGGATAAAAGCGAAAATAATCCTGTTTTGCTGAGCATAATGAAGGGGTTTGTTACGGTAAAGCGCCAAGTAGCTCTTTGGCTTTAGCGTGATAAAAAGTATCGGTGGGAGGTATTTGAGCTACTGCTTTTTTGGCCTCCTCGTATTGTTTTTGTTTTACATAAAGCAGGGCGATATGCCACTGTCCGGCAGTTTGATAGACGCTTTCGCCCTCGGCTAAGCCGGTAAAAATAGCGGCGGCCTCAGTATAGCGTTCGGTTTCCATAGCGGCAATGCCCAGAGCGAGCTCGGCTTGCTTGTTGTTGGGCTGCTGCGTCAGGAATATTTTTAGCTGCTCGTAGGCTTTGGGGTAATTTTGGGTGTTAAAGCTGCCTTCTGCTTCGCTACCGATATGGGCAGCTTCGCTTTTTTCGGTCAGGCTGAGTGGCTGATGCTGGGCAAAACGCTCATAAGGCTCAGGCTGAAAAGGGTTCCAAAGCATCAAAATCAATAAAATACAGGCTGCTGCTGCCACCGGCCAAAGCCAGCGCTGTAGGTTTATTTTCTTGGCTTTTTTCGGTGCTTCGGCACCAAAATACTGCGCGCTGAGTACGGCCATTGCTTGCTGCAAAGCGGGCAGGCCCGATTGTGCTTTCAAGTAGCGCAAACTAGCTTGCCGAAAAGCCAAGGCTTCGGCCAAAGCAGGCTCATTTTCTAGCCGCTGCTGAAAATCTAATCGCTCCTTTTCGGGCAGTTCGCCTTGTAAATATTGGTCAATAAGCTGGTCAATTGCTGTTTCCATTGTCTTTAGTTTAGCGCTTTAAAAAGGGTTTGCCATCGCCCGATGCAAGCATGCTTGCGGCGGTACAAGGTATTGGTGTCGGTCATGCCCATTTGCGTTACGACCTCTACGGTGGCTAAACCTTTCGCAAGTAGTTGAAGTAGTTTTTGGCAGGTTTCGCTCAGTTGCCGGAAAGTTTTCGCCAGTTTTTGTTGCTGAATGGCTTCTTCTTCCACGGCTTCCAGCAAGCTTTGGGTGTCTGCTTTTTCTTCATATCGCGCTTCTTCCAGCAATCTTACCTTGTCTTCGCGTTTTTTTTGTCTCAATACCGTGAGCCACTTGTTGCGCGCAATACTGAATAGCAGAGCACCCATAGGACAAGTGAGCACGAAATCGGGATCGGTCGCTTTCTGGTATAATGCCACGATGGTTTCCTGAAAAACATCCTGGGCATCGGTCACGCTACCTTGGTTTCGGCACACCCACTGGCGGATGTGGGCAGCCTCCTTTTGATAGATGACGGAAAGCAAGGAATAATCGCCGGCACGCAGCGATTGGATGTATTTATTATCGGGGTGCTCGTTCATACCCACAATGATAAGCAAAATGCGCTTGTAAATGAAAATACAGCCCTTTTTTTTGGCTACCGCAGGGGCAAGGGTTTCGTAAGAGAGCAAAAGGGGGGAAAGGTTGGAAAAGGTAAAGGGCCATCGCGACGCTGACGGACTTCGTAGGCGAGTTGTAACAAGTGTCCGATACTGATCGTGATCCTCCAACAAAAAAGTATAAAGCAACTGCGAAGCAGACATCCCCGCAAAATGATTATACAACTGCGTTACCGTAGGAATAGGGTCTCTGACAATTTCCTTCACCAAACCTACCGTCTCATACAAATCCTTCACCGATCGAAGTCCCTCATCTACCGTAGCGGCCACCGGCGAATAAATATTCAAGGGCTTTTCCCCATAAGTCGCCTCCGTCGGTAACCATAGACCTGCCGAAACCTCCCCTTTTCGGATCAAATGCCCTAATTCACTGCTGGCAAAACCTGCAGGCAATTCCGCAGCATACCTTGTTGGTTATTTTTTTGGCTCACGCAGGGGCAAGGCTTTTTTAAAGGAGCAAGGCTTTTTAAAACCAAATTAGCCGAGGGCTCGCTATTTTGAGGGGTGTTTTTGACTTGTTGGGGGTAGGTTTCATATTGATTAAACATACTACCCAATCCTCTCATTACCCTCAGAATTCATCGACCCATTCATATCCAAATACCTCCTGATACCATTTTTTGAGTTGAGATTCTACACTCTTAGTCAACAATCGATCAGCCATATTGTCAGAATAAATTATTTTTTCACAACGAAAAGAAACCGTTAAATGGCTTACATTACGATTATTTGCACCATAAAATACCACGACGAAATCTGCATATTTGCACATTGCCATGAGCCCTCCTCTATCTCCTCCCTTATTTGTTATTCGTATTAATTTTGTCCATTGATTTTTACTTAAATTCATACTATCTCTAACCAACATCCCCTCCGGTAATAAACCACATTTCGGCAAAGATCCATTATCATACCTAGTCTGATAAGCTACGGCGCTTTCAATAAGACTCAATGGATAGTAAG
>DAINNZ010000033.1:0-28664 GCA_036735605.1 Lewinella sp. | reverse complement strand
AGCACGGGCAGCCCAGTACGGGCAGCCCAGCACGGGCAGCCCAGCACGGGCAGCCCAGTACGGGCAAGTACGGGTAGGCGGGCACAAGTGCAGGGGCAAGGGCTTTTCAAGGCGCAAGACGACTGGAACAGCAGTAGTGTATCCGCTTCGACAAGACCTAGCTCGGCTGGCGGTGGGGAACTAAGACTGTGCCAAACAGTACGTCTCGCCGATAGGAACAACTCTAATATAGACCAAGCACTGCGCTTTTTTATTTCAGAAACTTGCAGGAGGAAGAAATTACACTAACTTTGAGCAATGGCTGGCCTATTGGGCTAGCGGTATAGGGATGAAAAAACAGCGGTTTTCTTGTGGATTTTTTCCTCCTTGCCATGCATCATCAGTTAGTGAATACAACCTATGGAATTGGGCTTTTTATCTTTGCTGCCGCCTTTATTAGCCATCGTTTTAGCGATCTTAACTCGGCAAGTGTTTTTATCCTTATCGCTTGGTATTTTTTTGGGTTATGTGCTATTGCATAATGGCAATTTTTGGCTCGGCTTTTTGGAAAGCTTACAGGCGCTGGTAGAAGTCTTTAAAGACGATGGCAATACCCGAACCATCCTTTTCTGTGCTTTGGTGGGCGGTTTGATCGTATTTATGCAGCGCTCGGGAGGGGTAGCCGGTTTTATCGAAGTGGTGAGTCGGCGTTTGGCGCAAGAGCAAGGGGATGGAGGCCGTAAAAAAGTACAATTCTTTGCTTGGCTTACAGGCACTTTAGTCTTCGTGGAAAGCAGTATAAGTGTCCTGACGGTAGGCACGCTTTACCGGCCTTTATTTGACAAAATGGGCATCAGTCGGGAAAAGCTAGCGTATATTGCTGACTCTAGTTCGGCACCGAGCTCCATTTTGATTCCTTTCAACGGCTGGGGAGCCTTCATTATGACGCTCCTAGCAGCCGAGGGTTTCGCCAGTCCTTTTGCGACGATGCTAGGGGCGATGAGATACAATTTTTATGCCATCTTTGCTCTAGGTTTAGTGCCGCTGCTGATATTTTGGGGAAAAGATTTTGGTGCGATGCGGCTTGCGGAGGTGCGGGCGCGGGGAGGGCAGTTGCTCAATGAAGGTGCTACGCCCATGGTGGATACCGATCTAACGGATATAGCCAGCAAAGAAGGGGTGAAGCCCCGAGCGATTAACATGATCTTACCCATCGTAGTGATGGTGTTTTGTATGCCCTTCATGTTGGCCTATACGGGCTGGGCGGTGGCGCTGGAACGTTTGCCTACGGCAGGTTTTGGCGAGCTGCTTTTTACCGCTATTGGCTTAGGCAGTGGCTCCACGGCTGTGCTAGTGGCGGTGGTAATTAGCCTACTAGTTTCCTTGTCTTTCTATAAGCTACAAGGCATCTTTGGGATACGGGAGGGGATTGATCTGATTTTGAAAGGGATAGCGGGTTTAATTCCTTTGGCCATTTTAATGTTGTTAGCTTTTGCCATTGGAACTTTGTGTAAGGAAATGAAAACAGGGGTGTATGTAGCCTCCATAGCGGCCTCTTGGTTATCGGCCGGCTTGGTACCTTTTTTGGTGTTTTTAGTCACATGCTTTATTGCTTTCAGCACGGGCAGTAGTTGGGGTACTTTTGCGATCATGATCCCGATTGCTGTGCCGATGGCAGCACAGTTGGAGGCCAATGAGTTAATGGCAATTGCAGCGGTGCTAGGCGGTGGAGTTTTTGGCGATCACTGCAGCCCGATCAGCGATACGACGATTCTTTCCAGTATGGCATCGGCTACGGATCATGTGGATCACGTAAAAACGCAGCTTCCCTATGCTTTGATTGCGGGTGGCTTAGCGGCTATTTTATATTTGGTGCTAGGGTTGATGTAAGGGGAGGGCTTTTGCTCGACCATGACTCGCTAAGAAGGTTTAAGTGAAAAATTCTCAATTTGCTTTCAGCCGAGGCAAGCACGACCGCCGAAGGCAGCCGCGTAGCGAACTAGCTGCGAAGCAAAACCTAGGCTTAGTGGTGCCAAGCCGAGGCTTTTTAACACTGGCTGGGAACAAAAGATACCGAGTGAAAAGGTATAATTAATTTTGTCCGAGTACTTATTGTAAAGACACTTATACAGATGCTCCAACAGCCTATCTTGCTCACGACGGGACGCCTCCATTTGCGTCCTTTCCGTTTAACAGATGCAGAACAACTATTCCTTTTGAACCAAGATGCAGCGGTGATGCGTTTTGTGCCGGATTTACCCTTTGCAGACGAGGCGGCGGCGCGGCAATTCCTTGTAGATTATTTACCCATTTACCAGCGTGGTTTTGGTCGTTTAGCCATGATTCGGCAAACAGATGCGGCTTTTTTAGGCTGGTGTGGCCTTAAAGAGCAACAAGCAGGCGTAGCGGATATTGGGTTTCGTTTACACAAGGCCCACTGGGGGCAAGGCTATGCCAGCGAAGCGGCTCAGGCTTGCTTGTTATACGGCAAAGAGCAGCTGGGCCTACAGCGTATTATTGGGCATGCAGCCGTAGGAAATGGCGGCAGCAGACGCGTGTTGGAGAAGATTGGCTTACAGCAAGTGGGCTTTTTTGAAGAACCTGACTGGAATGGGATTGCCTACGCACTCGACTTATAAATCGGCGGCGCTAGGCTCCCAGGAAAAGCGAGCTTCCATCCCACCTGCTTCCGTGCGAACGAGTAGGTAGCCATCTAGGCCAGGCGTGTTTTTGATGAGTTCCATAGCTGCTTCCGGCCCTAGTACCATACAGGCCGTAGCATAGGCATCTGCCGTAGCACAGTCGGGGGCTAAAATGGAGGCACTCAGTAGGCTATTCCGCTCTGGAAAGCCGGTTTTAGGATTCAGCGTATGGCTAAAGGTGGTGCCTGCCAGCTTGTAATAATTGCGGTAATTGCCGCTAGTGGCGATAGCGCGATCTTCTAACGGCATCGCTTTGGCAACCTCCTTGAAGGAGGCATCTTCTTCGGGTACATTGATGCCGATGATCCATTGTCCGCTGCCTTTACGGCCAGCGGCCACCATCTCCCCACCGATTTCGACTAAAAAATCTTGGTAGCCTTGGTCTTTTAGCAGCTTAGCCATCAGATCTACGCCGTAGCCTTTAGCACTGCCCCCTAGATCGATTTGAATATCAGCTTGGGCTTTATGTAGGAAACTATCGCGGAGCTCTACCTTGGTAATATCCACTAGCGCAAGACGCCGCAGCACTTCGGCCGTATCGACGCCAGCGGCTATTCTTTCCTTCCCTGCACCAAAGCCCCAATAATTGGTAAGCGGCAAGATCGTAGGCTCAAATGCGCCACCGGTGGCTAAAGAGATGCGCTTAGCAAGGATGAAGTTGGCTATAAAGTGGGGTGCATCCCCTACGAAAATACCTGAATCGCTCTCATTAAAGCGCGCTACGGTGCTGCCTTTTTCCCAATTAGAGACCTCCTCATTAAGTGCCACCATGGCGCTATCGAGCAGGCTTTGTAGGCGCGAAGCATCCGCTGCTCGCTGGCTCGGGTTTAGCCATATTTTTACGCTGTAGGTGGTGCCCATGGTTTTGCCATTGAGCTGTAATATCTCGGCTACTTCTTCGACTGGCGGCTTAGGATCTTGTACGCAGGCTGCCAGCAGGCTGAGCAGGAAGAACAGTAGGAGTGGACGCATTTTGGCAGTGATTTATACACTAAACGCGTTTGGCGCGGGCTAGTTTTTCGTCGAGGCTATATTTTCCAGGGCCCGTAAGTAAAAGCACAAGGGCTGGAACGACATACATCAAAGGAGCCGCCATTTTCCCCCAAGGGTCGGCTGCATGTACTATAAAAGCCGCTACTAGCATTGTGATGATGTAAGGAATAGTGCTCAGGCGCGTAAACAATCCGAGTGCGATCAATAGCCCACAAACCAGTTCTCCCAAGACGGCCAGCGCAAGACTTGCTGTGCCACCGATGCCTAAGAAATCGAAAAATTCATTATGTTGAGGAGACAGTAGCTTTTGTAGCTTCGGTAGCCCGTGCATCAGCGCCATCTCTAAGCCAAACCACAAGCGCAGGATTAATAAGCCTAAATCGATATTTGTTTTGTTGAGCATTGCTGTTGGTTGTTGGCCACAAAGATAGTTTATGTCTGCCGAAAAGGATAAAAAGAAGTAGCCCTCGATCAGGAGGTCGTTTTGATTCCGATAGGTGGGTGGAATCGGCTTAGTTTGGCGACGCTTGCGCTACCAAGAAAAGCCTTGCCCCTGCACAGCGTGCCCGCTCGTCCGTCTAGGCTTTAAACAGGGCGATCGAAGCGATCGCCAATGGACGCAGTAGCTGCGCTTCTAAAGGCGCTAGGGTGGGGTTGTCCGCACGCTTTGCGAAAGGCGGGGGGGGGCGTGGTCTTACTTACTATAATTTGATAAAAATCTTGCGCTTGTACAATTCCCTTGTGATGAGCCAGCAGAGTAAGACGTATAAGAGGGCAAACACCAAGGAGGCGAAAGGCCCATCACCTAAAAGGCCGGCTACTACTTTTTGGTAAAACCAATTCAGCGGGTGGTTGCTGCCGCCATCGGTCGTTTCCCAGCGAAGGAGATAGGCACTGATCTTGAAAAGCAGCCCGTGAAGGACATAAGCGAATAGCGCGTTCGTGCCGAAGACCTCTAAGAAAGTTTTAGCACGGCGGCCGCCGGACAGATCAAAATATTGCATACAAAAAGCCAGCACTACTGCTGCTAGGCCAGCGGTATAAACCACATAACTGCTCGTCCAAAGCGGTTTATTAATGGGGAAGCTCAGGTTCCAGGCTAAGCCCAAAAAGATACCGCCAATGCCCCAGAGGAGTAAGTTTTTCACTAGGCGCTCTCGGTCGCTGCTGTTTTTCACCAGGTAAGCTGCTTGATAGCCTAGCAGGGCGGTGGCCACCGTTGGGATGGAATGAAACAAACCTTCGGGGTCGAAGGGGATGCCAAAGCCGCCGTAGAGATGTTTTTCCCCTAGTAAGGCTAGATCCACGAGCCTAGCAAAATTACCTTCCAAGGTGTAGGGGTCTAGGCTGCCAAAGGCCCACATGCTACCCCAGTAGCCTATTAAAATAACAGCAATGGCTCCCCAGCGCTGTCGGTAGGGTAGTAAAATACCAATAAAAGCTGCCGCAGCGTAAGCCAGTGCAATACGCTGTAATACATTCATAATACGGTACTCACTCAACGGCTTATTATAGAACGGAAACCAAGTGAGGAAAAGCCCCACGGCGAAAATTAGGGCTGCGCGCTTCAAAATTTTTAAAGCCGTATCCCTACTAAGTTGATGATTATATTTGCTCAAGGAAAAAAACATGGATACCCCAACGATGAAAACAAAGAAGGGAAACACTAAGTCGGTAGGTGTACAGCCGTGCCAGTCGGCATGCCGTAAGGGCGCATAGACATGGCTCCAAGTGCCAGGGGTGTTCACGAGAATCATCCCCGCGATGGTGAGCCCACGGAAGGCATCCAAAGAGAGTAGCCGATCGCTATTTACTACACTATTCGCTGCTGCCATGCGTTATTTTTTGTGGTTTTGAGCCAGCAAGTTAGGGCTTTTTTTGATTTGTACAACTGTTAGGACTAAGATAATCGGGATATAGGCCTAACCTTATGAACTGGCAAAGAGGAACCTTTGGATTATGGGCTAGCCCCTCCCGATAAGGGCACGCAATACGGGCATATAATACGGGCATATAATACGGGCACTGCGTGCAGGGGCAAGTGTATCCTTTTAGTGCAAGTGTTTTTAAAGTTCGCTAGCCTTGTGTACATTTGTCAGGTCTTTTCGGCGAAGGGATGCCTAAAGCGATAAAAACCAAGGATGGAAACACAACACGCCCTACTAACGGGCAAATTTAATGCGGAGGACTTACTAGCCACTTATGGTGCGCCGCTATATGTATATGATACTGCAATCATGGTTCGGCAGCATGCAATTTTGCGGAAATCGTTTGCGGCAGTGGCTTCACTTGAGATTCATTATGCTTGTAAAGCGCTTACGAATTTACATATTTTGCACTTTCTAAAGCAGCTAGGTTGTGGGGTGGATACGGTTTCTATTCAAGAAGTTGACTTAGCCTTGCTAGCTGGTTTTAAGCCGCAGGAAATTATGTTCACGCCTAATTGCGTCGGTTTTGCGGAGGTGGAAGCTGCTATCCAAAAAGGGGTTCGTTTGAACTTGGATAATCTTCCTATGCTGGCGTTACTAGGCGAGCAACATCCGGAAGTGCCAGTGTGTATCCGCTTCAATCCCAACGTTTTAGCTGGTGGTAATGCGAAGATTAGTGTAGGGCATGAAGATGCAAAATTTGGCATCAGTATTCGCCAATTGCCAGCGGTGCTGCACTTGGTGGCTACTTATGGCTTGCAAGTGGAGGGGGTACACATGCACACGGGGTCTGACATACTGGATGTGGGAGCCTATTTAGAGGCATTAGAGGCGCTTTTAGGGGCGGCGGCGGCATTTAAAGATTTGCGATTCATCGATATTGGCTCAGGTTTCAAGGTAGCTTACAAGACTGATGGGCCGGCAACCGACATGGCTTTGTTGGGGCAGCAGGTAGGGGAGCGCTTTAGACAGTTTTGCCATTCTTATGGCCGCCCGCTCACCTTGGTGCTGGAGCCAGGGAAGTTTCTGGTGAGTGAAGCTGGTATCTTCCTGGTACCGGTAAATGTAGTGAAGCAGGGCATTACGAAAACCTTTGTTGGGGTCGATAGCGGGCTCAACCACCTCATTCGGCCGATGTTTTACGATGCGCACCATGAAATCACCAATCTTAGTCGGCCGCAGCTCTCTGATGAAACCTACGAGGTGGTAGGCTACATCTGTGAAACGGATACCTTTGGCAGCGAACGTTCGCTCGGAGCGGTACAAGCGGGAGACATCCTAGCTATCCACAATGCGGGGGCTTACTGCATGAGTATGGCGAGCAATTACAATAGTCGCTTCCGCCCAGCAGAGGTGCTGTTGCAAGACGGACAGCACCGCTTAATTAGAAGGCGTGAAACCTTGGAAGATCTATTAAGCACGCAAGTGCCACTCCCCACCGAACAAGTCGAATAAACATGAATACTTCCTCGCCTCGTATGCTCACTTTGGCAGACCTCACTTTCCATACCCGTGCTTTTCAGGCACTCGACCTAGAGGCACTTTATGCGATTATGCAGCTTCGGCAAGCGGTTTTTGTGGTGGAGCAAAACTGTCCCTATTTAGATGCAGACGGGAAAGATGCCGCTGCCTATCACCTAGGTGCCTACGGTAAAGGGGGCGAACTGCTAGCCTACGCTCGGCTATTTGATAAAGGAGTGGTTTATAGCGATTACGCCAGCATCGGGCGAGTGATCGTGGCGCCACAAGCTAGGGGCATTGGGTTAGGCAATTTATTGATGCGGCAAGCTGCAACGCAGTTGTATCAATACTTTGGTCGCCAGGCGATTAAAATTAGCGCTCAGGCGCATTTGCAGCCCTTCTATGGTCGTCTTGGCTACGAAGGAGTAGGAGAGGAGTATCTCGAAGACGATATACCGCATCGCGCCATGATCTGCCCGGCATAAAAATGAAAGCCAAATAGAGGACGAAAAGCTAGAAATATTTACCTTTGGGCGATCCTTCCAATAAGCTTACTACAATTATTGCAAAAAGTAGGCGTTAACAGAAGCAAGAGAACTAAATCACCATCGGCGAACTGCCTGTCAAAACACATACTATGTTTTCATCTGTTTTGTTCTTATTTTTCCAAGCCACGGTACAATTAGAAGCTGGCGAAGACCCAGAAGTAAAGAGCCAAAACCTGCTAAGCGTGCTTACTAGCTCAGGTTTGCTCGGGATGGTCATTGTGGCTATTCTTGCTTTTTTATTCATTTTGGGTTTGTATATCTTCTTTGAGCGATTCAATACCATTCGCCATGCAGGCAGGGTAGATCAGAATTTTATGAATCAAATCCGAGCGAATGTTAGCTCCGGTAACTTAAACGCGGCCCGAGCCCTCTGCCAAAATACCGATAGCCCCGTGGCTCGGATGGTGGAAAAAGGCTTGCAGCGGATTGGCAAACCCCTTAGCGATATCGACGCCGCTATTGAAAACGTGGGCAACCTGGAGGTCTTTCGTTTAGAGAAGGGGCTTTCAACGCTTGCTTCCATCTCAGGTGCTGCTCCCATGATTGGCTTCTTTGGTACCGTAACGGGTATGATCTCGGCCTTCTATGAAATGTCAACAGCACAAAACATCACGCCGGATGTACTAGCCGGTGGTATTTACCAAGCCTTGATTACAACGGCTGCGGGCTTGTTTATCGGCATCTTGTCGTTTATTGGCTACAACCTGCTAGTGGCACGTGTGGAAAGGGTTGTGTACCAAATGGAACGTTCCACTACTGAGTTTATGGATCTGCTCCAAGAACCAACGGCCTAGTAGGCCGCTTGGTAAGTGTAGCTCCCTTTTCCTCATCCATCAAACAACGCTATGGGCCTCAAACGTGGAAGTAAAGTTAATGCAGAGTTTAATATGTCGTCATTGACCGACATTATTTTCTTGTTGCTTATTTTCTTCATGCTTACCTCCAATTTTGTGCAGATCAACCCTTATGAGTTGCCCAAGTCGGATTCTCAAACGGTGGCACCTACCAATATCACGGTACAGCTGCGGCGCGAAGAAACGGAGATTAAGCTCAACAACGTTACCGTCACAGAACGAACGCTTGACAGAGCCTTGGGGGATGCCAAAGCCCAGGTGAAAGACCAAGAGCAAGCCACCGTTACGATTGTAGCGGAAGTAGGCGTGCCCTTTAGCCGTGTTCAAATGGTGATCGCAGCGGCTAATAAACTTCGTATGCGAGCCATCATAGCCACCCAACCAAATAGTTAAGCGATGCCCATTAAAAAGCGAGCTAAAGTCAATGCGGAGTTCAGCATGTCGTCTTTAACCGACATTATCTTCCTATTGCTGATCTTCTTTATGCTTACCTCCACCGTTGTGGCTCCCAATGCTTTGAACTTGAAGCTGCCCGGTAGAGCTACCAGCCAAAAGCCGCCCAGCAACCAGAAAATAGATGAGGTGCGCATTACCGATACAGGCTTCTTTTTCAATAATCGGCGCATCGAGCAAGCCCTCTTGGAGCAGAATCTAAGCACAAAAGCAAATAGGGAATATAATTTATTGATTGTGCCCGACAAAAATGCTACGGTGGAAAATGTGGTCTTTGTAATGGATTTGGCGCGCCGATTCGAGATCAACGGTATCTTGGCTGCTGAAGAGTAAAAGCAGCGGCTTCTTGCAACTATCCCTTGCTTTCCTTTGTTTAGAATAGTTCAAAATATGCTTAGCTAGCCAACGATTTGTTCGGGTAGCGCCCATTCTGCTTTCGTAAAACTGCTAGATTATGATGACCACCCTCGAAAAAACAGCCCTACTCGAAAAAATAGATCGCGCGCTGGACGATGTTCGGCCTCACTTGGCTGTGGATAATGGTAATGTAGAGTTGGTGGATATTACAGACGATATGGTAGTGAAGGTCAAATGGTTAGGGGCTTGCGTCGGCTGCTCGATGAGCCACATGACTATGAAAGCAGGTTTAGAGCAAGCCATTCGGAACAGATTGCCCGAGATTTCTTCCGTAGAGGCAGTGAACTAAAGCAGCCTTCTATTCATTTTATTGGGTGTAGTACGCTAGGCATTTCGTGCTGCTTCTTTCCTATGCCGATAGTATTCAAATTCGTATCAAAACGCAGACATTAACTTCATGGCAACGGTAAAATTCACGTTCGAAGACTCCAGTATAGCACCTAAAATTGTTGAAAACGTACTTCCTGGCCTACAATTAGTAGAAGTTTCGGAAGATAATGATATTCATCTCAATCACAACTGTGGGGAGGTATGTGCTTGTAGCACCTGTCATGTTTATATTCACGCAGGGGAGGATTTTTTGCCTGAGATCAGCGATCGGGAAGAAGACTTCATTGACCGAGCCATCAACCCAAGAATCGAAAGCCGCCTGGGTTGCCAGTGTGTTATTCAATCTGCGGATGCCTTTATCGAAGTAGAAATACCCGATCAAAGCCGCATCATTGGCCATGAACACTAATTTATTTAAGAACATTTGCCTAGTCCTTTGCGTAAGCCCCCATTCAATTTAACAGATTATGAGTTTTAAAGACTTTGATAGTTTCCCCATTAATTGGAGCGATCATGAAGATATTGCCATGGCTCTCTACGATCGCTTTGGCGATACCTTTAATGAAGGAAAGATATACCGCATTCGTTTCACCGATCTGCTAGATTGGATCATGGAAATCCCCAATTTTGAAGGTAAACGCGAGGGTAGCACGGAGGAGCACCTAGAACAAATTCAAGCCAAATGGGTGTATGAATGGCGAGATAACCAAGGCTAGCAATGGTAGCAGGCTGCTGGTTTAGCTGGGTCATATTTATAAAAAGCTCATTGCTTTCTTAACCATAGCTGGGCTGCCGCCGAAGAAAGGCACTCTTTGATGAATTTCTTGTGGCTCAATCTCAAGGATACGCCGATGGCCATCGGTGGCCATGCCACCCGCTTGTTCCAATAGAAAGGCGATGGGGTTACATTCATAGAGCAACCGAAGCTTACCGTTCTCTCGTTCGGAGCTTTTGGGATACATATAGATGCCGCCCTGAAGCAAGGTTCGGTGAATATCGGCCACCATGCTGCCGATATAGCGGCTGGAGTAAGGGCGATCCTCTTCTTCTTTCTGGCAATATTTGATATAATCCTTTACGCCTTGTGGAAAGTGGACATAGCCGCCTTCATTGACTGAATAGATACGCCCCGTTTCAGGAATGGTGATATTGGGATGGGAAAGGTAGTAGGTGCCGATAGCGGGGTTGAGCGTAAAACCATTGACGCCATTGCCGGAGGAATAGACCAAAATGGTAGAGGTGCCATAGATGATATAGCCCGCAGCCACCATTTTGTAACCTGGCTGGAGGAAATCTGCTAGGTTCACCTCCGTTCCGAGCGGAGAGATGCGGCGGTAAATGCCAAAAATAGTGCCTACGGAGATGGCTACATCTATGTTAGAGCTACCATCCAAAGGATCCATTACGAGCACATATTTGTTTTGATGCCGTCGGTTAGCTCCCGGAATAGTAATGAAATGCTCGTTTTCTTCGGATACAATGCCACAAACAATTTCGCGGTTAGTAAGGGTGTTAATAAAAGCCTCATTGGCGAATATATCCAGTTTTTTTTGTTCCTCTCCTTGTACATTGGTGCTACCAACGGTGCCGGTGATATCCACCAGCCCAGCGCGGTTGATCTCGAAATTTACTACCTTGGCCGCTAGGCGGATGGAATTGAGCAGGCGGGTTAGTTCGCCACTAGCATACTCAAAGTCTGCTTGGTTGTCGATGAGATATTCCCCTAGTGTGAGATGTCGTTTTGGCATACGGATGGTTGGTATAGGACTGCTCAAAAGTAGCTTATTTTTTTTAGTTTGCGCAATTTTTGTAGGGCTGAAAAGCTGTTGGAAGCTAGATGAGCCGAACAACTCTGCTTTTACAGCTAGTAGCCTTCGAGCCGCTCAGGGCTGCACTTGTGCAACAAAAATACCTTTGCCCCTGCACTTTGTGCCAGCGAAATGGGAATAACCTTATTTATGATTATTTATGATTATTTACGGCCAGCGGCAGGGGCAAGGGCTCGCTTGGTAGCGCAAGACGGTTAGGGCAATCCCCAACGCGGCCATTTTTCTTTGCCCGAAATTTTTGGATGTAAGAAAACATTCCTATATTTGTAGGCACAAAGGTCTTTGTTAAACAGTCTGACAATGAATTTGTTATATAACTTGCAGCTATGTTGGATAGGGAGGCTTGAGCGAATAGACCTTTCAAGCCGTGCATAGCAAATCAATTTATATGCCTCGTTCAAAGTCGAAAATAGTGGATCAAAGTATAGCGACTGCCGTTATCAGCCCGTCAGTTGTTAGAGTTTTACCGAAGCAGGCCGAGCTTGCTAGGGAGAAACGCCTTCGGGAAAAAAGAGCTTACCTTGCTAAGCGATTACAAAACAGCCATAGAATGAAAGCCAAAACCGCCTTAGAACGTAGTACTGTCCCCACGAAGGTGCCGGAAATAGAAGCACAAATGAATATCATCACCTACTTTGCCAAGAAGCTATCTACCGATTTGAAAACCTTCTTTCAAACGACTGACTCGCTTCGGCAGCACGCTGAACAGACCGATGAGTGGATCGAGCAATTCAGAAAAAAAAATGCCCGCTAGCGAATGAAATTTTTCTCCGATCTGCCAAAGAAGATTGCCGAAATCTACGAGCGTTTCAATGAGATAAAAGTTCGGATGGATTATGTTGACCGCGATGTGAAGAATAACATCGACGGTTTCAAGGAAATTGTTACTGACTTTGAAAAGCGACTGCGGGAGCTAGAGCGGCAGGCAGTGATGGATAAGGCCGAGATGAAGAGCGAAATTGCCTCCTTAAAAACCATGCTCGAAGCGGTTTACAAGCAGTCCATTCAGCAGACGATGGAAAAGATAGCAGCGGAAAATTTGAAAAATCTTCAGGAATCGCAGCCCGATGAATCTCCTTCTACGAAGAGCTAGTGAGGCAAGTGGCCAGTTCTGCCGCATCTAATGTCTAAGCATCGCGGCGTGGAACTGCCTATGGTGGTCGTGGCTTTGTCTAGGCTGAAAGCAAAATCTACCAGATTGAAAAGTCGCATTAAATTGGCCGGAGTGCTTACCGCTTGGCGCATTAGGCTGTTTGGTTTTTACTTTTCGCTTGGCTATATGTCAGTGGCTGCTTATCTTGCAGCATGAAAAGAGCATATATATTACTAGGTTTTTTATGGATTTGTGGCAGTTTATTAGTAGCGCAGTATCCTATTGCTACAGATCGCCAAGCTGGAGAAGGAGCGGGGCCTTTTACGCAGCTCATTATTCGCGGAGTCACGGTCATAAGAGGTAATAATGCCCCTCCGCAAGGGCCTATGGATGTGGTGGTTGAGAACAACCGAATCGTAGCGATTACCAGCGTTGGCTATCCGGGTGTGCCGATAGATGCGAAAGACCGGCCAATCCTGAAGCCCGGCGGGCAGGAATTGGATGCCGAGGGGATGTATTTGCTGCCAGGCTTTGTGGATATGCACGGCCATATAGGCGGCCGTGCCCAGGGAGCTTATGCGGATTATGTTTTCAAGCTATGGCTCGGGCATGGCATCACGACCATCCGAGAGCCGGGCAGTTTTAATGGTTTAGACTGGGTACTGACGCATAAAAAACGCTCAGCGGCCAACCAGATTGCAGCACCGCGCATCGTGGCCTACACAGGCTTTGGACAAGGCCGAGAAGAAGCCTTCAAAAGCGTGGAAGAAGTGGAAGATTGGGTGAGAGCTAATAAAGCAAAAGGAAGCGATGGCATCAAATTCTTTGGTGCGCGCCCAGCCTTTATGGAAGCTGCCTTACGATTAAATAAGGCTATTGGTTTAGGCTCTGCTTGTCATCATGCACAGTTAGACGTGGGGCGTTGGAATGTGTTGAACTCTGCGCAGGCCGGCCTAACCAGTATGGAGCATTGGTATGGCTTGCCAGAAGCCCTTTTCATGGATCGGCGCGTACAAGATTACCCCGTAGATTATAACTACAACAACGAGCAGCACCGCTTCGCCGAGGCGGGTAAGTTGTGGCGGCAGGCTGCAGCTCCTTATTCGCCTCACTGGAATGCCGTGATGGATAGCCTATTGGCACTCGATTTCACGATCAACCCTACTTTTAATATCTACGATGCGAACCGCGATGTGATGCGCGCGCGCACAGCTGAGTGGCACGAGGAATATACGATGCCAAGCTTATGGACTTTCTTCCAACCTAGCCGTATTAGCCACGGTAGTTATTGGCATGCTTGGGGAACGGAGCAAGAAGTAGATTGGAAAGAAAACTACCGTCTCTGGATGACCTTCGTGAACGAATACAAAAACCGAGGCGGCCGTGTTACCGCCGGATCGGATAGCGGGTATATATATCAAGTATATGGATTTGGCTTTATCCGAGAGCTAGAACTGCTGCGAGAGGCAGGGTTTCACCCCTTGGAGGTAATTCGAGCAGCTAGCCTAAGCGGTGCAGAAGCCTTGGGTATGGAGGCGGAAATAGGCACGGTAGAAGTAGGTAAATTAGCGGACTTAGTGTTGGTGGAAGAAAATCCTTTAGCGGATCTCAAAACATTATACGGCACGGGTGTTATACGCCTGACGGAAGACAATCAGATCGTCCGTGCCGGTGGGGTACGTTATACGATTAAAGACGGCATCCTCTACGATGCCGTGCAGCTTCGGGAAGACGTAAAAGCCATGGTGCGGGCGGCTAAAACTAAGAAATAGCTACACAAATGCACGACATAGAGCCACATTATCACTGGCGAGACCGCTATAAGAGCGAGCAAGACCGCCGTAGCCCTTTTTATGGGAGGGAATACGATGAATTTGGTTTTCACAACCAAGTATATAACTACCTTTTACATCCACAGTGGGACGATTTTGGGTCGGAAACACTCTATTTGAAAATTCTTTTTGTCGATTACAAAGCAGCTTATGCCATCCTTGAGATGATTGGTGAGTGGAATGACGCGCTGCATAACGATGTAATGCACCTAAAGCGCGAAGTGTTGGATACGCTGATCGAAGCGGGGGTGCGGTATTTCATACTCATTACGGAGCAGGTGCTGAATTATCATGCCGACGATGATAGCTACTACGAGGAGTGGTTTGAAGACATTGAGGGCGGTAGCGAGGGGTGGATCGTTTTGCTCAATGCGTTGGAACACGTTTGCGAGGAGATGAAGAGTATTCGCTTAGACAATTACCTCTATTTGGGCGGTGTTTTTTCGGCGCTCAATTGGCGGCCTCAGAAGCCCGAGCGCATATTTGAGGCAGTAGAAGGCTTGGTGCAAAAAGACAGGAAACGCTTGTATTAGGCCGGATATATCGAGCTCTTTGTGCGTGCAATGGATTGATAAGATGCCCTAGTAAATGGATCACTCTTGCGCTACAAAATAGCCCTTGCCCCTGCCTTTGGCCATGAAAAATGGCTATAGCTTGTGTACAACGCTAGAACTTTAACAAGAAGGCGCGGTCTTTTTCTTGGGTATCGAATCGGTATAAAAAGGAGCCTTTGCGGGAGGAGGTTTTATCTTTTTCCTCAAGCTTCAGCAGCATACCGAGGCTGCGGATTCTGGTAATAAAATTGCGTTTATCGATTTTTTGGTTCCAAATAGCTTCGTAGAGGTTTTGCAGTTGGCGCATGGTAAATTTCTCGGGCAACAGCTCAAAACCGATTGGTTGGGTAGAGGCACGGTGGCGCAGCTGTTCAATGGCGCGGCTAACCATTTCGAAGTGGTCGAAAATCAGGTGTGGAGGCTGGGTAACGTTGAACCAATCGGCTGAGTATTGCCTATTGAGGCGATCGTTATGGTCTTTGATGTTGATCAAGGCGTAGTAGGCCGTAGAGATCGTTCGCTCAGCAGGGTCTCGATTGACTTCACTAAAAGTGGCCACTTGTTCCATATAAATATCATCTAAGCTGGTATAGTGCTTTAATATCCTGACGGCGGCGTTTTCGAGGTTTTCATCTTGTTTCAAGAAGCCGCCTACTAAAGACCATTTGCCTTTCTCGGGTTCAAAATCCCTTTTGATAAGGAGAATTTTCAAGACTTCTCCATCAAAGCCAAAGATGATACAATCGACGGCTAGTAAAACTTTATCTTCGGTACGGTAAGAATGGATCATGTTGTTTGTTATGGGAACGGAATGAGCCGATTCGTTGGCTGCGTCTGCTAAAAGTAGCACAATGTTAAGCATACATCTTGAGGATAGGGCTATGTCGCACGATTTTTAATTTTGGTTTTGCGCGCAGCTAGGCGTGTTTTTTCGGAGATAACAGAAGACTTGCTGGTGTTTTTCCGTGCGGCAAAGCATCTTGGCATCTTTTGTAAGAACAGCATTATATTTCTTGAAAAGCAAAATCGATGAATACTTATTCTTTGTAAATTAATAAAGAAAAAATTTGTCAGTACAGTAAAGTTGAGTACATTTGCAAGTGTAAATAGAACACTTATCTCAGGGAGCAGGGGTTTAGCCCTATGTCGTGTTTTTTCAAAGGTAGGAGGAAGGTGTCTGTAAATAAGGTTTCACTAAATCAAATAACGATGAAAGCATTCGTATTAAGTTTTTCATGCCTGCTGTTAGTCTTAAGCGCTAGTGCGCAGCGGGTTAGCATACAAGTTAAGGCCACAGAGGATAGCCCTGTCATTAGTCGGCATATTTACGGCCACTTTGCGGAGCATTTAGGTCGTTGTATCTACGACGGCTTCTATGTAGGTGAAAACAGCCCTATTCCCAACACCGAAGGCGTCAGGAACGATATAGTGGCTGCGCTTAAGGAGTTGAAAATACCCAACCTTCGCTGGCCGGGCGGTTGCTTTGCGGATACTTACCACTGGATGGATGGCATCGGCCCTAAGGAGAACCGCCCTTCTTTGCTCAACGTCTGGTGGGGCAATGTGAAGGAGGATAATAGTTTCGGCACGCATGATTTCCTGAATATGTGCGAGCTATTGGGAACGGAGCCTTATATTTCGGCGAATGTGGGGAGCGGCAGCCCACAGGAAATGTCGGATTGGATCAAATACACCACGCATCCAGCGGGCACGAGCCCTATGCCCGATCTACGGAAAGCCAACGGCCGCGAAGAACCTTGGAAAGTGAAATTCTGGGGCGTAGGGAATGAAGCATGGGGTTGTGGCGGTAATATGCGCCCAGAGTATTATGTGGATGAATACCGGAAGTTTGCCACTTTTGCTACGAATTGGGGGAATGACGATGGCCTAGTTAGAATTGCCTCCGGCGCAAGTGGTAACGATTATAACTGGACGGAGGTATTGATGAAAAATATCCCCAAAAGTTTGGTGGAGGCCATTGCGGTTCACCATTACTCTGTTATAGATTGGAGTGCCAAAGGCAGCGCGACCGACTTTTCAGAGGAGATGTATTTCACCACCATGAGCCGGGCTTGGGATATGGAGGAAATTATCCAGAAACATACGGCGATCATGGACAAGTATGACCCTGAAAAAAAAGTAGATCTTTTCGTAGATGAGTGGGGGGCTTGGTACGAGGTGGAACTAGGAACGAATGGTGCTTTCTTGTACCAGCAAAATACGATGCGAGATGCCGTGCTTACGGCCATGACGCTCAATATTTTCAACAACCATGCCGATCGGGTCAAAATGGCTAATATTGCCCAAGCGGTCAACGTACTACAAGCCGTAATACTCACGGATGAAGAAAAAATTATTCGCACGCCTACTTTCCATGTGATGCGCATGTATAACGTTCATCATGATGCGAAGCTGATTCCGATTGCGTTTGCTTCTCCTTCTTATGTGCATGGGCAGGATACTTTGCCGGCTATCTCTGTTTCTGCTTCTCAGAATGAGGCGGGCTTGACGCATCTTTCCTTGGTGAATATCCATGCTACTAAGGCTTTTGACTTGGATTTAGACCTAGATGCACTAGGGATTACATCCCTGACGGCAGAGCTGCTAAGTTCCGCTAAATTACAGGATCATAACACTTTTGAGCAGCCAAATCGGGTACAACCCGTTTCATTTAAAGACTTCACTTTTAAACGAGCTAAGCTTAGTGTAAGCCTTCCGCCTTTTTCTGTGCTAGTTTTAGAAGGAGTAAAATAGGGCACTTAACAAACAAGATTTTCATACACAACATGGGTAGTTTGGGGCTTGTTTAGGCAAGTACCCAAACCCTTGTTAGTTGGACTTGTTCGTTCGGATTAGGGCACGCCGTGCAGGGGCAAGGGTTGCTTTGTTGCGCAAGTGTGGAGCGAGCGCAGCCAGTCTAACAACCCGAGCTACGGGGAAAATAAAATAGCAATGGAAAAATATGTAATTGGCTTAGACTATGGCTCCGACTCGGTCAGGGCGGTGCTTATCAACGCTATCAAGGGGGAAGAAGTGGCCTCTAGTGTACATTGGTACGCGAGGTGGAAAGCTGGCAAGTATTGCCAAGCTGGCAAAAATCAGTTCCGCCAGCACCCCCTCGATCATATCGAAGGCTTGGAACAGACGATCCGAACGGTGGTAGCCAGCTCCGGCATAAGTGCAGCTGCGATAAAAGGAATCTGTATAGACACAACGGGTTCATCGCCCCTTCCTGTTACGGCGGAAGGTACGCCCCTAGCACTTCTCCCTGCTTTTGCCGAGAACCCCAATGCCATGCTGGTACTTTGGAAAGATCACACGGCTATCCAAGAGGCCGATGAAATTAATGCCTTAGCTGCCAACTGGGGCGGCGAAGACTTTACTCGCTACGAGGGGGGCATTTATTCTTCAGAATGGTTCTGGGCGAAGATTCTACATGTTATCCGCCAAGACCCTAAGGTCAGGGAGGCAGCTTATTCTTGGTTGGAGCATTGCGACTGGATGACCCATCTCCTGATTGGTAATAAAGAGCTATCACAGCTCAAGCGCAGCCGCTGTGCCGCTGGGCATAAGGCCATGTGGCATGAATCCTGGAATGGGCTACCGGCAGCGGAATTTTTAGGCCAGTTAGATCCCTACCTAGCGGCATTGCGTGCTCGCTTGTATGAAGCCACCTACACTTCTGATCAGGTGGCGGGGCATTTAAGTCAAGAATGGGCAGATAAGCTTGGTCTGAGTACCGATACGGTGGTAGCTGTGGGCACTTTTGATGCGCATGCCGGAGCTGTTGGCGTGGGTATTCGCGAAAATAGTTTGGTGCGTGTGATGGGCACTTCTACTTGCGATATCATCGTAGCACCACCTTCCGTTGTGCAATCGAAGACCATTCGGGGTATCTGCGGACAAGTAGATGGTTCTGTGCTGCCTGGCTTCGTTGGTTTAGAGGCAGGGCAGTCCGCTTTCGGGGATGTATTGGCTTGGTTTAAAGATTTACTGCTGTGGCCGGTTCAAAAGCTGCTAATGCACTCAGCGCATTTAACCGAGGCGCAGAAAGCGCAGCTAGGGCAGGAAATGGAGCAACAGTTGATTGCGCAGCTCACCCAAGCAGCAGCAGCTCTTCCGCTATCGGAAAGCATCCCGACAGCACTAGACTGGATCAATGGCCGCCGAACACCGGATGCGGATCAGTCGCTCAAAAGTGCCATGATGAATTTATCCTTGGGCACCCAAGCGCCGCATATATTCAAGGCACTCGTGCAAGCTATTTGCTTCGGCTCTAAGAAAATTGTGGATCGCTTTGAAGAAGAAGGTATCTCCATCCATGAGGTAATCGGTATTGGTGGGGTGGCACGTAAATCGCCTTTTATTATGCAAACACTGGCGAATGTATTGAACCGCCCCATCGTGATCGCTGCTTCCGATTATGCACCCGCGCTAGGTGCTGCTATGTATGCAGCCGTAGCGGCGGGTATCTATCCGTCCTTAGCCGCCGCAGCAGCAACCATGGCTAGCGCCTACGAAGCTACCTATACGCCCCAAGAAGATCAGGTAGTAGCGCTGGCTGCTCAGATGCAGCATTACGATGAATTGAGCACTTTTGTTGAAGCTATTAGTCACAAACAGTCGAAAGACAGCATTCTATGAAAAAATTCAAAACCCTTCAAGAAGAGTGCTACGAAGCGAATAAGGCACTCAACGAACTCGGTTTGGTGATCTACACCTTCGGGAACGTGAGTGCTGTGGATCGGGGGGCGGCCGTTTTTGCCATTAAACCCAGCGGTGTACCCTACGAACAGCTGCTGCCCGAAGACATCGTGATAGTAGATTACGACAACCAAGTGGTAGAAGGCAATAAGCGGCCTTCATCTGATACAAAAACACATGCTTATCTCTACAAGCACTGGGGAAAAATCGGAGGGGTAGCACACACCCATGCTACTTTTTCAGTTGCTTGGGCACAAGCGCAGCGCGATATTCCCATATTAGGTACCACGCATGCTGATCACCTGACCGCTGATATTCCTTGTGCCCCGCCCATGGAAGATCATCTCATTGCAGGCGATTACGAACACAATACAGGTATCCAAATCGTGGATTGCTTCCGCGAGAGGGCACTGGATTATGCCGAGGTTCCTATGGTATTAGTAGGCAAGCATGGGCCTTTTTGCTGGGGCGAAACAGCCGCAAAAGCGGTTTATAACAGTAAAATATTAGAAGCTGTTGCAGAGATGGCCTATTTGACTTTACAAATTAACCCGCAAGCCTCCCGAATGAAAGATGCTTTAATCCAAAAACATTACGAGCGAAAACATGGCAAGAACGCCTACTATGGGCAGTAAACTAGTGGTCTGTCAAGCGTTACTATTCAGGTTGAGCGTTAGCGAATTTTTAGCTTTGACAGACCACTAGACTGTGCTACAATTTAAATTTTCCTTTCATGAATAAACAAAAAATATGGTTCCTAACCGGTAGCCAGCACTTGTACGGAGAGGCCACACTACAAGCAGTAGAAAGGCATAGTAGGGAGATGACGACCTATTGGAATACCGCGCAAACAGGTATGGTAAGTATTGAACAAAAGCCATTGCTAACCACCCCAGAGGCTATCACGCAGCTCTGTTTAGCTGCCAATGCCGACGAAAATTGTATCGGAGTGGTCACTTGGATGCATACTTTCTCCCCTGCTAAAATGTGGATCAAGGGCTTATCGAACCTGAATAAGCCACTTTGTCACCTACATACACAATACAATGCAGCCATTCCTTGGGCAAGTATTGATATGGATTTTATGAACCTCAACCAATCCGCTCACGGCGACCGAGAGTTTGGGTTCATTCTTTCCAGAATGCGCAAAAACCGGAAGATTATTGTCGGCCATTGGAAAAGTCCTTCCTTTCAACAACAACTCAACGATTGGTCGAGGGTCGCTTTAGGTTGGAACGAACTGCAACAGCTGAAAGTGGCTCGCATTGGCGATAATATGCGCGAGGTAGCAGTAACGGAAGGAGACAAAGTGCAGGCGCAGTTACAATTTGGTTTTTCTGTAAACGGCTACGGCCCTTCTGATGTGGAAGCTTACCTCCATGCCGTAAAGGATGCGGAAATTTCCCAGCTTATGGAGGAATATACAACCTCTTATCAGCTGAGTGCTGCGCTTCAGGCAAGGGGGCAACAGCGCGCCTCTCTCGTAGAGGCTGCGCGTATAGAACTTGGGTTACGCGCTTTTCTACAAGAGGGCGGTTTTGGTGCTTTTACCAATACTTTTGAAAATTTAGGTGGTTTTAGGCAGCTACCAGGCATCGCCACCCAGCGGCTGATGGCCGATGGCTATGGCTTCGGTGCTGAAGGCGACTGGAAAACAGCGGCTCTCCTCAGAGCCATAAAAGTGATGGCCCGTGGCATGGACAAGGGCACTTCCTTTATGGAAGACTACACCTATCATTTTACGGATGAAAAATCGCTGGTGCTGGGAGCGCACATGCTAGAAATTTGCCCCAGTATTGCGGCTCAGCAGCCTAGTTGCGAAGTGCATCCTTTGGGTATCGGTGGCAAGGAAGACCCAGTGCGCTTGGTATTCGATAGCCAAGTAGGGCCTGCTATCAACGTTTCCTTAGTAGATATGGGCAACCGTTTCCGCTTGATCGTGAACGAAGTGGAGGCCGTATTGCCTTTGGAGCAACTGCCTAAACTACCCGTTGCTCGCGTGCTGTGGGATGCGAAGCCTAGCCTAGATATTGCTGCTTCCGCTTGGATGCTAGCAGGGGGTGCGCATCATACAGTTTATACGCAAGCCATCACAACGAGCTTTATGGAAGATTTCGCAGAAATGGCCGGTATTGAGCTACTCGTGATTGATGCACAAACACGGCTACGTGAATTTAAAGACACTATCCATGCCAACGAAGCCTACTACCACCTCTTCAAACACGGTCTTTAAGCAAATGTAGGCAGCGGGAGAGGGATTGGCTCCGCCTCCCGCTGCCTAATGCGTTCTTAGATGGCAGCCGAAATATTTAACCATACGCAAATGAAAAACTTTTTACCGATCGCCATGGCACTGTTTGTAGCCATCATTTTCTGGGCCTGCGAGTCAGCGCCTACTACCGAAGCTGCGCTAGCTCAACCAGCCGCCTTTACCATCCAAAAAAACAATTTTGGGAGTACGGCTAAGGGAGAAAAAATTGAAAAATACCAACTGGCCAACCGCCAAGGTACTATCGTTGAAATCATTACTTATGGCGGAATTATTACCCGTTGGACAGCAGCCGACCGAGCCGGTAAAATGGAAAATGTTGTCTTGGGCTTCGATTCACTAGCTCACTACTTGGCACCCAATCCCTACTTCGGGGCACTGATCGGGCGCTATGGCAACCGAATTGCCAAAGGCCAATTCGCAATCGATCAACAGACCTACCAGCTCGAAACGAACGATGGCTCCAATCACCTGCACGGAGGCGAACAAGGCTTCGATAAAGTAGTCTGGACAGCCAAAGACACCATCACCGAGAAAGGTGCCACGCTACGCCTTAGCTATCTAAGCAAAGACGGGGAAGGTGGCTACCCCGGTAACCTACAAACGACCGTAAGCTACACACTAACGACCGACAACGCTTTAGTAGTAGATTACGAAGCCCGAACCGATCAGCCCACTATTGTGAACCTCACACAGCACACCTATTTCAACCTATCTGCTGATTTTTCTCAGTCCATTGAAGACCATGAGCTGCGTATCCCTGCCGCTTACTATCTACCCGTAGATGCTACGCTGATTCCAACCGGTGAAATGGCTCCCGTAGCCGATACCCCTTTCGATTTTAATACCCCTAAGGCAATCGGCCAAGATATTACTGTTACCAACGAGCAACTAGCACGTGGTAAAGGCTATGATCACTGTTGGGTACTGCCCAATACCGAAGGGCTGCGGCTAGTAGCCACGGCTGTTCATCCTGCCTCTGGCAGAAAATTGGTGATCACCTCCGACGAGCCGGGTATTCAGTTCTACAGCGGTAATTTTTTAGACGGCACTTTACCTAGGCCCTCGGGAGGTACCTACCTGCATCGCAGCGGCTTTTGTTTGGAAACACAGCACTACCCAGATTCGCCTAATCGCCCTGAATTTCCTTCGGTGTTGCTGCTGCCTGGCCAGATTTACCACAGCACTACCACCTTTACTTTCACTACTACTAAATAAGCTGCTATGTCGGTTTTAGCTACTATTGATTGGGTATTTATTGCCCTCTATTTCATCCTCATCCTAGGTATTGCAGCTTGGGTAATAAGGCAGAAAAATAATACCTCCGATGATTATTTTCTAGCTGGCCGAAATCTTGGCTGGTTTGTGGTGGGCACTTCCATCTTTGCTTCGAATATTGGTTCTGAGCACATTGTTGGCCTGGCCGGATCGGGAGCAACAGACGGAGTGGCGATGGCTCACTACGAGCTGCACGCTTGGTGTTTGCTAGTATTAGGCTGGTTTTTAGCGCCTTTTTATATGCGCTCTAAGATTTATACCATGCCCGAGTTCCTAGAGAAGCGTTTCTCTGCGGCCTCGCGCTGGGTGCTTTCACTGATCTCGCTCTTTGCCTATGTACTGACGAAGGTGGCAGTGGGTATTTTTGCTGGCGGCATCGTATTTGGCGTTTTGTTGCCCGAACTGAATTTCATGGGTTTGGATAGTTTCTGGGTAGGTTCGATTTTAATGATCGTTCTCACGGGCTTCTATACCTTAGTGGGTGGCTTAAAGGCAGTGGCCTATACCGAAGCCATCCAAACGGTAATTCTTATTATTGGCTCTTTGTTAGTTACTTATTACGGTTTAGATGCGCTTGGTGGCTGGTCGGAACTTCGGCGGATTGCTGGCTCCGAAATGTTCAATCTTTGGAAGCCACTCGTGCCCGCGGGCATCGAAGGCACTTGGTTGCCCGTGAAAACCGAGACGCAGATGGCCTGGTATTTCAATAGCAACTATCCTTGGCTAGGCATGCTCTTTTGTGCACCCATCATCGGCTTATGGTATTGGTGTACCGATCAGTACATCGTGCAAAGAATGCTCGGCGCTGAAAGTTTGGCAGAAGCTAGACGAGGCACCATCGCGGCTGCTTTCCTGAAGTTGCTACCTGTTTTTATCTTTATCATTCCCGGTATCATTACGTTTGCTTTAGCGAGTAGCGGGAAAATGGAAGCGCTTAGTACAGCCTTATTAGATGCCAACGGACAAATTATTAACGCCAATGCTCAGCAGGTCTTTCCACTACTGGTGGCAAAAGTGCTGCCCGCAGGCATTCGAGGCATCGTAGTAGCGGGCCTTTTAGCGGCTCTTATGAGTTCTTTAGCAGGGGTGTTTAACGCATCTTCTACTTTGTTTACGATGGACTTATACACCAAATTTCGCCCAAAGGCTTCCGAAAAGCAACTCGTAAGAGTAGGTAGGGTGGCAACGGCGGTTATGGTTGTGATTGGCCTTCTTTGGATTCCCGTTATCCAAGGTAGCCGAGGCTTGTATGATTATTTACAGAGTGTACAAGGCTATCTGGCACCCCCCATTTTCGTAGTTTTCTTCTTCGGTATATTCAACAAACGCTTGAATGCTCAAGGCGCATTAGCTGCTTTATTGGTTGGTTTTGTCTTAGGTCTCTTCCGCTTAGCGATTGATACGCCCGTGATGCTGGCAGAAAACTTTTCCTATTCCGAAGGCTCCTTCTTCTGGATCATCAATAATATGTTCTTTCAATATTATAGCATATTGATTCTATTGGTAGCATTAGTCGTGATGTATGCCGTTAGTTATGCAACCGCTCAGCCTGATTACGAGCGTATCCGTGGGCTGGCTATTGGAACGGTTACTAAAGAACAAAAAGCTGCGACGGTGGCTACCTACAATCGGATAGACCTTGTTGTTTCGATACTAGTAGTAGCGTTGATTTTAGTTGCTTACCTGTATTTTAATGGCTAAAAATTTTAATGGCTAAAAAACCGGCGTAGGGAGAGCGGCCTGTTTTTCTTTTGTTCAAATAGCCAAGTTTTCCCTTTCTTAATCTTTTCTTAAGCAGGGTTAAACAAATATTAAAGTAGGAAGGAAGTAGTATTCCAGTAGCATGAAGCCGCTACTTTAGCAGCATAAATTGCTTAGTTATGAAAAGAATACTACTTCCTTTACTGTTTTTTTGCTCGTTGGCTGGCCTTGTAGCGCAGCGTTCTGCACAAATAGGTGAAAGTCGCCTTTATTCGGTAAAGCAAGGTGCAAAAGCCGAGAAGTCGATGTCGGCAGATACGCTCTTACCTGGTATTTTCTTTGAAGAATGTGCCGATACGCTTTACACCATCCTCGCCGATGATGGCGGCTATTTGGCAGGCACCAACGATTTGCTAGACCGAGAGAAGGCACAATTTATGTATTACGACGAGCTAGCCTCCTACGACATACTAGGCGGGGTGGCCTATTTTGCTGCCTATGATGCACAAATCAGTCAGCGCCAACTCTACGCCAAACTGTATGCTGTGGATGCCATCACCGGCGGCCCCGGCAACTTGTTAGCTACTAGTCAAGCGCTAGTGGTGCAGCAGATTGCCTTGAGTGATAACGAATTTTTACCCACCGTTTTTACCTTCCCGCAAGCTGTGACTATGAATAGTCCTGCATTTTTCATAGCCATCGACTTTAGGGACGTTTATGAAGTGGAGACTGGAAATATTGGCCTTTGGTCCACTAATTACAATTGTGGCGATGGTTTTAATGCTTGGGAGCGTTGGGAAGATGACACGTGGCACGCCATTAATGAAGAAGACGGTTGGAATCTTAACCTAGAGTTTTTCATGGGGGCTATTGTAGCAGCAGGGCCTATTAGCAGCCAAGATGATTTCGTTGCTGTTGGCAATTTTCAGCTCTTTCCCAATCCGGCTAGTAGCTTTGTATGGCTCGATCTCTCGTTCGATCAAAGCGTTCTAATAGCTGATTTTTCCCTCTTTGATGCCTTAGGTCGTGAGGTGCTGCGCCGTTCTCTTGGGCCCGTGAATGCTACCACCGCAACGACCCCCCACCGCTTTCCCATCGCACTAGAGGGGCTAGGCAGGGGCTGGTATAGCTATCGGTTACGGACTAACTTGGGGCAGCAAAGCGGCAAATTGGTGTTGCGCTAGTTGCAAGATCATTTTTTAGCAGCCTACCTGATAAGCTACTTTTGCGCTACAAAACCAAGTTTTGCCCCCGCGAGCGAAGCGGCAGCCGCGAAAAATTTAATTTCCAATTTTTAATTTTCAATTTTGCCCGCAGGGCAGGGGCAAGTGTAGCTATGTAGCGCAAGAGGCTAGGGGGCCCTTGCCAGCCGATAAGCGACTCGGGTAAGTAGTCGGACCTATGCTGGGAGCAAAAGATGCCGAGTGAAAAGGTGTAATTAATTTTGTCCGAGTACTTAAAACAAGTGGCAAGCGAGTAAGCCGAGCAAAAGCCGACTGGATTGGGCATGGTGGGAGCAATTTTTTTTAAGGTAGGGCTAATTTGAAATATCGTTCGCGGATTACGAACAAGTTGATTACACCGCTAACCACTCGATACGCAGCCCGGGTACTTCAAAGTCGGTGGTTACTTCTTCCAAATAAACGCCACCAATTTGCGCTAATAGCTGTTGTTGCGTGGCGGTTGTTTGCGACCGAGGCACTACAATATCTAGTTGGGGGGCTGCTTCAAACAGGGCTGCTTCCATCTGTAGTTGTAGGGCTGCTAGTGCTTGTAGCACCTTGCCCATCAGTTCGTAGGTGAAATGCAAGCGCAGCCGGTTAATGAGAGGGCGCTGGCCTAGGGTGGCGCCCTCCAAGGCCAATGCAGCAGCGGTTCGGTAGGCATGGATGAGGCCGGAGGTGCCCAATTTAACGCCGCCAAAATAGCGCACTACTACCACTAAAGTATCGCTGAGGCCGAGTTTGTCGATTTGTCCTAGAATGGGTTTACCGGCGGTGCTGCTGGGCTCGCCATCGTCGTTGGTTCGGAAGTTGTTTTGGTCGCTACCTAGCCGATAGGCATAGCACCAATGCCGAGCCTTGAGGTGCTCTTTCTTATGCTGCGCTACCCATTCTAAAGCGGCAGCTGCCGATTGGACGGGGTGGGCAAAGCCTATAAACTTACTGCCTTTGTCCCTAAATTCACCGCTGCCGCCCTCCGTCAGTATGGTATAAAAATCTGGCAAAACACCTGTGGTTTTATAGTTTGGTCAGCTCTAAATCGTGGATCATCGTGAGATAGGAGCGACTGAAATTGATGAGGTTGTCGAAGTATAAATTGGCCATTTTGGGCCGTAGTTTAGGGTAGTGGCGTTTGTAGCGATCCACAATTTCTTCAATGGCATATCGAATGGGGCGGGCGGCTGGGCGGCCATCCGGATCGAGTAGGTCTTGCTGGTTTCCAAGCTGTTTGAAATAGGTGTTTTCTCGCACTCGGTAGTAGAGGTGGAACAGTTCCCGCAAGGGCGGTAGTACGGCGAAATTAAACAAGCAATAGCCCACGATGTAGCCCGGCACGGCTAGGGCGACGCGGCTATAGCCATTATCTTGGTACCAGTCCATATTGCGCAGTTCACCTGCGATGAGGTATTTCACCCGGTCGTGGTTCACGGGCAAGGTAAGGCCAAAGGTAGATTTACCGTGATACAACTCTTTCTCAAAATGTTGTGGGGCATAGTTGAGTAGTTCTTGCAGCTCACCTATAAGGCGTAGGTTCTTATACGTAACAGGCTGTTTTTCCTCTTTAGCAAAGTACATACGGTGCATCCGCTCCAAGGCTTCCATGGTGCGGCCCTCAGGCGTTAGGAGGTAGTCTAATTTGTAGATCAGGTCGAGCAGCAGATAGGCAATGGCACCGGGGTGTTCCTCCGGATTACAGTGGTTGCTAGCGAAATAGGTAAGTTCATTATTGATTTTTCGCTGCAAAAAAGCGAGCTTACATTCCTTTTCTTGGCTACTGAGCTGGTGTAGATGATTGATTTCCACGGGCAGCAACTCGCGATATTCCCCCAGCAGCAAATCGTCTTGCTTATCGGCCTTTAAAGCTATTTCTTTGAGTCCTTGATACAGTTTGTGAGGCGAAGCATCCACTACTTGGCTATCAAAAATGATACAGAGACAGCGATCGGTATCTATCGCAAAGCGGCTATACTTCAGCTCATAGTTCATGGCCGTTAGCTGTTGTAGCATCTCCGCAGAGGCAGCTCCTAAGCGGGCAATCTTGGCTTCTGCCCGAAAGCGCTGCGCATCTACCATACCGGAAATGCGTTTGCTCCCTTGATAGAGCTCAAAATAAATCCCTTCCTCTTTTTGTTCCCAGCGTACATTATCCTCCGCTTCATCCCGCAGATACTCAAAAAAAGCATGGAAGGCCTGGGCGTATTCCCCTTCCTCGAAGGTTTCTAAGGCGGTATCCCATGCAGCGTATTTGGCTTTTTCCTTGTAGGCATCAGAATAACGACCGAAGCGCCGCAGTTCGCCTTCTGTGGGCTGCGGTGCTTTATCCAAACCAAAAAGTCGATCCCAGATACTCAAAAATACTACGATTATGTGCGGCAACAAATGCAAATCGAAGCGAAGGTAAAAATTATTTTGCTATCAGCCAACGTAAACATGCATCTGTTTTTTTTGGGCGCATCCCTTCGGGCTACGGTTTCTACACATCTTGACAAGCACGCTTCGCAAGGAGGACGCTGAAG
>DAINNZ010000032.1:0-28808 GCA_036735605.1 Lewinella sp. | reverse complement strand
TTGCGCGCGCACAGCGTGCGTGCGCGTACAAAATTGGCTCACATATCCTCTATTCGTGGGTCGAGTGGCCGGTAATTTCGTCAACGAAGATTTATTAGGAAGTATGGAGTTTGGCTGTAAAGTAGCAGGTGCTAAAGTTATTCTCGTGCTTGGTCACGAATACTGCGGAGCAGTAAAAGCAGCAATCGACGATGTGAAACTTGGCAATATAACAGCCATGCTTAGTAAAATACGCCCAGCGGTAGAGAAAGTAAACTATGATGGCGAGCGTTCTTCTGAGAATGAAGAGTTCGTACACCTAGTTTGTGAGAGTAACGTACAAAACACCATTGAGCAAATCAGAACAAATAGCCCAATACTCAACGAGATGGAAGCCAATGGCGAAATTAAAATCGTAGGGGCTGTATATGATATGGATTCTGGTGTGGTGACTTTTCTGGATTAAGATAAGGCAGCGTACTATCATCCCGCATCCCAGTCACCTAGCGTCAACTATCGCTACGGTGACTGGGATGATTAGATTTGTGCTGTGGGTCATGAACGAGCAAAAGCACAGCAAATTTCGTTCTGAACGAGGCGGAACCACGTAGTAGCGACGAAGCAAAACCTAGGCGCAGGGGGGCTGCTAAAGGCTACCTACTTACTCTGCTCCGAATACAAAATGCCTTGCCGATACTTCCCAATCACCTGCCGCGCACTGGCAGTAATGTTGGGAGGAAGATCGTTGATAGGAAACCATACCACGTCGCTAAACTTCTTCGTCTCGCGAGAGCGCAAATTACCTGTGTAATAGAGTGCTTTGAAGTATAAATTGATCCGGTGCTCCGCTTTGGTTACTTTATGTAGCACATGCACTAACACTAAATCCTTCTCCTCAATTACAATGCCTGCTTCTTCTTTACTTTCACGCACTAGCGTTTGAAGAGCAAACTCCTTTGCTTCAATAGGACCTCCTACCAAGGTGTAGTTGCCACCATTGATATTCGTTTGTTTCAACAACAAAACTTCTCCTCTGTCAATCAATAGCAAACGTGCTTTGAGGGTGACCGGAAATTTAGCCATAGGCTTTTCTTTTCGCCCGTTTCGGGCGGCAATTCGGATGATTTAAATCAATCTAACCAAATAAAACGACTCATCTGCTACCTAAAGAAGCAAAGCGGCTGTATATTTGGCAGTATGTGAAGCAAAGATCGTATCTTTGCCGCGAGGCAAATGTAAGTCTAGTGTTTATTATTGTAACAAAACTACGGGCTCTGAACCCGAAAAAACAATAAACTTAGGCCTTTGCTAGCTGTTATTGGTTAAATATGACCAAAATGGAACAGTTTAAGAGAAGATAAACCAAACGTCTATGCGCTTCAACAGTGTTATCGAAACGATCGGTGCTACCCCACTGATTAAGCTGGATCGGATTTGCGGAGACCGCATTCCCGCCACGGTATATGCCAAAGTGGAGTCTTACAATCCTGGCCAGTCAGCCAAAGATCGTACAGCTCTCTACATGATCGAGGCTGCCGAGCGAAAGGGGCGCATTAAACCAGGCGCCACTATCATTGAAGCTACCAGCGGTAATACAGGCTACAGCATTGCCATGATCAGTGCTATTAAAGGCTATCGCTGTATGCTTACCATGACGGATAAAGCAGGCCCCGAAAAAATTGCCCTACTGGAAGCATTAGGCGCAGAGTTGATTCTCTGCCCCGCCAACGCAGAACCCGATGATCCCGCCTCTTACTATGCCCAAGCAGAAAGGCTAGCTACGGTGATCCCCAATAGCTACTACCTTCGCCAAAATTGGAATTTAGACAATAGCGATGCCCATTACCACAGCACAGGCCCAGAAATTTGGCAAGACACTGAAGGTAAAGTAACCCACTACGTCTGTTGTGCAGGAACGGGTGGTACCCTCTCTGGCACGGCTCGTTACCTGAAAGAAAAAAATCCAAAGGTACAAGTGATTGGCGTGGATGCTTATGGCTCCGTCCTGAAAAAGTACTGGGAAACGGGACAGTTCGATAAAGATGAAATCTACAGTTGGAAAGTGGAGGGTCTTGGGAAAACAATCATCCCCGATAATGTCGCCTTCGATCTGATCGACCAGTTTATTAAAGTGGGCGACCGAGCCGCTGCCCTACGCGTGCGTGAACTAGCTCGCCAAGAAGGTATTCTAGCAGGCTATAGTAGCGGAGCAGCCCTAGAAGCGGTGTTCGCTATGCGAAAACAATTCAAGCCCGAGGATGTAGTAGTGGTGCTACTGCCCGATCACGGCAGCCGCTATTTAGGTAAAGTATATAACGACGATTGGATGAAGGAGCAGGGCTTTCTTAAACCTAATGGCCAGCCAGCTTCCTATAGTGTTCAGCATCTACGTCGTATGTACCGCGTCTATAAAAGAGCTTACACTCGCAAAATAAAAGCGAGCTTACATATCGGTTAGTTTACTTAAAACGAAGTGCTTCGAGCCTAGCCCTAACTAGCAGTTGTCGTCAAGTACTTCGCTCAGTAAGCAGGCCTATCCCCCAGCCAAGATGATTGGGAGATATCCATGGAAAAAATATTTTTTTTGCCTTAATACAGCCTATTTACATCACAACCCCCCCCTTTCTCAGCAATATTTTGGTCGCTGAGACTATACAATAACCTCACTTTTTCAATTAGCTTATAGCAATGAAAGCGAACCAACCAAAGTTTAAATCTAACAATACAGGGGAAGCCCGTATGTTCGAGAACGACTTGCTGAACAGTCTGACTAGAACACACATCGCCATCCCAGTCACTATTTTCTTTTTATACGCTATCAGTTTACTGTGGTACACAGCCACACATACAAACTTGGGGCTGGCCACCGTAGTGCTGGTTTTCCTCGCCGGCACCTTCTTCTTTACCTTTGCCGAGTATGCCATCCATCGGTGGGTCTATCACCCCCCGCATGACGCTTCCGATTCCTACAAGGACTTTACGTATAAAATTCATGGCCTTCACCACGACTACCCCAAAGACAAGCAACGGCTTGCTATGCCGCCACTCTTGGCCGTTGTGATCGCCACTTTTTTGTTGTTTGTATTCGAGTTGGTGCTTGATAAATACAGCTTTGCTTTCTTGGCAGGCTTCGTTGTAGGGTATGCAATGTATCTATTGATCCATTACAGCATTCATATCTACGCGCCGCCCCGCAATGCTTTCAAAATTTTATGGGTCAACCACTCTATCCATCACTACACAGAAGACGAAATCCTTTTCGGTGTTTCTAATCCGCTCTGGGATTATGTCTTCGGCACCATGCCAAGAAGCAAGCGCGATAAAGACTTTGCTAAAGAGGTGTATCGGCAGTAACTTTACTTTAAAGACTATCGCTTCGCTCGCAGGGGCAAGTGCCGCTTTGTAGCGCAAGACTTTCCTTAAAGGCCCTAGTGGAATACTCCGTAGCGGTTTACTATCCAACTGCTGAAAATGCCTATTAAGTGTTAGATTGCGATGGCGCATACCATACTTAGCGATGGGAAAAACAGATTACTTAGCGGACGTCTATGCCATCACGAAGCTGATCCCTTCTGGGCGTGTGACCACTTATGGGGCTATCGCCGATTTTTTATCGCTCGGTTCAGCTCGAATGGTAGGTTGGGCACTGCGTTTTTCTCTATCAACCGACGAAGTGCCGGCTCATCGAGTAGTGAACCACAAAGGGGAGCTAAGCGGCCGCAACGCCTTTGCTACCCCGACCTTAATGCAAGAGCGATTGGAAGCCGAGGGGGTGGCGGTAAAAGATAATCGTGTTCAAGACTTCACAACTCGCTTTTGGTCACCCTCGGAATATCCCTTATGAACATACTTTTACTAGAAACGGCCACGGCTACTTGTTCTGTCGGTTTGCTACAAGCCGGCGATTTGCAACATGAAATAACAGGGGAGGAAGACTTCATGCACGCTAGTCACCTGACGCTTTTCATACAGCAACTCCTAGAGGCCGCCCAAATGGATTACAGTAGCCTGCAATATATTGCACTTAGTAATGGTCCAGGCTCCTATACTAGCTTACGGGTAGGGGCTGCCACGGCTAAGGGGCTCTGTATGGCGCTACCAGGCCTCCAATTATTAGCAGTAGATACACTTAGTTCGTTAGCGCTTGCTGCGGTAGGCCGAGAGGAAGCTCGCCTTGCAGCCTTTATCCTTCCTACTATCGAAAGCAGAAAAGAGGAGGTTTATACCCGTGTTTTCGATGCTTCTGGAAAGCCGCTAACAGCAGTAAGCACAGCCGTTTTTCCAGCGGAGCGCTTCGAGACCTACCGGCAGCAAGGCCCGCTGCTCTTCTGTGGTAGTGGCACCCAACGCGTTAAGGACTTCTTAGGCGAGGCAGAGGATTTAATCTATCTACCTGATCTTCAATGCCGAGCCGCCCATTTGGCAGCACCAGCTTTGGCGTTGGCAGCGCAGGCTAGCGTGAGCGATATGGCCACCTACGAACCATTCTATCTCAAGCCGCCTTTTGTAACCAAATCTACTAAAAGGCTGTTGTAAGCAGATGCCAAGATATTTTCTTTCACTTGCTTATAATGGTGCGACCTTCAATGGTTGGCAGCGACAGCCGGGGGCGCCTAGTGTGCAGCAAAGCCTAGAGGAAGCAATCAGCTTGATGTTGAGAACGGAGCTAGTACTCTTAGGCTGTGGACGCACCGATACAGGGGTGCATGCTGACGACTATTTCGCCCATTTCGATTTTGAAGGTAGCTTTCCCACTGCTTTTCTAGCCCGCTTGAACCGCTTTTTGCCAGCGAGTATTCGGGTGAAGGCACTGTACCGCTGCCCAGATGCAACACATGCCCGCTTTGATGCTAGCAGCCGATCCTATCGCTATGAGTTGAGTTTGCATAAAGATCCCTTCCGCCAACATACCGTGGCTTACATTCCGTTGAAGCCGACCATCGATACGGCTAAAGTGCAACAAACAGCCAAGCTCATAGGCCGCCATCAAGCATTTGCCCCTTTCTGCAAAACAAATTCCGATGCAAAAACAATGCGCTGCGAAATCAGTCATTCGGAGTGGATTTTCGGCGAGCAGCAATGGACTTATCAGGTAAGTGCCAATCGCTTTCTACGCGGGATGATTCGATTGATCGTGGGGGCTTGTTTGGATGTGGGCCAAGGCAAAATGCCCTTGGAAGCTGTAGCACTAGCCTTGGAAAAACAGCAGCCACTACCTAGGAGCTGGAGCGTACCTGGAGCGGGCTTATACTTAACGGATATCGTGTATCCGCAGCAAAGCACTTGGGTACGGATCGAGCCTTAATTCGAGAGGAGGGTCGGAGATCAGTCTTGCGCTACGAAACAGCCCTTGCCCCTGCCCATTTGGCCAAAAATAAATACCGGTTAATACCACTTTAGAGCCTTGCTCATTGGGTCGTAAAAGACCTATGGGCTAGAAAGGACTTCAGGGCGTTGAGTAATTTAGACAAAATCTAAGCGCTTTTATACACCAATTTGACAGAGCAGACACGATCGCGTTGTACTTTTGCAGCGTTCTACAGATATTTATGTTACAGCATTTTCACATTCTAACGCTTACGCACCGCCACGCCTCATTGAAGGATATTGGCCAGTTAGTGGCTGCTATTGAGAAAGATGGACAGACGGCGGCCAACCTGCAAGCACTACAAGTACGGCAAGGGATGGACGAGCTGTTCTATGTAGGCACTTGTAATCGCGTGCTGCTGTTTTTCACCAGCCGTCGGAAGATTGATATTGCCTTCAAGGCTAGTTTGTTGGAAGGAGGCGAATCAATACAGTCTGTGTGCAGCGCTATGCAGCACTATCAGGGCTATGCTGCGATGGAGCATCTTTTTACTGTAGCATCGTCTGTTGACTCTTTAGTGGTGGGGGAGCGGCAAATTTTAGGTCAATTGCGGGAGGCTTACGAGCGCTGCCGCGATTGGGGTTTGTGTGCCGATGATCTTCGGTTAGTTTTTGATCGGATGGTGGTTGCGGCCAAAGATGTATATGCCAATACGCGCATTGGCGAAAAATCTGTTTCCATTGTTTCGTTGGCAGTTCGGAAGATGCTACATCATAGCCCGCAGCCTACAGCGCGGGTGCTGATAGTGGGAGCAGGAAAGACGAACACCCTGGTGAGTAAGTTTCTTAAAAAATACGGCTACGAGCGGGTAACGGTTTTTAATCGTAGCGAGGAGCGAGCGCAGCAATTGGCTAGTGGCTTTGCGCAAGGACAATCTTTTACGATGGAAGCACTAGCAACCTATGGAGGCGGCTTTGATGTGCTTTTTGTTTGTACGGCTTCCGTAGAGCCGATCATAACGCAGGCTAATATAGCTGGGCTGCTGGCAGGGGAGGTAGCGAAGGATAAGATTGTGATCGACCTTTCGGTGCCCAGCAATGTAGCGGAGGAAGTGGTGGCGGCTCAAGCCTTCGATTATGTTGCGGTGGAACATCTCAAGCAGCTTGCCGACGAGAATATGGCCATCCGCAGTCAAGAGATAGAAAGTGCTAGCAACTTAATTTACCAGCACGTGGAAGAGCTGACGCTTGTTTATCGGCAGCGTATGTTGGAGCGAGTTTTGCAGCACATCCCTACGCAGATCAAGGAGGTGAAGCAAAAGGCCCTAGAGCAAGTATTTGCCAAAGAGCTGGAGTTGCTAGACCCTAGCAGTAGAGCCTTAATGGAAAAGATGTTGACCTACATGGAAAAGAAATGTATCAGCATTCCCATGAAAACGGCGAGAGAATCCTTGATTGGCTAAAGGTGATTGGCTAAAGTTAGGCCATGCGTTTGTCGGCCTATTCGGTGTGTTCGCTTCCGCCAATTCTTCTATCTGCCGAGAACAAGTCTATTGCATAAACCGCAGGGTGGTTCTGTAGGGGAAGACATCGGGTATTTCGCCCTCGCTAAGCCGTTTTTTAAGATCGTTCCAAAAATCGGCCTTGAATATATCCCCGTGTTTGAAGCGGAGGTAGTCGAGTTGGGGGCCTTTAGGGAGTAAGAAATTAGGGAACTCTTCTGGAAAAACATCATTGGGGCCGATGTAGTAATAGGGCGAGTCGGCCATCTCTTCTTCTTCATTGCGGGCTTTGGGTATGTGGCGGAAGTTACAGTCGGTGAGTAGTTCAATTTCGTCATAGTCGTAGAAAACGACCCGTTTGACGCGCGTAACGCCAAAGTTTTTAAGGAGTAGATCGCCGGGGAAAATATTGGCTGCGGCTAGTTGTTTGATAGCGCGGCCGTAGTCTCGGATTGCTTTCTCTGCCTCCTCTGGGTTCGCCTGGGCGAGGTAAATATTGAGAGGCGTCATTTTTTTCTCTATGTAGAGGTGGCGGATGAAAACCCAATCGCCTTCAACTTTTACTTTTTCGGGGGCTGTACGAAGGAGTTCGTCTAGGCATTCTTGGGCGAAGCGTTCCTTGGGCAGCCGCAGGTTTTCGAAGATATAGCTATCAGCCATTCGGCCTACGCGGTCGTGGTTTTTTACGAGTTCGTACTTCTCCTTTACCACGGCTTGGCTCATTTTTTTAGGGGGTTCGAACTGGTCGCGGATCACTTTGAACACCATATTGAGCGAATCGGTAGTAAAAACATACATCACCATTCCTCGGATGCCAGGGGCAGATACAAAGGGCTCTTGGGTATGCGCTAGGTGGTGTAGGAATTCTCGGTAAAAAATCGTTTTACCATGTTTTTCAAAGCCGATGGAGTTATACAATTCGCTTAGCAGCTTACTGGGCAGGAAGGATCGGATAAAATCGACCATATCGCTAGGCACCTCTATTTCAGCGAGGAAATAGGAGCGGTGATAGCTAAAGATAGAGGTGACATTATCGGCTGTGAGTAGGAGGGCATCAATTAAGATCCCTCTGTTTGGCGGATGGATGAGCGGCAGGATGAAGGGAAGGTAGCTCGTTCCATCGGGGCTAAAGCGACCGACGAGGTAGGCACATTTGTTGCGATAAAAGACGGAGTGGAGCATTTCAACCGTGGCATTAGGTTGGAATCCTCCTCGCTCATCGATAGCATTTTGCCAGCAATTTGCAACGAGCTGCACATCTCGCTCGCGGTTGTCGTAGGCCACTTCAAAGGGGTAACGATCGAGTATCTCGTTCACAATATCGGCAAGGGATCGATTGGCTAGTGAAAAGGCGTAAGCACTCTCACTCAACAAAGGCATCTCCCGATAAGAACCTGTGCTGACGACGAACATCAAGGCGGGGTCGGCTCCTAAGCCCTGGTGAGCGTGGCGAAAAACTGAATTGTAGAAAGTTTCTACAATATTGCGTGTGTTGAAATGGACGATCTCGGCTTGAAAAGCTTCGCGTACGCGTAGCCAGAAGGCTTGGTCGGTAGGGTAATCTCCTAGCAGTGCTAAGACGGATTCGGTCGTATCCCCCACGCAGTCGCGATAGAGCGTAATACGTTCGCGGGCATCGGCTTGGATGCCATGCCAATCCCTGGCTTCAAAGCGGTATTTTGCACGTTTAGTGATACGCTTGAAGCGGTAGTAGTAGTCCATATATCCCTTCAGGATGCTATGGCTTACATCGTAGTAGGTAAGCTGCGGGAAGTCCATTTTAAGCGTTGTCGCTGCTATTTACTTTGCTCATTTTTCCTCGAATTCTCGACAAAGAAGCGTAGTGAATACCTAGAAAAGAGCTAATTTGGCCGATCGGTAGCCTATTGACTAAGCGGGGGTAGCGCGACAGGAAATACTGGTAACGTTCCTCCCCGTTCATGCTTACCAAGCGGCTTTTCTCATCCATATAGTAGCACATCAACTGCGAAAGAATTTCATACGCCTTCGTAGTTATTTCAGGGTGGTCCTTCCCCACTTCGTCTAGTTCTGCTTGCCGAACGTATAAAACTTCCATTTCTTCCATCGCTTGGAAGTTCGTGTGTGCTACACTGCGACCCAAAATACCTTTTGGGCAAGTACAAAAGGAGCCTTCACTGAAAAATGCCCATATATGTTCACCTCGGTCTTGGTGTTCGTAGTATCCTTTAGCGAGGCCGGATAAGACGTAGAGAATAGTAGCGCAGGGCTCTCCCCGCTGCATAAAAACCTCTCCTTTTGATATGGTTGCTTGCTTAGTAATTTTAGCTAGTGCTAAGATTACTTCTTCTGAAAATCCATCAAACCCAGGAATAGATTGAATGAAGTGTGGTAGGTTTGTTTGAACCATTTTCGGGGTAAATTTGCTAGCGCCGAGGGATGCAGCGCACAGTTGTGTTGTTCTATTTATAATCGATACTTGCGCCTGCAAGATATTAAAAATATTGCACATATCCCTTTTTATGTGCGTTTGTACCCCTTTTGTCTATTTATATCGGTTTCTTAGGCTTGTTTGGCGCTTCAGCAAGCAGTGAAAGCGAGCGATATTTTGTAAAAGCGAGGCAATAATCAATTTTCTTGAGGGTACGGTGTTATTTTAGGCAGCATCGGTGGCCTCTTATAGCGGCATACGAGCACCCCTAGGGTCGGGTAGCTTTCGGTAGGAGGTAAAATTTTCAGAAATTATGCCTTTGAATAGAACTATCGAAGGCCTTTTAGCATCTTATGAGGTATGCGAGCATCTTTTCGGGTTGGTCATCTTTTCGGTATTCCCTTTCATCTGCACTGGACGTTGCTGCTAGTGGCTATATGGATTTTTTATGATGGCTATACGCAGGGGCAAGGGTTTCATTGGGAGCGCATAGGCTGGGTAAGTGCAGTAATTGTTTTACTCTTCGGTTTTGTGCTGCTGCATGAATTAGGGCATGCGCTCACAGCTCGTGCCTTTGGAAAGGCTACAGAGAAGATATTACTTTTTCCTTTGGGCGGCGGGGCATACATCCGAGAACAGCCAGATCGCTTGCTACACGAGCTACTAGTGTATGCGGGTGGGCCTTTTGCCAATTTGGGTTTAGCGATTTTGGTGCTGCCTTTGCTGTTTATTTTGTCGCCAGATGCTCCTTTGTTGCTGCAATACTATCTGTATCCTCAATCGAATATAGTGGTTACTTCCTACTGGTGGGAAGACTTACTTTGCTTTACAATTGGTGTGAATGTGGTGTTGGCCCTACTCAATCTTTTACCAGCCTACCCTTTAGACGGAGGGCGTATTCTTCAGGCGGTATTAAAAAAGCGCTTTGGCAGTCGGCCAGCTAGTGTGGTGGTGAGCATACTCGGTTTAGTAGCAGGGGTGGGTTTTTTGGTGCTGGCGTATGGATGGTATGATCCATTAATGGGTCTAGGGGGGCTATTTGTAGGGGGTCTTTCGATAGCGGAGTTGAATAATGGCTGGCAACGCAGGCGTTTACAGCGCTATGAGGTGGCTGCTTTATTGCGCCCGCTACTTATAGAGCGTTTGTATTTGCAGGATAGTGCAGCCTACGCGCAGCAACTACTTGAGCGTAGTAATTGGCAAACGCTTCCGGTGTATGACGAATGGAATGAGGTGAAGGGCTTCCTAACTGCCGAGCGCTTCGAGGAGCAGCTAGCTCCACTTCATCAAGTACGCGTAGCAGAAGTATATGACCGAGCCTATTCAACTTGTTTGATAGCGGACAACTTGTTAGATGCTACTATACAAATCGTGGAGCAAGACAGCTTTGGTGCGGTGGTGTATGATCGGTATCGCCCCGTAGGCTTCCTATTGATGGATGATGTTATGCAGCTACTCAAGAAGCGTTTTGAACGCACTTAAGAGGTAGCCGTATTTTGCGCGTCTGCGCCAGCACTAAGCTTCTTGTGGGAGAATAGAAGGAGCCGTTGCGCTATTAAATTGCCCTTGCCCCTGCACGGAGTGCCCACCTCAAAAAGACTATTTGCGATAGGGTAAGTAGAACCGAAGGGGGGCGCAGACTGAGCGCTGCACAAAACAATAGTAGCGTGGTTCGGCACAGGAACGAGCAACCGCATAGTAGCAGCGAAGCCAAAGCGTGCAGTATAAAGTTTGCTAGGCGCCAGTTTGCTGGCGGCTATCTCCGGCGGTTGTGGTGCGGCTTGCAGCCCTTTGCTAGCTCGCCGAACAAGGCTATTGGATACCCAGCTTTTGTTTTACTAGTGGGAGCAGATCCGTACTGTCTTCGGCGAACATGAGCGTGCTGAAGATGGAGGAGTCGAAAACCATGATAAGGTCTTTTTCTTTGGCCACCGTTTTTACTGCTTCGCTAGCTTTTGCAATGATCGGGGCGAGGAGTTCGTTACGCTTTTGCGTAATTTTTTCCTGTGCTTCGGTCTCTAATTGCTGGAGAGCATCTTGCATAGCCGTAAGTTTTTGTTCGCGCTCAGCTAGCTGGCGGGGTGATTCATCTCCCGATTGCTTGGCTTGCAGGTAGGCTTGATAAGCTGTTTGTAGCTCAGCTGCTTTGGCCTCGCCCTGCGAGATGAGCGTTTCGTTGAGTTTTTTCAGTTCGGCATCGGAGGAGACGGTCTCGGGCATTACACTTAGTAGTTCGCCAAAATTGCAGTGGCCGAAGTTTTGCGCACCGATATGGATGGTGCTGCCTAGGAGCAAGCATACAAAGAAGAGCTTTTTCATTTTGCTAGGTATCATTTGCGTGTTTAAGAAAAGCGAGTAGGCTTGCGATAAGAAAGCAAGAGCTATGCTATACGACCTCTCTAGAAGAAGCACAAAAGTAGGTGTTTTAAATGAAAAAAGGGGGCGTTGTGGTTATAAAAGCAAATGAGCGGTTAGTTTTGTAGTTTGAATCTGTATTTGCGGAGCAAAGCTAGGTTGCGAAGCAGAAGCGGAGTCTTATTTGGAGGGTGGCGACTAACAGCAGTTTAGCCATAAAAAAAACGAAAGAATGGGGTGGGAGCAGGGCTTAAGTCGGGTTATTTTTTTGGGAAGTCTAGGCGTTTTGCTGCTGCATTTTAGTTACTGCTTTTACGGCCATTTTGGCTACGACGATTTGCATTATGCCCGTTTGGCGGCTGCTTTAAGCGAGGGGCGCTGGGATGCTACGGATCACTATAGCTACCGCCTTACTTTACTACTTCCGACAGCACTACTTTATCGATGGTTGGGTGTAAGCGATCTAGCTTCTGCTCTACCGCCTTTGTTGATGAGTGCGGTGATCTTGTGGGTCTTATACGGCCGGCATGGCGGCTCTCCGAAGGGGTATTTGTTGGCGGTATTGCTCTATTTTTCATTTCGTTGGAATCTTTTTTATGCGGATAAGCTCATGCCGGATATTTATGTGAGTGGCTTTGCTTTTCTAGCTTGGGATAGGTATGCCCGCTCAGAGGAGGATGGTAAAGTAGGTTGGCGCCCGCTCTTCTTTGTACTCTATCTGTTTTTGGCTTTCAACGCGAAGGGGACGATTATCCTCTTGCTACCGCTTTTAGCGGTTTATGGCTTATATGATCTTTGGCGGGGGAAAGCTGCATTTTGGTGGCGCTCGGCGGGTGTGGGTACTCTTATTTTTGGGTTTTACTTCTTATTGACTCAATGGTATTTGGGGCATCCGCTAGCGCGTTTTCGGGCTATTGCTGCGAACGCCTATTCCAATACTTGCTCCTACGCGGAACAAGATTGGCGGGTGCTATGGCATCGGCTGACAAGTGGTTTTTGGGAACTGCTCTATCAAGAGGGTTTATGGCTGCCCTTGGTTGTAGGCTTACTATCGGTAGGCTATTGCTGTTTAGCATGGTTCAACAACGCAGCCCCCTCTAAACGAGCGGAGAAGAACGCCCGTTTGGCCGCTCCGCTTTTTTACAGCCTCACAATCGTGCTCTTATATGCTAGTGCGAATACGATGACGATTTCTTTTTCTGGTTATAACCCCGTCTGTTTAGATGTGAGGCACTGGTTGTTTGTATCGCCCATTGCAGTTAGTTGTAGCATTAGTTTATGGATGTATTACCTCGAAAGAGGGCGACCTAAATGGCAGTTGTATGGCTATGCACTCCTACTAGCGGTGGGGCTATGGGGCGCTAAGTCGAGCCTATCCATGGCTGTATATGGCCGAAGTATGGGCTATGCAGCCGTAAAAAAAGAGTTGCAACAATTGTTAAGCGATCCGGCAATGGATGGCAAAGAGGTAGTCGCTAGCCCCGTACTAGTGCATCTAGCGGACTATCTAGCCGGTTTTCCGGAAGAGCCGAGTATTCACTTCGAGGATAGCAAAACGGTACTTCCCCAAGCCGGTGATTATTTGGTGAAGAACTGGTATTGCGATTGGCACGCCCAGCTATCAGAGGAATATTATCCGCAACGGTTAGAACAGCAAGGGCTGACCGCAAAGCCGATACAAACCCAGATGGCCTATCACCTTTTGGTGATAGAAATAGTGGAATAAACTCACTTTTGTTAAGTGGGGCAACCAACTTTCAGCGAATATATCCTATCTTCGTTGATTGTTTGAGTTGTGTGGGCGCGAGCATTCTATTTATTGATTTTATCTTATTATGACAGGAAACTTTGTATTTGAACTATTTTGTATCGACCCCGATGATATTATCAATCAAGAGGGCTTTGTACATGCACTGAGCTATTCTAAAGATGTTTGGAATGGCCGAATGCCTATTATTACTTACGACAAGAACGGGGTGTCGATGATTAAAGGTGAGAGTGAGATGACGGTGAGCGTTATTGATATTGATACCTCTAAAATTTTAACGAATTTGATTGAGGCAGCCTTCATTGTAAGGGTGGAGAGCCGCTTATTTGAGCCCTTAGAACCTTTTAGGCAGCGCCTATTGCGGCATTTGCGCGAGAACCTGAAGTTTGTTCATATCCGAGTTTTACAAGACGACGTTTCTTCTGAGATTGCTAACCAACTATACCCTAAAATTAATGCGGTTGAAAATTTATTGCGACGTTACCTCATCAAATTTTTTATCCAACGAGTAGGGCTCAATTGGTGGGAAGTGACGGCCACACCTAAGATGCAGGAAAAAGTAAAACTTAGGCTCCGCAACCGCTCCAACCAGTTCAGTTTTTTTACCGATAGCGATATTGAATTTGCCGATTTTGACGATTTAGGCTTACTGATTTATAAGCAATCAACGGGTTTTAACGAACCGGAGAAGGTGCTTGAAAAGCTAATGACCATAGAAAGCATCGAGAAGTTAGAGGAGCTTAAGGAAGAACTACAGGGCAACTATACAAAGTATTTCAAGACCTTTTTTCGCGACAAGAACTTCGAAAAGCTCTGGAAGGAGATGTCGAAAATACGGAATAAGGTAGCCCATCAAGCCACTTTTTTTCATGCAGAGCTCAAGCAAGGCATCTCGTTGAGCCAAGAACTGAGTGCGATCATTCAAGAGGCCGAAACGCATATTGATAAGATTGTACTGAGCCTAAAAGAAAAACAAGCCATTCACCAGGCGGCTGCAGAGGTGGTGCGAGAAGAGGAAGAGGAAGCCGCTCAACAGCACGAGCGCAATAGCCACTCCCCATCGCAGTCCCCCCCCACGGATCAAGAAGTAGCTTCAAAAAGCGGCAGTGGCTTTGACCATCGCGTTAAACTGGAAGGCCCAAAAATATTAGGGAAAATCAAGCTGGAGCAAAAAGTGAATGCTTATCATACTACCGCAGCCCCAGGTTATCGCGTTATTACGGAAGAGGAGATATGCGCCGAGCTGGAAGAGGCCCAAAATCTAAGTTATACTGATTACATCGGTTTAAAGTGGTTTGTAACTACCTATCTGGCCAATAAAGGCTTCGCGATCGGTACAACCTACTCTCTTGTAAATATTTTAATTGAGAAAAACGAAATTGAACTATACGACATGGAAAGCCATGAAGGCTATCCTATCAAAGCCGTTCGGATTCCCAAATTCTAGCCTATGCCAGTAGAAAGAGACCCCGTGGTGCTGCTCCGATTGAGACGCAACCTTTTTTTCATGATTGTCGCAGCCGTGAGCTTAGCTTTCATTGGGCTGATTGGCGATTTTTTGCTAACTATCTTCTGGGCAGCAGTGGTAGCGATTATCTTCTATAATCCTTTCCGCTGGCTGGTAGGGGCGCTCAAAGGCCGCATCAATTTAGCGGCTAGCCTCATGACGGTGGTGGTGCTACTATTCGTGATCGTCCCTTTGTTTTTTCTAAGTTTAGCCATCTTTCAGCAAGCGAGCGGCATTTTGCAGGGGCTAGAAAGCCAAGAGATGAGCCTCACGCTAATTGTGGATTTCCTCGATCGCAAATTCCCGGGCATTTTCGACTTTCTAGCGCGCTACGATCTCACGGCTGATAAGCTAAAAGATCAGCTCAATAGCTTTGCCATTACCGCCGCACAAACGATTGGCGGGCGCGCGCTTTCTTTCACGGGTAGTGTACTTAATTTTTTCGTACAATTCACTTTGATGCTCTACCTCCTCTTCTTCTTCTTTCGAGACGGTTCTGCGCTCATCCGGGCACTGATCAATTCTTTCCCGATGGGGAACGTAAAGGAAAAACAACTTTTTACCCGCTTTGCTGAAGTGAGTAAGGCTACCTTAAAGGGGACGGTAATCGTGGCAATCGTACAAGGCAGTATCGGTGGTTTTCTTTTCATGGCAGTTGGCATCCCCGCTGCGCTTTTATGGGGCGTAGCAATGACTTTCTTAGCGCTTTTACCCGTGGGCGGTAGTGGTATCGTTTGGGGGCCTGCAGCTATTATTTTCTTTGCGCAAGGGCATATCGGCAAGGGCTTAGTGGTGCTAATTGTAGGTTCTTTGATTATCGGACTTGTCGATAATATTTTACGTCCGCTTTTGGTAGGTCGCGAAACGGGTATGCCTGATTACCTAGTTTTGATTTCTACGCTGGGGGGGATCACATGGTTTGGTATCACAGGTTTTGTGTTAGGCCCCATCATAGCGGCACTTTTCGTTACCACCTGGGAAATTATGGGTAAACAATATGGCGGCAAAGCTAGCTGATCGAGTTGCCGCCGCCCAGTTTCCAGCCTAACCAAATGGCTGCTAGCCCGGCCGTGAGGCTAAGTAATAAATAGAGGCTTGCGGTAGTCCAATGCCCATTTGCCCACAAGCGAACAAGCTCCCAGCTGAGGGTAGAAAAAGTCGAAAAACCACCGCAAAAACCAGTCAGTAGTAAAAGTCGTTGGGCATCCGTCAATAGCTCGCGACTGAAATAAGCTAGCCCAAGTCCCAGTAGCATACTCGCCAACAGGTTCGCTGCTAAGGTTGCCCAAGGAAATAGCGACGGCTCCCCCTCCGCTTCAACAACGAGCCAGTTGCTCAGGCCATATCGCAATACACTGCCTAAACCACCGCCTAGGAAAATAAGAAGGTAGTTCAAAGCTCCAATAAATTTGAAGTGCCGGCCGACTGTAGCTGTCGGTAAGCATATAAACCAAGCGTGAGCAAACAGGCGCCTAGCAGTTGTAGTACGAGCAGCACATGGAGGCCCCAATAGGGGTCTAGCAGTAAGGTGAGGGCTAAGAAGGCAATACTCACCAACAGCAAAATTAGCGTGGCTTCTCCATGTGTCCTGCCAGAGGCAAGCAGTAAATGATGAACGTGTGACTTATCTGCTTTGAATGGCGAGTTCCCTTTCAATATCCGCACGGTGAAGACTCGTAAGGTATCAAAAAGTGGTACTACCAGCAAACTAACGGCTATCGCCACCGGATGCCGAAACGAAATGCTTTCAGTGCCGCTAAGTTGGCTGCTAGCGTCAATAAATTTGATCGTCAGTAGCGCCACCACTCCGCCTAATAACAAGGAACCACAATCGCCCATGAAAATTCTAGCAGGCGTGAGGTTGTAACGCAAAAAAGCTAAAGACGCACCGGCTGCTGCCCAAGCCATTACGCCGTAGGCAATCAGGCCAGTAAAGAAAAACCAAGTACCTAAACTGATCGTGATAAAAGCCGCTAATGTGGCAGCTAGCCCATTGATGCCATCAATAAGGTTGAAGGCGTTGATGATTACGTAAATGGTGAAAATACTAATCAAAGCGGAGCCCGCTAAGGGCAAAACTGCCGTAGAACCTAGTAAACCATAAAGGCTCTCAAGCCGTAAATCCCCTAAGAAAAACATGATCGTAGCAGAAAGCAGCAGGCCAATCGTCTTGTTTCTCGGAGAAAGCGGCTCTAAGTCGTCTTTTGCACCTATCATGAAAATAACCAGCAGCGCCGCCAACAGATAGTGCAAGGAGGGAAAGGCCTCCGCAGGAGCCAGCAAAAGGGTGGTGAAAAAAAGACCAAAGAAGATGCCTACACCTCCTAAAAACGGTGTGCTAACCGCATGGCTGCTGCGTGCTTCAGGAACCGCTAGAAGTTGCCGCTTATGCGATATCCGTATAATTACAGGTACCAAAACGTACACTAGCGTAAAGGCTATCAAGAAAGTAAGTAGTAGTGTAGAATGTGTTATCAAGGTGGGTGCCGTTTGGGATGATAAGAAACACAGTAATAGCTACTGTCGCTGCAAATATAAAGCTTCCTTCACGATCGCTAGCCTTAAAAGTGAAAAATCTTTGTTTTTCAAGCCAAAAGCAAAGATTTTAACCCGATTTAGCAGCCAAAACCGTGATCGGAGTGGTCTTTGAAGGTAAAATATGGGCGGTTCAAGTATATATTTTCATTCGTAGGTGCTGTATATTCATGGCTGGGTTATTAGCGTTATTCGGCAGGCTACCAAACGGCTGCGAGCGGCCAATTTTGTTCTGAACTTCGTTTAAAAGCCTGGAGTCGTCCGTACGGACGGCTGCGTTTTGTTTCGCCGCTACTAGGTGGTCGCTCGTTCATGCCCCTCCAAGTCTATTTTCTTGGCTGGCACGGCGTGTCTCCATCCATACGGACACGTACGGACTCGTTGCTCTCGCCTAGGCGGGCACAAGTGCAGGGGCAAGGGTTCGCCTTTTAGCGCAAGACAGACCGCCCGTTTGCGAAAAGTATCTTAGCTTGCAGCACGAAAATGCGCGTGTAACCGTAATATTATCCAAAATGACTCCAATACTACGCTGCTTAATCCTTTGTTTTTCACTATGGAGCTTGGTGGCTTGCAGTAGCTATCCACCCAAGAAAATTAGCTTGCCGCCTGCTTTGGTGGAAGTGTCGGGTATTGCTTTCTCACCCGATCGCAAGCTGGTCTATGCCCATAACGATAGTGGTGATGGGCCGGTGGTTTACAGCTTCCCCTTTGGTAAAAAGCCTGTTGTGGAGCAACAACAGCTTGCCGCAGCAGCCATCGATTGGGAAGACATTAGCCAAGATAATGAGGGTAAACTATACCTAGGTGATTTTGGTAATAACGCAGGCCGTAGAAAGACCCATACCATCTATGGCTACGATCCGACAAACCCAAAAATCGATACCCTCGTATTCACTTACCCCAACCAAGACGGTCGCGGTCGGGGCACGCCCGGCAACTATGACTGCGAGGCCATGGTGTGGCAGGCTGGTTACTTACATCTTTTCACCAAAGCAATGGCTGGGCAGCGAGGAAAATACTGGTCTTATCACTACCGCCTTAGAACCGATTTGCGTACACAAGAGGCCCTGCTGCTCGATAGCCTTTATCTGCCTCGAAGGGTCATCACAGGGGCTGCTCTCGATGCGAAAAAGGGGCATTTACTGCTAGTAGCCTATAATTACAAAAGGGTGCTGGGCTTTTATCCCGCCACGGCTAGCTCGCATATCCTACTGTATAACTTCCCGGAAGGCCGCTTTTTTCAAGGGCAGCAAAAGCGCCGCAATACTAGCTGGGGGTGGCCAAAGCAATTTGAGTCAATTGATTACTACGATGAGCGCTACTTTTATATTGCTACCGAAAAGACCAAAGGGCAGCGCCAAGCTTTTATGAAGCGCAAAGGCCGATTTAATCCATGAAAAAAGTCTTGATGTAAGCCCAATGATCCCGCCAGTTCTTAAGTAGAAGAGCCGCAACCGTCAGCAAACCAAACCAGAAAATGAGTTTGGCTCTGCGATTAGTTTCCTTATTTTTTTCCGCCCTAGAGCGATAACGGGTGCGAGTTGATTGATATGGCATACAAATACTAGGCTGATTCAACCACAAAGATAGGGTCTTAAGACTGTTTTATTACTATTAGACTCGTGCATGACCCACCGAACAACGCTATTATACCAGCCTACAGCATGATTTTAACCTGATCCTCGGTGATATGAATAACCCGTTCCGCAGCAGCTCTTTCGCTAATATCTCCGCTCGCGTTCTCTAAACGGAGCACACCACGGGGGCAAACAGCCGCACAAACACCGCAACCTACACAACTAGCTCTTACAATATCTTGGCCACGCTGGGCGTAATGCCGCACGTCGATACCCATTTCACAATAGGTGGAGCAGTTGCCACAGCTGATGCACTGGCTACCATTGGTGGTGATGCGAAAGCGGCTTTGAAAGCGCTGTACCAGCCCTAAATAAGCTGCTAGGGGGCAGCCAAAACGACACCAGACCCGATTGCCCATGAGAGGATAAAAACCCGTTCCTACGACCCCCGCAAAACCTGCGCCGATCAGGAACCCATACCATTTTTGTACAGCACTGATAGAAAGCCCTTGCCCCTGCGTTAGCCACGACAAAGAAATTGTACTCACTCCTGTAAAAAATCCGTAGAGGGTAAGTCCGGTCATTAAAATAGCAAAAACTAGCACCCCATGGATGATCCAGCGCTCAAAACGCCAAGCTCGTATGCTTTTATCGCTTAGCTGCCGCCAAGGGTCGCCCATGGTTTCTGCTAGGCCGCCGCAGCCGCAAACCCAGCTGCAATACCAGCGTTTGCCAACCAAATGCACCATCAACGGAACGCCTATGAGCACGAGCAGTATTCCCCAAAATAACATGAATAAACCCAGCGCACCGGCACTTTGGAACTCCATGATTTGCCAGCTAAAGAAAAAGTCGTAATCTAATGGCCAGATGTTTTTAAAATCGTACCATGGTTTGTTCAGGGCCACCAGTATTTCCGGAAGGAGGAAGGCAAAAGCCGTTTGAAAAAAGAGTACAGAAGCTGTACGGATCAGCTGGTACTTGTTATGCCGATATTTTACGAACATCCGAACGCCCATCACGCCCATTACGACGGTGTATAAAAACCCGTATAAAAACCATTGACTGGCCGGATTGCCGCTTAGTTGCAGGCTGATCGGATCCACGATTTTCACCCAGGCCGTGATGTGCTGCGGTTGCCAGTAAAGCAAGATGTAAAAGCCAATAAAATAAGTGCCAGCTAGGATGCCCAGCCAGCCACTAATGCGCTCAGGGCCTGCGCTTCTAACGGGGCTTTGTGTCCAACTTTGCTGCGCCCATAGCACGATTGCTAGGAGAGAGAGCGCTACTAAAGCCGTGGCGAGTGGCCAAAACCACTGCCCGTCCATATAGTAATAACCGTAGGCTAACACACCTACTACCACCGAGGCTAGAAAAAAAGACCGCCAGCCTAAGCGCAAGCCCCTGGTGAGTGGATGATGGTAGAGGTGGTCGTGTTGGATGCCGCTGTGCGTGCGGAGCATCGGTAAAATATATAGTAGCCCGCCTAGGATACCTAGGCCAAAAGTGAGAAAAAACCAGCGCAGTGGATGCGCACTCACCGGCCCTTGAGCAGCGGCTTTCATTAGATCAAAACGGCGACTTTTAAGCACCCAGTCGGGTATGTTTACTTGCCATTTTTTGAGGCCTTCTGGTATGCCTTCTGCTTCCACGCGTGCTGCAAGGCGTTGGTTAGCTTCCTCAAAGAGCAACTCCAGCGTCTTTTGAAAGCTAAAACTGCTCGCATAGGAGTGGTTCAAAATACCTTGTTCTTTAGCTGTTGCTAGCAGCGCGGTAGCTTGCCAGTCGGTGTCTTGAAAGGCAGTCGTTGCTATTGTTTCTAAGTCCTTCTCGCTCAAGCTATACTTATCTAATCCCAGCATCAAGGTGAAGAGGAGTAGTGCTAGCGAAAAAAGACCTAAGCCTAGATATTGCAAGCTGCTCGTAGGGGTGCTTTTGATAGCCATAGTGGGAATATTTTAGGTTTTGCGCTGTTTGTATTTTCCGAGCCCTAGGAAACGCAGTACGGGTTCTAGCCCTCGTTTTTGACGTAGCTGCAACTGCCGCCCGCTTTGTTGGTTGTATAGTGCCACAACATCGGCCTCGTATGCTTCGAAGAACTCTGGGTCGAAATTAGCAAGCCCTAAATTTTGCAACACTTCTTCGATGTGGGCACTTGATCGAATCCATTTTTCACATACTTCGTGGCGGTAGCGGATGCCCATGAGGTGAAAGCCTAGGGCAGCACCGCTGCTTGTGTCATAATTGATGCGAATAGCTTTTTCGCCTTGCGGGTGCTCCCAATAAAGGCTACTAAGCCCTGCTCGGCCTTGTGGGGGCACTTCGCCATAAACTTGATATTCTAAATCGAAGAATTTGGCAGCGTTAAACCAGATGCCTGGGTCGTAGGCTAGTTGCTTGCCTAGTAGATTGTGCGCCACGGTTTCGCCCATCATACGACCAGTGTACCAGATGGCTTCTACAGGCCGCCGGCCGGCGGCCGGCTGGGTCTGTTCGGCGCAGTCGCCGATCGCATACACCCCCGGTAAGCTGGTTTCCAGCTGGGCGTTCACTAGTACACCTCGGTTTATATCCAAACCAGGTGTACCTTTCAGAAAGTTGATATTAGGGCTAACGCCAGCCGTTAAGCCTACGTATTGGCAGTCGATGCGGCGGCCATCTTTGGTTAGTATGCCAGCGGCGGCTCCTTGTCCGTCGTCTAGTATTTCAGCCATTTCGGTTTGCTCTTGCAAGTCGATGCCTCTACTACGGATGTGCCGGCTCACCATGCGGCTTTCTTCAGGAGGCAACGCATTGTTCCAGTAGCTTTCTTCCCGGATGAGCAGTGAAACAGCCACTTGGCGACTGTGCAGCATTTCAGCTAGTTCAACACCGATCAGTCCGCCCCCTACAATCACTGCTTTTTGTATCTCAGGGCTTATTTCTTCTAGGTTGAGGAGGTCTTGATAGCTCACCATCCCGCCCACGCGGCGCAAGTCTTGCCCTGGCCAGCCAAATTTATTGTATTGGCTTCCGGTGGCGATGATGAGTTGGTCGTAATGAATTCGATCGCTCGTAGTAGCTAGCGTGTTATCGGTTGTTTTTTTTGTTTGGCTAGACGCAGGGGCAGCGGCTGCTAGTAAGAGCAAGCGTTCTTCAGGAAGTACCGCTTTTACATAGGCTTTCACGAGCTGGATACGGTTTTTTTCCCAAAAATAAGGCTCATAAGGCTGGGTATCCTCAAAGCGCATGTGCCCCATATAGATGTACATCAAGGCGGTACGGGAAAAAAAATAGTCCGTTTCAGCTGAGATGATGGTGATCTCTACCGTATCGTCTAGTTTGCGAAGCCAACGGGCGGCTGTTACGCCGGCTATTCCATTGCCTATAATGGCCACGTGCATAATTACGAGGGGTTTATCTAACAAATATACGATAGAAAGTCAGCTTTGGATGCCCTTGGCCTTGCTTATCCAGCTATTTCGTCGGTAAACGACAAACCAGTACTGGTTAGCCCACTGGCTTCTAACATTACCCGATACCGAAGAACCCCAGCTAACCTTTGGTCAACTGGGGTTCTTTAGTACACCAACAATGGCTTAATAGATAGGGCTACTGGCAGTTGTTATTAGGGCTTGGGACGGGCAGGTAGCGTGCGTCGCGTGTGCGGCCTATGAAATTCGTATTCGTAGCGGCTTGTTCTGTAAGGAAACTATGGATCACGTCTGCTGCGGATAAGCTTGGTACATTTCCCTTGATTTCTGCCAACTTCCGGCTTACGATAGGGGCGGAAATGGAGGTGCCCACTGGGTAGTGCGTAGTAGGGTTATTGATTTGCAGCGCATTGGCGGTGTAAAAGGCAGCTAGCTGCGGCGTGAAGCCTCCGAAGTTGGTCCAGTAGGTTGTGGAAGGCTCACTGCTGATGCCTCCTTGAAAGGAACCCACGGTGATGACGTTGTCATACAATCCACCCGCAGCTGCAGGCCAGTAATTAAAAAAGCCACCGTCGAGGTCTTGCCCAAGGTTGCCTGCGCTGCTAACGATTATCACATCTTGTGTTTGTGCTTGCTTAACAAGGTGGATGAGCGCCGCAGGTTCTTCTTGGCTCTCAAAGCCCCAGCTAAAATTCAGTAAATCGGTACGAGCTTGCAAACCGGCATAGCTAGCGCAAAGGGCATCGAATAGCGTACCACCATCTGGGCCAAAAAATTTGTTATGAATCAGGTTGAGTGTCGATTCACTTTGAAAGCCGCTTAGTAAGGTGCTGGCTACGGCTGTACCATGACCAATTTCATCGTTGGGCGTCTCGTCGGCATTGATCAAATCAGACCCAAACTCGCCTAGGGGAATGCAACTGGCAGGGTTTTCGGGGCTGTTGTAGGCACTGAAAATACCACCGTGGGTGTTAATGTCCACACCGCTATCTACAATAGTGACCCTTACCCCTTCTTTATTACCTTGCCCTAGTTGGGTTGGGTTGAAGTCTAAACAAGCATTACCGGCTATTTCTGAGATAGTAGCTGGGTCGGCTTGATCTTGGAAGCCTAGTTGCGGGATCGAGATAATGAAGTCAATGGTGGTTTGCACGGTATCTACGGCAGTATCTTTTTCCTTGATTTTGGGCCGGACGCCCGTATTGATATCTACGCCTACGGGTGCGGTGATGGTTACTAACTGCCCGTCGGAACAATCGCAAACCTGATAGGGCAGCCCGGAGTTAATGGCTGTTTGTAGCGGATTGCTGTTGCCATTACCTGGGGTGAGGATAAGCCGATTGGTGTAGTTGCCGCAGCCTCGGTACACGGCTCCTTCGGATTGCCCATTGATTAGGCCAAAGACAGGGGCTGCGTTAAAGGCCGCCACCGTTAAGCGGTCTATTTCACGTTGGCCCGGGCTGTAGCCTCCCGTTCCTTCATAGCGCATACGGATATAAAGGGTATTGTAGTTAGCGGCATTAATGGCGAAGGTTTTCACTACCGCTTCTGACAGGTCGTCGCAGTCGTTGAGTTGCATGAATTCACCTTCACAATCGGCACCAATAAACTCCAAGTTTACCTTTCCAGGGAAGTTCAGATAGAGGTGGAAATATACGATTCCACTGTTCGGAACAGCCACTTTAACGGTGCGGCTTTGGCTGTAGTCGGCAGCGCAGAAGTTGGGTAGGTCGGCTCCCTCGTTGGCGGCCTCTTGTAAGCCTCTTATTTCCAGGTAGTTGGGTAAGCAGTAGTCTCCGTAGGAGATCGAAGGCACATTGTCTTCACAGCTGTTGCCTGGGTTATCGTCCTCTGGGTCGCAGCCTAGCCACAACAGCAAGGCGCCTAGTAGGAATAGATAGTATAAATTACGGGATGTGTTGATATTCATGATGTGTTGAGTTAGCAATATGGAAATGTACCTAAGAAGACGCCCCCATACGAGTGGGAAGTAGGGCGTTGCTTATTCGAGAACAAAGTTAGGGTGTTTTACAAGCATTAGTAGGGTCTGGTACGGTTAAATATTTTTTGTCAGTCACTCGGCCTGCTAGGCCTGCGGCTGTTTGGCAGTGGTTTTGCAGGAAAAGCTGCACGATGTCCGCTGCTTTTAAATCGGGCTCGTTGCCGCGTAATTCAGCCAATTTGCGTGTTACTATAGGCGCGGCAATGGAAGTGCCGTAGGTGTAGGCGCGGTCGCTACTATTCAATTGTAGGGTATGCGCCGTGTAGAAAGCAGCCACGGCATTACTATTAACTCCGAAATTAGACCAAGCGGCCAAGGTAGGGGGAACTCCGGCAAGGCCACCTTCGTAGGCACTAACGGCAACTAGCGTATTATATTTTCCAGCAGCTAGGGCGGGCCAATACCGAACCGTGCCACTATCCAAATCGAGGGAATCATTCCCTGTGCTAACCACAACGATCACGTCATTCTGCTGGGCAAATTCGAGCATTTGCAAGAGTGCTACGGGCTCCTCGTCGCTCTCGAAACCCCAACTGAGGTTGAGCAATTGGCTGCCTGCCTTGATAGCTGCATAGGCACCACAAATGGCATCGAAAAGGGTGCCGCCATCGGGTCCGAAGAATTTATTATGCATCAGTACTAAATCAGCTTGGCTGTCAAAGCTGCTGGCAATAACGCTAGCGATAGCCGTGCCATGCCCAATTTCGTCATCGGGGCTATCGTCTGCGCGCAAAAGATCGCTACCCAAGGTGTTGCTAGGTACGCAATCAAGTAGGTTGCTGCTGCTCCGCATGGGATCAAAGATACTGGCATGGGTGGCCGCGTCCACACCGCTATCTATAATAGCTACCTTCACTTTTCTGGCGCGGTTGCTAGGAGGTTGGAAGCGGAAACGAAGGCAAGTATTACTGGCAAGTAAGCCATATTCATTTCCATCTTTAAGGCTATCTATTTGCGCGATGCGAGGGCTGGGCAATAAGCGGTCGATCGTCATATTGATGGTATCCACTTTGGTGTCTTTTTCTTTTATCTTGGGTTTTACTTCGTTGATGTCAACACCAACGGGAGCGGTAATCGTCACGAGTTGGCCATCCGAACAATCACAGGCCTGGTAGGGCAAACCACTAGCGATAGCCACTTCTAAGGGAGTGGACGAACCACCCGCAGGGCTGAGGATAATCCGATTCGTTTGGTTGCCGCAGCCACTATAGACGGAGGCTGCTCGCTTCGCACCTAGTGGCTGAAATTGGGCAGGCGGCCCGTCGAATACCGCTACAACCAGCTCATCGGTTGTTTTTTCGCCCGGGCTATAGTTGCCTAGCCCCTCGTAGGAAAGTTGGATATAGACCGTAGAAAAACCAGCGGTAGCCACGGAATAGGTGCTTACTACGGCTTGCGTACTGGCACCACAGTCGTTGAGCAGCTGATATTTTCCATCGCAGTTGGTACCGATGAACGCTACGTGTACTTTAGCGGAGAAGTTGAGATATAAATGCATAAATAGGCGCCCGCTATCCGGCGCGGCTACCTTGATAAGTCGCTGTTGTAGATCAGCGCGATCGCAAAAATCGGGCAAATCAGATTCGGTATCGGCCGCTTTAAGATCCCGGAGCCGTATTTTTTGTGGGGCGCAATAAGTTCCATAGGAAAGGGTCGTAATACGATCCTTGCAGCGGGCAGGAGCAATTTGGCAACCCGGCATGCCTAATAGCCACCACAGCGATAAGATAAGTAAGGCCAAAAAGGCCAAAAATAAGAAACGTGGGTTCATTGTGCGAGCAGTTAACAAGTGAACAACTCGCCTAGCAAGGCCAGTTGCAATAAGGGGGCATTCCAAGGAGAACGCATATCTTTATGCAGAGCGCCACACAAACGTTACAGCAGGCTTGAAAGTTTTTAAGGCTTCCGAAAATCTAGGTAAGGGCGAAGCCGATCAAGTTGCTGTGCTGAAAGGATTTTAATTCGCCGTACGTCCTCAAGGCTTTGGTAAAAGCCGTGCTGTTTTCTGAAATTAACGATTACAGAAGCTAGTTTCTTATCCACATAAGGGTGGCGGCTTAGTTCATCTTCTGCTAACAGATTGATCGCAAGCGGCCGATAGATTCCACTGGCGAGGAGTAAGTAGGGCTGCATAGCCTGAAAAGTAGAGTCTGGTAGGCCATACGTACTACCCACTTGCTCCACACTAGCAAAGCCTCCCAACGCTTCTCGGTACTTCAGAATTCGACTAGCCCAATAAGGTCCTATGCCGCGGATTTGTATCAAATCGGCTTCCGTAGCACCGTTGATATCAATGCTCGCTAGTGGCAAACTGCTGCTTGCTTCGTAGCGGCTAGGAGCTACTACGCCGCCATAGGTACTTGGCGTGGCTGCTGCGCTGTTGATATTAGCGCCATTAGAAGCATCTGCTAAGATAGCTGTGCTAGCCGGAATTTCTACTAGGGCTTTGAGTCTTGCTCGTGTAGCTTCGTCGCCTAGGATGTATAGCTTATCTAGGTCATCGGCCGATTTGAAGCGGTTCGTAGCATTACCTCGGTACTTCAGGAAACCCTGCGCCTGCTGTTGGCTCAAGCCTAATTGGCGAAGCTCTTCTATCGTAACCGTATTCGGGTTGAAGGGGAAGCTACTTGCCTGTTTAGCTGCTACTGGCGCCCTAGCCTCATCAGCTGGTTCAGGAATAGCTACGAGCGGCAACAGCCGTTCCACATCTTTCGAGCTAAGCACATAGAGCTGTGCAATATCGCTTGCTTTTTTAAAGCGGTCGCTGCTCTTTCCGCGGTATTTTAGCCAGCTTTGGGCTTGTTTGCTACTTAGGCCGAGGGCTTGTAGCTCTTCTGCGGTAACGGTATTGGGGTTGAAGCGAAAGCTAGCGGCTGCGTTTTCGGAGGCATCTCCTAGTAGCGCATTCGTTGATTTAGCCGTCGTGGCAGCCTGGTCGTTCATCATAAGGGCTAGTGCGCTTAAATCTGCCGAGCGGCTATGATAAGGGGCGCGCTGTAGGCTAGGAACCCATTGCGCGGCTGCTGCTGCCAACAGACAGACCGCTAAAAGTGCCCACAAAACCAGTTGTTGGCCTCGACTATACATATCCCACGACCATTCAGAGGGCTGCACTTTCATTTTTTGCCAGAGGTCTTTTTTTATGCTACTACCCCCCATTAGGTAGCAACACGATCATTCCCGTGCCAAATATAGGTAATATTTTGTTTATAGCAAAACTGTTAATCGGATAGCCCACCAAGCTGTACTACCTAATTGTTGGCTAACGCAGGGGCAAAGGTTTCTTCGGTAGCGCAAGTGGGGTGCTAGGTGCTCCTAGTAGGCCAATAGGCTTCTTCAAGAGAGGCACAGGGGTTGTACAGGAATTTAGATCGGATCAAGTCATCAAGGTATCAATGGCTCAATGGATAGATCCAACTGGCTTCGCCCCGTAAAACCTCGGTTTAGCTTTGGCGGCTTTTGCGCTAAAAAATAACCTTTGCCCCTGCTTTAGCCATAAAAAGGGAGGATATTTCCTTCTTTTTTTGCCTACTGCCGTAGGAGCAAGTATTTTTTTTGTACTTTTGAAATAGGTTAAATCATTTGGGCCATCGTTGGAAGTATGTAGGCTACGCCCGATCCATGAAAAGCAAAGGGGCGAGCCGAGTCAGATAACCAGACAATCTAGCCCTATCAATTCATATTCTGTGTATCATGAAGAACATCTTACTTGTATTTTTACTATTTTCCACGAGTTGGCTAAGTGCAGCCACTGTGGCGGCAGCTGGGTCTGCTTGCCCAACGATTGGTCTGCTTACTTGGACCGGCGCAGCTGATACCGATTGGAGTAATGCCTCTAACTGGGATGGCGGCTGCCTACCTACTGCCGATAACGAAGTCGTCATACCCGATGTGGCCAACGATCCGATCATTACAACGGGCACAGCCGCTCTGGCTAAGTCTGTAAATGTGCAGCCCAACGCTTCACTCACCTTGGAAGCCATGAGCAGCCTGACCTTAGAAGGAGCCAGCGGCACGCCCTCCGGCGGCATGTATAACCAAGGCACTGTGACTAACAACGGCCTAATAAACATCGGCCCGAGCATCAGCCCGGGCGAGTACGGCTTGGTGAATGAAGGTATCTTCAACAATAATGCCGACAGCGAACTGAGTATTGACCGCACGAGCAATATCGGCCTATGGAACAAAGGCGGCACCTTGGCTAATAACGGAAAAATCATTACCGGTGCGGTGATGGGTACCTCCCGACCGGGCATCTACAACGAAGGCGACCTTCAAAACAACGGCGGGGAAATCGAAATAAACCGCTACGGTGGCGCAGGCATCAACAATCTCTCCAACAGCACGATTTCCAACTCAGGCCGATTGGCCATCGGTCAACTATCCGGGTCTCTCAGTGCCTGTATTTACAACTTCGGCCACATTCAAAACCTCGCCGACGGCGAAATCGAAT
>DAINNZ010000031.1:22440-28821 GCA_036735605.1 Lewinella sp. | reverse complement strand
GCCTTGCCCCTGCTTTAGCCAGACAAAAAAGCTGGCTTGTTCACTAGCTATTTCAGCGTCTTGACCTGCTAAAAAAGGGTGCGCTGCCACACGAAGCTCCGAAAGACCACTAGGCGCACCGCCATAATTTATTCTAGCAGCGGCTGTGACAGTTTGGTACCTGGCTACGTCTAAAATCAGACGAAAGCGATAGCCCAGCATACGCCCAGCCTCCCCCAGTAAATAACGAAGGCGGGGATGCCGATGGGGGCTCAGTATAGCAATTTCCATTTCAGCCATGAAGCTAAGGTACGCAAGGATCGTAACATCTTTTTGCTTTTTGCTTTGTTTCATGTAGGGGGCATCGTTTTTTCTCGTCTTTTAGACTTGTCCGGCGGGTCATAGACGAGCGTTTGTTGTAAGTATATGAAAACTAACACACTTCCCGAAAGATCCCAGCGGCTGCTACCGTTAGAGGGAGCCATTGCTGAGCCCAATTTGCTACTGGGTAGCGAATTGGCCAACTATGCCCTGCCTTATCAGACGGTTTTCTCTTTAAAGCCACTGATTGCTCAAGTTGCGGCTGCAGTACAAAGCGATCACGCTGGCGAGGCTTTTCTGGCTCGCGAAATCACTAGCCGCATAGCCGCTGCCCCCGATTTACTGCAACCGCTGCAATCTGCTGCCCTGCTAACCACCCACAAAGACCTAGTGGAGTTGCTCTTTCTGTTTTTATTCTCCCCTGCGCAGCGGCAGCAGCAATTATTTAATATCTCGCAGCCTTTTCACAACGAAGCGGTTTACACGAGTCCTGCCATGCAGCAGTTTATGCTGCTAGACAATGTGCGTTATACCTTCAATCAATTAGCAGAAGACTTACAATCCGTGAACTTGATGCGCGCTTGGCTCACGATCCTACGGCAATGTTACGGCCGGAAGGTAGATCTTTCGCCCGCCACGCTACTTCAAATTCGCGACCCAGAAAATGGCTTAAGCCGCTTTTTTAAACCCCTAGATATGGAAGACTATATCGAGGTGAAAGTAATAGGCGACTTACCACCGCTTCGCGAGCAGGATTTCCAGAAACTGCTGCGTAATATCCACCACTCCGACTTATGGCTAGCGCTTTTACCTCCCGATAAGTTCTCCTTCCACGGCTTTTCACTGAGCCAGTTCACGGAGGTCACGGAAGTAGAAAGCCTCAGCCAGATGAAGCACAAGCTGCTGCGCAGAGATGCTGTATTAGATGTGGAAAAACTCCGAGAGCTGGCCGATTTACTGCGTATTTACTTTCAGCGCCCAGATGTGCAGTTGGGCTTTAGTGCCATCGACTACCCGCTGGAGTATCGTGTGGATCATCAGTATAAAATCCGCTTTAATTTATTGGCGGATCATATTGAGCGGCTCACGGATTCGCAGCACGCCACGAGTGTATATCACCAAGCGTTTACCAGCAAAGAAGTTTTACTGGTAGAAGACCTGCGCACATTGACCCAGCCAGCAGCTCCCGAGCAGCAACTGATGGCAATGGGCTTTCACTCGCTGCTGATTGCTCCGCTACTCAACAAGGAAGAACGCGTGATCGGTCTGCTAGAACTGGCCTCACCGGAGGCTTATGGGCTTAACTCTTTCGTGGAGCTCAAGTTTAGGGAAATTGTCAGCCTTTTCCGCACGGCACTAGCCCGCAGCCGAGAGGAGGTAGATAACCAACTAGAAGCCATTCTGCGCGAGCAATATACCAGCCTTCACCCTAGTGTGGAATGGCGTTTCATCGAAGCTGCTTATCATATCCTCGAACAGCGTTCGGCGGGGCAGGAAGCTAGCCCGGAATTGATTCAATTTGATCAGGTTTATCCGCTCTATGGCCAAGCCGATATCGTGGGCTCTACCCGCTTAAGGAACGAAGCGGTGTATGGGGATTTGATGGAAAACATGAAGTCGGCCTATGCCATTCTACAACAAGCTGTTGAGATGGTGCCCTTCCCGCTACTGCATCAGCGGATGCTAGAAATACAGCAGGCGCTGAGCATGAGCCTAGACGACTTCAATAACAGCGATGAAACCCGCTTAGTAGAATTTCTCGTTAGAGAGGTGTTGCCCTTATTAGAGCAACTAGCTACCGATCAGCCTAGGCTAAGACAGCGGATTAAAAAAGCTTTTCCTAGTCATAACAGCCAGCCTTTTCAGCTAATTAGTAGCCGCCGCGAAGCCTACGAGCAGAGCCTAGGTGTGCTAAATATGCGCCTCAGTAAATTCTTTGAAGAGCGTAATCGCCTAGCCCAAGACGTATTACCCCACTACTTTGAAAAGTATAAGACCGATGGGATTGAATACGAAATCTTCGCCGGGCAAAGTTTGTTGCGAAAACAGTTTTTCAGTGAAATTCACCTAAGCAACCTACGCCTCAGTCAATTGATCGATCTGTGCGATGCCACTCGTTTAGTGGAGCAGGTGGGCAAAGAAACGCCTATTTTGTTGCAAACAGCTCAACTCGCTTTTGCCTACACAACACCCGTGAATATCCGGTTTCGGATGGATGAAAAGCGCTTCGATGTGGATGGCTCCTACGATGTGCGCTACGAAATCTTGAAAAAACGTATCGACAAGGCTACCATACACGAGGGGCGGGAACGGCTCACCCAAGCAGGCACCGTTAGTATTGTTTATCTACACGACCGAGACAGAAGAGAGTACCTTGGCTACCTCGATTATCTCCGGCAGCAAGGCTACATCAGAGGAGAGATAGAGGAGTTTATCTTGGATTCCTTGCAAAGTGTGCAGGGGCTTAGAGCCCTGCGTTTTACCGTGCTGTAAGCCGCCAAGGGCTGCCGTTGAATAGGTACAAGCTGGGTAGAAACCATCATCTATTTGGGCCGAGAGCTAGTGGTGGCATCGAATACGTGGGCAAAAACAGCGCGTTCCGCAGCGGCCATGCTACGACCTCGGCGGGCAATCACTCGCTCCGCAGTGGCTAAGGCTTTATCTAGGCGGTAAGTCTGAAAGCCACTCGCCCCGCCCCAACTGAAGGAAGGAATAAAATTCCGTGGAAAGCCTTCCCCAAAGATGTTCGCACTTACACCTATCACCGTGCCGGTGTTGAACATCGTATTGATACCCGCTTTACTATGATCCCCCATTATAAGGCCATGAAACTGTAAGCCAGTACCTACGAAACGCTGCTCGGGATACGACCAGACCTTCACTTCTGAATAGTCGTTCTTTAAATTGGAGTTGTTGGTGTCGGCTCCTAGATTGCACCATTCTCCGATAACGGAATTTCCTAAGTAGCCATCGTGGCCTTTGTTGCTATTGGCTTGCATCACGACGTTATTGAGTTCGCCGCCTAGTTTGCAGTGGGGCCCTACGGCAGTAGCACCATAAATCTTAGCCCCCATCTTCACCACGGATCGTTCGCCTAAACCAATGGGGCCGCGTAGCATAGCTCCTTCAAGTAGTACGGCATCTTTACCTACATAAATGGGGCCGGTTGTTACATTCAGGATACAGGCTTCTACGCTAGCTCCTTCCTCCACGAAAAGTTGGCTACTATCTCCGATCAGCGTATTGGTAGCTGAAAGTTTTTGGGAGTGGCGGCCTTGTGTGAGCAAGCTGAAATCGGCTCTAATTTCAGTGTCGCAGGCTGTGAAAATATCGGCTGGACGGCGAATTTTATGAGCGGGCATTTCCGTTAGCTCAAATACCGTTAGTGCCCCTAGCTCACCACCATTTACGAGTGTTGCTGCTGCTACTTCGTTGAGGCAAACCGCCAGTAGCTCATCGTGGAAAGTATAAGCTTGCCCGGGGGCTAACTCAAGGAGCAACTGCTGCCAAGCATCGTTAGGTAGCAGGCTGCCATTAATCAGTAGGTTACACGCCCCATATACCGAGGGATAGAGGGGGGTTAAATAGTCTTGGGTTAAAAAACTGGCAGGGAGGCCCAAGCGCCTTTCCCATTTCTCGCGAATACGCAGGATGCCTACCCGAAGGTCGGCTACGGGTCGGGTAAAAGTGAGGGGCAGTAAATGATCGCGGGCATCTCCGTCAAATAGGATGAGGTGAGTCACAGTAAGGTAGCTTTTGTTTGAAGCGCAAAAATAGGGCTTTACAGCCACAACAACCTATGCCGCTATGCAAGAAAGTATATTTCAGGCTTCTTAACTACATTTTAACGTATTGACCACACCCTTTTATAGGAACTCAACGTTATAGTAGCATCATTCCGAAACACAAACGCTATGCGATTTATATTTTTGTCTTTGGCTATTTTCACTTTTACGTGTTTTACAAGCTTGCTTGCACAGCCGGCTAATAATAGTTACCGCGCGGTAGCCGATAGCGATCCCGCTGCGAAGAAGATAGTGGATGCTCTCCGCAAACAATACGACAGTTACAGTAGCATCAAGGCCGATTTTAGGTTGGCCATCGAGATACCCGGCCAAGCCGTAGAGACCCAGCGCGGCCAGCTCAGCCGCAGCGGCGATCTCTTCCACTTCACACTAGGCAAACAAGAAGGTATCAGCGACGGCAAAGCCATCTATGTGATTCTTCACGATAATAAGGAAGTACAAATTAATAACTTGCCCAGCCCGGGCGAAGAAGCGGGCATGCTTACGCCCCAGTCTCTCTTCAGCTTCTACGACCAAGGCCAATATATCTTAGCCTTGCAAGGAGAAGAGAAGGCAAGCAATGGTAAAACGCAGCAAGTCATAGAGATGAAGCCCTCCAACCGCGATCAGAGCGAGTTTACCAAACTTCGTATGCTCGTTGATAAAAGTAGCCAGCAGATCACACAGCTACTCGCTTTCTCGCGTGATGGCAGCCGCTTCACTTTTTTCCTCGATAAGGTTAGCCCCAACCCGACTATTCCCGCTAGTACTTTTGCTTTCAAAAAGGAGAATTACCCAGGGTACTACGTTGAAGATCTACGGTTTTAGAAAAGTAACCGTGTTGTTGCTTGCCTTTTTTAAACCTCTTTAAAAGGGGCTAAAAAACCACTTGGATATCCACATCGGCATCACCTATCAGCTGGCTGTTGCGGCGGCTGCTGATGCGATAGCCCTTTCCAGGCTCGTAGTGTAATTCCTTAGTCTCACGAGAAAGTACACTACCCGACTTGCCCATGATATGGATAGCGATCGGGTCTCCTGCCTCATTTCGGAGGATGCGCAAGGACTGTGTTTGTAGGCTACTATCTAGGGCTTGGTAAACTTCTTCTTGCCCTTCTCGGCTCACCCGGTACTTATCCCGCCAAGCTGGCCGGTTGATGGCTGCCTTTCGGAATGCACGCAAATCTTTCTCAAAGTCGATGGCTACCAACCTTTGGGTTTCTTCTTCTCCGTTGATGCGCACCCTTTTCGTGGCTACCTTTCCTTGCCTCGCTAGGCTAGCGAGCTCTTGGTCAATGTAAGTCTCTAGGTCGAAGAATGGCCGACTACTTTCTAAAGCGGCTGTATTTTCCGCAGCCCGCTCGCAGGCTTGGATGCTAAAAAAAAGTAGGCCAAGTAGCCAAGGTAGTAGTGCTGATAAGCCGCAATGCGTTCGTTTCATATATGTATGTCTTGCTGCCCAAGTACCTTCTTTTAGCCAGCTGTTTTGGGCACTTCCCATTTTTTGGTTAAAAAATGTTGGCATCCCTTCAAATTCATTTGTTGTCCGCCTGTATTTCTGTCTTGGTATAGGCTTCACCTTCGTACCTGCTAGGATGGCTGGGGTATCTACAACATTCGTTTTGGCTACCGCTTCGCTCGCCCTGTATAAAGCCCATAGGGGCAGGCGAGCACGCAGTGTCCATCCATACGGACAGGTACGGACTCATTGCTCTCGCCCAGGCCCAGTACCCAGTACGGGCAGGCGGGCATAAATGCAGGGGCAAGGTTTTTTTTGTAGCGCAAGTGTCAACCAATTGAGTTTCCTAGAGGCTAGCTAAGCGATTAGGCTTTGGCCAGTCATTTCCTTTGGCTGCGGGATGCCCATGAGCTGAAGGAGCGTTGGGGCTACATCGCCCAGCTTTCCTCCTGCGCGAAGCTGTAGGCTAGCGGCGTGGGCGCCTACGTAGATCATCGGCACGGGGTTGGTGGTGTGGGCGGTGTGGGGCGATCCGTCTTCATTGCGCATAATATCGGCATTGCCATGGTCGGCGATAACGATGCTTTGGTAGCCTTGTTTACTAGCAGCTGCTAGCAGTTGGCCCAGGCAATCGTCCACCGCTTCGGCTGCTTTTTTAGCCGCTTCAAAATCTCCTGTATGCCCCACCATATCGGTATTGGCATAGTTGAGGCAGATGAAATCGGCGGGTGCTTTTTCGATGGCTTCAATGATGGCTGCCGTGACGCCGTAGGCGCTCATTTCAGGCTTTTCATCATAGGTTTGCACTTCTCTAGGCGAGTCGATGAGGATGCGTCT
>DAINNZ010000031.1:21828-22430 GCA_036735605.1 Lewinella sp. | reverse complement strand
CGTCTTTCGCCAGGAAATTCTTTTTCTTCGCCGCCGTTGAAGAAGAAGGTGACGTGGGCATATTTTTCTGTTTCAGCGATGCGTATCTGTGTTTTACCCGCTTGGCTTACCACTTCGCCCATGGTTTTATTCATATCCTCGGCGGGGAATAGTACTGAAACAGGGCTGAATTTTTCATCGTATTGGGTGAAAGTAACGAAATGTAGATCGGGCACTTTTCGCATCCGCTGTTCGGGAAAATCTTCTAGGTGGAGGGCCCTTGTGATTTGTCGAGGCCGATCGGTGCGGAAGTTGAAGAAAACCACCACATCGCCAGGCTGAATAGAGTCGTAGGCCTCCCCCGCTTCGTTGAGGCAGATGATAGGGTCGATGAATTCATCGGTTTGTCCTTTATCGTAGCGGCTTTGGAGGCAAGCAATCGGGTCTTTTGTTTTTTCGCCTTCTCCTTTCACTAAGGCGGCATAGGCTTTTTCAATCCTTTCCCAGCGAGTGTCTCGATCCATGGCATAGAAGCGGCCTGTGATCGTAGCTAGTTTGGGGGTTTTACCTACTAGATGCTGCTGTAGTGTTTGTAAGTAAGCTAGGGCGCTTTTGGGGGCAAC
>DAINNZ010000031.1:0-21818 GCA_036735605.1 Lewinella sp. | reverse complement strand
CGGCCATCGGTGAAGGCGTGGATCAAAACCTTTTTATTTCCGTTCGCCTGCGCTATATCACAGAGTGTTAGTAAGTGGTTGAGGTGACTATGTACGCCGCCGTCGCTGACCAAACCCATCAGATGCACCGTTTTGCCTTCCAAGTTGGCTTTCTCAAAGGCATGGAGCAGAGCGGGGTGATTTTGTAGTTCTCCATCGCGAATAGCTTTATTGATGCGGGCAAAGCTTTGGTACACAACACGGCCAGCACCAATATTGAGGTGGCCTACTTCACTGTTTCCCATTTGGCCTTCCGGCAAGCCTACCGCCTCACCATAGGTAAGCAACGTAGTATGGGGGTTATTTTGCCAGAGTGCGTCGAAATGAGGGGTGTGCGCTTGTGCGATTGCGTCGTCTTTCGGGCGCTGGCCGAGGCCCCAGCCATCTAGTATTACGAGTAGTGCTTTGCTAGCTTGCATATAGTCTTGATTTGGTGCAAATGTACACCTAAAGTATTGACGAAAAAACGAAGTCTTATCTTATAGTTTCCTAATTGCGGAACAAGGCATTAGCTGCAAGGCAGTTCGACCCAGTCCAAATTCAAGAAGGACAGATAAAGATACCCTCGTCGAGCTTAATTCAATAACTCGGGAGCTATATGAACCATTTTGGGGATATTAGCCAGAAAGACAAGACGTCGTTTTGGGCCGCTAGTTTGCTCTTCCATCACATAATGCCCTTCCATTGCGCCCATAGGGGTTTCGAGCTGTAGCCAACTAGTATATTCATAGGTTTGACCTGGTTGAATGATGGGTTGTTGGCCCACCACGCCCTCTCCTTCCACAATGCGCGCTTGGCCAGCGGCATCGGTGATGACCCACTGGCGGCTCATTAGTTGAACTGGCCGCTTGCCCTCGTTTTTGATTTTAATCAGGTACGAAAAGACGTAGATATTTTCCAAGGGTTTGGAGTAGGAAGGCTCGTAGATGCTTTTGGCATGTACACTTACGGGTGCGGTTGTGTATTCGGGTACAGACATCTTGAATAGTTAGTTACCCACTAACGGCTAGTGCTTGTTTGCTGCTAGTGTTTGCTACTAGTGCTCACTAGCTGCTAGTGGGTAAGATTGTTAGTATGATAACAACGATTGCCCAGCAAGGGTTTTAGCTTAACAGCTTTTTAACCACTGCGGAGATGGCCTTTCCATCTGCTCTGCCAGCTACTTCGGCGGAGGCAGCAGCCATCACTTTGCCCATATCTTTTACGGAGGTGGCCGCTGTTTTTTCGATGACGGTTTGTACTAGGGCCGTCAGTTCGGTTTCGTCCATAGCTGATGGGAGGTATCGGCTGATGACCTCGATTTCTTCTACTTCGGTAGCGGCTAGGTCGTTGCGGCCTTGTTGCTGGTAGATGTTTAAGCTATCTTGGCGTTGTTTTACTAGATTTTGGAGCAATTTTATTTCGGCTGTGGCATCCATGATTTGGCCGCTCCCATCGGTTTTAGCGAGGAGGAGTGCGGCTTTAATGGCTCGGATGCTTCGAAGGCTTACTGGGTCTTTGGCCTTCATGGCTGTTTTTAAATCGGTAGTGATTTTTTCTTCTAGTGTCATGGCTTACAGATTGGTTAAAATTAAAGTGGCGTGAATGGGGAATCGCTGCTAAACTTGAATCGAAATGGTTTACCTTGGTTCAAGTATAGCATAGGGGAATCAAGGGAGGCATTACGCAACACCTTTACGCAACACCTTTGCGCAATAAATTACCCCTTGCCCCAGCGTCAGCCAGCAAAAAAAGGTGGATAAGCGAATGGCCAGCAGCATCCATTCCTCCTTTAAACAAAAGGAGGGGGTGAAAAAGTTGCTCTATTTTAAAAATCGTAGCCGAGGCTAAGGTGCCATTTGGCGGGATTAGCAACCCTAGTTTCCACGCCCCAGGCGTAATCGACTCTAACAAAATAGCCGAAAAGAGAAGTTCTAGCACCTAGGCCATAGCCATAAACGATGGGTTCGCGGTAACGGATAACGGTAACACTTACGGGCCCAGGGTTGGGGGTAGAAGGGTTAGGGTAGGTAGTGATATTGACTGGATTATCTTCGCTGTAGGGGTTGCTACCGATCCAAGCGGAACCAATATCGAAGAAGCTAACGAGCTGAAAATCGCGGATTAAGCTCGATCGGATGTTGCGAAAGAGATAGGTGAAGACGGGCACTCGTAGTTCGGCATTAGCCAGGAGGTAGGTGGAGCCATTGCGCGTGTTGATATCGAAGCCGCGTAGCGGGTTGGCGAGGTCTTGCAGGAGGAAGTTTCCGTTTTCGGGGGTGGGGGTTGGGATGCTTTGATTGAAATTTTGGAGTAAGCTATTATCGGAGCCACCGAGGTAGTACAGCACCTTTTGGCCGCCGAGGTTGGTAGCCGCAGCAAGGCGAAGGGCAAGGATGCTGTGTTTATCGATTTTTTCGTAGTGCCGAATGTCTGCGCCTACGACCCCCATAAAACCGGGGTCGAAGCCGCTGCGGCCATCGTCGCTACCTTGTAAGGTAAAGCTTTTAGAGAAATCGGTATAGATTTTGTAGCGGGTTCCTTGGCGTAGGTTTTCGCTCAGATCGATGGTATTATCGAAAACGTATTCGATGCGAGCGCCGATTCGTTGGTTTTGGAATACATTTTCCTGCAAAGCCGACTGTTCGGTAGGTAGGGTTTGGACGCGGTCTCTGCGGAGGGTAGCGGTGGCGCGGAAGGAGGAAAAGACATCGAGTGGGTAGCGAAGGCCAAACTGACCGATGAGGGTATTTTCATCGATTCTTCGGGGTCCGAAGATAAAGGCACCCTCATCTCGGCGGCGATTGCGGCGATAGGCGGCGTAGTAGGTATCGAGTCTTTTTTTGCGATTATGATAGATAAGGAAGTATTCGGTTCCGTTGAAGGCAGTAGGGAGACGTAAGCCACCCTCCACCACGTGGTCTTCAAACAGATCCATGACATTACCTTTCATAAGGATGCCGAGGGGTTGTTGAGTGAAGCCGGTAGGGTTAGCGGCGAAGGCATTTAGGCCATCGAAGAGAGGGCTATTATCGATGGTGGTGCGTAGGTAGTTGGCACGAAAAGTGGTTCGGTGGGCTATGATTTGGCCGGGGCGAAACTTGTACACTTCACCGGAAGCCAGCGATATTTGCTCGCCTTTAAGCTGGGGGTTGGTAGGTCTGTTTGTTTTGATAGGGTTGGGTTGCGCTACGGTTGTGCTAGGTAGATCGGTTCGTTGTGTATCGATAGGTTTAGGGCTGGGATCGTCCTCTTCTGGAGAGGGTGTAAGGGAGGGCGGAGGGGTTGCCTTTTGGAAACGGGTTTGGAATAGGATACCTTCGTCAAGCTTTTCGACTGCGGGGGCTAGTGGCAGGGCGGTGTTTTGGCGGATGGTATCTGGCTGATTGCGTTGTTGGTTGCCTAATTCATGGAGACTAGGCAAGTAGCCGCGTTTTTGCCAATTGTAGCGTTGCCAATTGCTGGGGCGCGGGCTAGTTTGCGTGGTAGTGTCAAGGGGTGTAAATACGACTTGTGCTTGTAGGCGGCCGCTAGGCTTATTGGAGGTAGGTTTGTAGCCAGGCTGGAGGAAGTAGGTCAATCCTCGGTTGACGGACTGCGCTCTTGTTTGTGCGATCAGGCTAAAGGGAAGATCGGAGGTAGCAGTGGTGATGGCGCGCTCGCGGATGATGGGTTCGAGAAGGATGCTATCGATCAGGCTGCTATCTAATTCTAGGAGGCTACTATCGGCGTGAAGGCGTATTTGACTACCATCGTTGAGATAGATGATTTGATCGATATGGTGTACAAAATCTTCGAGGTAGCCCCGATAGCTGTTGTAGATACCGGAGGCATCGCTGAGGTAGCTGAAAAAATGTTCATCTATACCCAGGGGGCTCCGTTCGTTGGCGAAGGGCGTATTGGTGATGCGCACCAACTCGTTGGGCTTACCTTCGAGGTCGTAGTAAAAAATATCGAATTGGCTAGCGGGCAGGATCGTATCTAGGCGAAAGTTGCTCTTAAGTGTATCTAGGCGGTTGCTAGCAAAAAGGATTCCTTGTCGGCCTCGAATGCGAACGGGTACGGCATCGAGGTCGTCGTAAAAATCGTTGGTAATAGGTAGCGATTGCCGTGTAGCAGGATAGTAGAGGTAGATATCAGAGAAGCCACTACGTGTGGCACTAAGTAGTAAGGTATTGGGGTTGAGGTACTCCATGCTATGGACGCGCTGTAGCTGAGGCCCAAGGTCTTCGGTTGTGGCTTTTTGGGTATTGAGGTTGTAGCGTAGTAATTTGGGTACGTCTCTGAATTCAAACAGGATGGACAGTTCTTGGTTGGTAGGGCTAAAAGCTAGCAGGGGGTAGTCGTAGTCGGTGGCTTGCAACTGGTTGCGGCTACCGCTTTTATAGATTACTTGTCGCTCGCCGCTGGTGAGGTCTTGTAGATACACGCGGTAGCGGCCGATATCGTTGAGCACGTAAGCGATACGTTGGCCATCGGGGCTCATTTTAACTTCAGTAAGGCTATGGTTTTTTTTATTGCGGATAGGGATGGGCGTGGCGGCGGTTAGCTCGCTACGATTTTGGAGGTCTTCGGCATAGCGGCGGGTAAAAAAGTCTTTCCAATTAAACAAGACCATTTCGTAGGGGCTTCCTAACACGTAGAGGAAGCCGCTTTCTACCGAACGGTGGATGCGAGTGAGATACAACAAACTGCTCACAGAGGGCTCCCCGAAGCTACTAGCAATATAATACCAAAAAGCTTGGCCTGCTAGACGGGGGTAGTCTTCCGCAAGGTGCTCGAAGTTACGGTACTTACCGCTGGCCAGTAGGTGGCGCAACTGATCGTCCAAGAGCGCATTCCAATCTTGGCCCAAATAGGCCACGAGCCCTGCCTTAAACCAAGGCGGGAGGTTCATCAGTAGTGCATTTTGCACTACTTCTTGAATATTAGAGCCGAAGAGCATGTGCTCCAAATACACACTAGCAATAGCTTCTCGAACTTGGCGGCGCAGGTCGTTATGGTCTCCATTAAAATAGACAAATGCCTTATTACCTAAGAACTTAGCTTGATTGACGCTGAGCCTTCCAGCGGCTGCATTTCCGCTACCACTACTGCCTGGTAGGGAAAAAACTTCCTCTCCGCCGATATTACTTTGTTTTACGTCGGTTACGTCCACATACACGATGAGTTGCACTTTTTCATTCATCCGGTGCTCCAGTACGCCTTGTAGGTAGTTGAAGTCTTGCTCGGCGTACATCACAACCATTTGGCCAATATTGCGGCCTTCTCCATACCAATAGGTGATGAAGTTGTCGCTTTCATATTGGCGCCACTCGTCGAAATCGGTATGATATTGTACCCGGTTTTTACCGAACTGCACCTGTGCGGTCTGAGCCCCTAGACCAAGGGCTAGCCAACTGCAAAAAAGTAGGAGGATAATTCGCATGGCTGAAAATTATGGAAATTATTAGATATTCGCACTAGCTTTGTGGGTGCGGAGGGTATAAAAACTGCCTACTCACCAAACGATTTACTATGACTAAAGTTGTAAGCCTTACTTTTAACCCTTTTCAAGAGAACACCTACGTCGTGTATGAGACACAAAGCAAAGAGGCTATTGTTTTTGACCCTGGCTGCCTTGGCTACGCCGAAGAGCAAAGGCTGCAAGCTTGCTTAAAAGAGCTGGGGCTTCGGCCAATGCAGCTAATCAATACGCACTGCCACCTCGATCATATTTTTGGTAATCATTTTGTGGCCGAGACTTATGGCCTAGCACTAGGCATTCACCCTTTGGAGCAAGAGCTGTTGGAGCATGCGCCAGCCATTGCTCAAGCGTATGGTATGCCATCAATGACCCCTTCCCCTGCTCCGGGCTATTTCTTGGAAGAAGGAGATAGCGTGTTGTTGGGGGCTAGTCGTTTTGAGGTATTGCTCACACCCGGGCATTCCCCCGGTAGCCTTTGCTTTTATAATGCTACGGATGGATATTGCATCGCAGGGGATGTACTGTTTCAAGATTCCATCGGTCGTGCTGATTTACCCGGAGGCGATTATGATACGCTCATGGGTTCTATCCTCGTCAAGTTAATGCAGCTGCCCGACGATACCGTCATTTATCCCGGTCACGGCCCGAGTACCACCATTGGCAGAGAGCGGCGCGACAATCCCTTTTTACGATAGTTTAAAGGGTGGGGTGTAAGCAGCTCTACGGACAACACTTAATAGAGAAGGGTGCTGCACCTTATTTAGGGTAGCTAATGCGCAAGTGATGAGCACTTTTTAGAATGCTTTTGAAGGTGTTTCGGCACACTTCTAACTCTCGGAAGGAGAGATTGCAAGCTTCCAATTGACCGGCGCTAATTTTTTCTTGAAAGATATGGTCGATAAAATTTTCTAATTCTTCTCCGCTAGGATTTTGCAAACTTTTACAGGCGGCTTCTGTACTATCGGCTAGCATCAGGATGGCTTCTTCTTTGCTGACGGGGCGGGGCCCGGGGTAGCGAAAATCCGCTTCGTTGATGAGGGTGTCGGGGAATTTTTGCTGATACTTTTTAAAAAAGTAAGCCGTGAGGGCATCGCCGTGATGGGAGCGAATGAATTGTATGACCACCTCTGGGAGCTTTGCTTTTTTGGCTAGCTTTACGCCTTCATTCACATGCTCAATGATGATGCGGGCGCTTTCTTTTTCGTCGAGTTCCCCGTGGGGATTAAAGCCGTTCTGGTTTTCAATAAAGTAAGTAGGGTTATTTATTTTACCAATGTCGTGATAGAGTGCTGCGGTGCGTAGTAGCAGCGAGTCGGCTCCTACTTTTCTAGCAGCCTGTTCGCACATATTGGCCACGTTCAGAGAATGTTGGAGGGTGCCCGGTGCTTTTAAGGCCAGATCACGTAGTAAAGGCCGGTTCATATCGCTCAGCTCAGTGAGTGTAATGGGCGAAAGCAAGCCGAATACGCGCTCCAGCAAGGGAATGAGTGGATAGGATAGGAGCACCAAAAAGACGTTGAACCCCAGCCAACTGATGGTGTTCCAATCTAAATAGTGTATATTACCTTCACGGATGAGATGTAGCCCCACATAAGCCAGTGTGTAAACCAAAAAGAGGTAGAACAAGGAATTGAAAAAGCGCGACCAATCCCTAGTGTCTATATTCATAATAATCACTACAATACCAGCTAGGATATGCAGGAAGGTAAATTCATAGCCTAGCGTTGTGAGGAAACTAGCAATCAGCACGACAATGATATGCACGAAGAGTGCTAAGCGTTCGTTATAAAATATGCGTAGCACGATGGGCGCAATACAGAAGGGCACTAGATAGGTGGAGAGCCCTTTTTCTCGCTCGACCCACCAAACAAGCAGTGCATACAAGACCAACCAGATCAGAATGAACACCATTTTTTGCCAGCGGCCATAGATGAGCGGATAAAAGTGGCGCAAGTAGCGAAATAGGAGCAGCACGATCAGGCTAGTCAAGATAGCGTAGCCCAAAAATACCCAATTAAAAGTACCCCCTACGCCTAGGTTTTCATTGTATTTTGCTCGGTAGCTGAGCAGTTGCTGATAAATCGGGTCAGTGATAATACTGCCTTGGCTGATGATCAAATCGCCTTTTTCCACCAAACCCGTATAAAGACTAAGCTGTTGTATGGCCTGTTGTTGTAGATGCTGTGTGAGACTATCGCTATACACTAAGTTGGGCCGTATTTGATCTACTAACATTGGCAGGATGAAGTCGGGGGCACTTAGTTGGCTATAAGGTAGGCTGTCAATGAGCCAAACCTCCGCCTCGGCAGGGGTAAACAGATTTCCCTTGGTGGTTTTACGAACCAAGTGATTCCTTGCCACACTAACTACTTGCGTTTGCTCCTGCTGCTGTCTTTCGGCCAAGATGCCAATTTCAAAGAGCTGATCTAAAACGGCTAGGCCGTAGCGTCGGTGAGCTTCTGCTTGGCGGCGTACGCTTGGGAAGCTTTTACTCACCACGGCACTATCTAAAGAGGCTTCAAAATCTTTCAGAAAGGCCTGTTTTGCAGTGCGCTCGGCTTCAATATCCACCACATAAACAGGGCTACTTTGTTGTAGAGCTCCTTCCCGATCGGCGGCTAGCTGTTGTTCGGTCTTTTGAATAGGGAAGGCATAAGGCGCATACAAAGAGGCATGTCGCCATGTTTGACCGCGTTCAAATTCGTAGGGGAATTTTATATGGTTAGGGTATAGAAAACTGATGATCAAGACCACCAAAGCGCCTAGCAGCAGCCGCAGTAAATTATTCACCCCTAAGCGTTTCGACCAGTTGTTCGTCTCCATCACGCCAAAGATACTACACAATAAGCAAATCTATGTTTGGTAAGCCAAGAAATGAAGGCTCAAGTGGGGAAAGGATAGTTGGTAGGTGGGCACGCTGTGCAGGGGCAAGGGCTTGTCTTGTAGCGCAAGAAGGACGATTAGCCGAATGTTTGCGCAAGCCAAGGCTGTAGGGCGTACTAAAAAACGGGACTTGATACACAAAAAACCTACCTTTGTGTTTTTTAAGTTATTACATGTCCACTACATCTAGCAAAGAATTTACTGAACTGGAGGCCGCACAGCCAGCCAATACGCTAGCACCCAACGATCTATTGCAGGTGCTACAGACCATCTGGAAAGGCCGCAAAACCATTGTGCTGCTAGTAGCAGTCGCTTTGGGAATAGCCGTTGTCGCTAGCCTCTTACTACCGAATTACTACAAGGCGGAGACCCGCTTTTTAGCCCTTAGCCCTGATCAATTAGCCCCCGAGACGCTCTTCGGCACCACGGGCCTGAAGCCCCAGGTGTATGGTAATATGAACGATATCGATCGCCTGCTAGCTATTGCCGAAAGTAACGATTTGATCGACTATTTAGTGGATACTTTTGCTTTATATACGCACTACGATATTGACCCTAACAAACCCAAAGCCGCCGTAACCGTTCGCCAAAAACTACTAAGTTTCTACGAGGTTACCAAAACCCCTAAGGATGCCATTTTGCTAGCCGTAGAAGACAAAAACCCGCAAATGGCTGCGGATTTGGCCAATGCCGCTCGTGCTCGGATCGACTACCTCAATAAGAAGATCATACAAGATGCCCAATCGCAAAATAGCCAGACTTTGATGCAGGAAATTGCAGCGAAAGAAAGCAAGATGAGCTGGTTTAGCGATAGCCTGAAAATACTGCGGGCTCGCTATCGAATATTTGATTTAGAAACCCAAAAGGAGGTGCTCAGTACTGAAATGGCTTCGCTAGATCAAAAGCTGGCTAGCACGGCTGCCCGTTTAGAGGTTTACAAGAGGAGAAGTGGCAGAGGCATACAGGATAGCATTGCTAAATTAGATGCGCAGTTGCAGGGTTTACAGCAAGCTAAAGTTGTTTTGGATAGCCAGTTGATACAACTGAACGAAGGAATGGTGCCAGTTGAGAACCTTAACATTAGCCGCATTGAGTTGGGGCGAAACCTCAATAAGGATACGGAGCGCTTGCAGCAAATTGAGGCCACCTTGCGCTCTGCTCAACCCACCTTAGCATTGCTAGAAGCAGCCCAAGTGCCAGTCATAAAATCGCGACCTCGCCGGAGTCTGATTGTCTTGGGTAGTGGCTTTGCAGCTGCTTTTTTTGCGGTGCTGCTGGTTTTGCTAGCTGCGTCAAGCCGGCAATATAACTGGCAAAAAATTTTCGAATAGTTTTGTTGGGTAGCCGTACATATCCCTCGCCTTGGGCTGATCGCTTGTGGTTGGCCATAGCGGGTCTATTTTTAGGCTTTCTATTGTTAGGTCTGCTGACGGGCACCTACTGGCCGGCTGCTATGCCACTAGGGCTTTTTGTAATTTACCAAGCCTGCACGGATTTTAGGCCGCTTTATTATTTACTTTTCTTTTTCATCCCGCTGTCAACAGAGGTGAGTTTACCAGGGGGCTTCGGTACCGATCTGCCTACCGAGCCGCTGATGATTGGCCTAACGGGTATTTTCTTGCTACATGCGGCTCGGCATTGGCCGGCTTATTCCTTTAAGTACTACGCGCACCCTTTAGCATTACTGCTATACTTACATCTTTTATGGTTATTCTTAACAAGCTTACTAAGTGACCAATGGGTGGTGAGTCTTAAATTTTTACTGGCTAAGATATGGTATGTAGGTGCTTTTTTCTTGCTGGCGGCGCAGGTTTTTAAGCGAACAACAGATTTTAGGCGCCTCGGCTGGGTGATCTTTTGGCCCTTGCTTTTCGTAGCGATTCAATCGTTTTTACGGCATGCCACCTACGGATTTAGTTTTGCCGATCAGTTTAGGACATTGAGCCCTTTCATGCGCAACCATGTGGCTTATGCCGGTATTTTAGCGGTATTTGTGCCTTGGTTGGTCTATTTAGGCAGTGGTTTGCGTTTAGGTAGTTGGGCAAGACGGCTATTTTGGCTAGTGGGCTTGTTTTGGTTGGTGGCTATCTACTTTTCCTTCACTCGGGCGGCCTATTTATCCGTGCTGCTGGCTGCTGGCGCTTATTTCGTATTTCGTTGGCGCTTGGTGCGGCCACTGCTGGCCATTGGTACATTAGCGACCATTGGATTAGTGGCTTCTCTGGTTGCGGATAATACTTACTTAGCGTATGCCCCCAATTTTGAAACCACTATCGCACACGAGCGTTTTGATAATTTGTTGGAGGCGACCTACAAGCTGGAGGATATTTCTACCATGGAACGAGCCTACCGCTGGGTAGCAGGTGGCCACATGATTCCTTATCGGCCTTGGATGGGCTGGGGGCCAGGGAACTTTGTCAACTTCTACAAAGGCTTCACCGTTTCTAGCTTCACGACCTATGTAAGTGATAATCCGGAGCAATCAGGCGTCCATAGTTATTTTCTGATGACTTTAGTAGAGCAGGGCTGGATTGGACTGCTATTGCTGTTGCTTTTGCTATTTGGGGCACTGCTACACGGCGAGCAGGCCTATCATCGCGCTCAGCATCCCCAGCAAAAAGCTTTGATTATGACCGCCCTTTGTGGGATGGTAGTGATCGATGCCTTTTTGTTGATTAATGATATGATAGAGACGGATAAGATGGGTGCTTTCTTCTTCCTCCACCTCGCCATCCTTGTGTTGGCCGAACGGCTGGAGGTGAACTAGGTGGCGAAAGCGGTGTTGTAGGCCTTGTCTTGCGCAAAATAGCGACCTTTGCCCCTGCACAGCGTGCCCACTTTAGACAGGGCGAGCGAAGCGACAGCCAACAAAACGATTATCGGTGAGGCAAGATGGACGGCAGCCAACTTACAGGTTAAATGGATCAATAGTCGGGATTATTATGACCAAGAAAGAAAAAGCAGCCTATATAGCGGCTATGTTAAACGATTTATACCCCACTACGCCCATTCCTTTGGCGCATAGGGATCCCTACACGCTATTAGTAGCCGTTTTGCTGAGCGCGCAGTGTACGGATGAGCGCGTTAATAAGGTAACGCCGGCTCTTTGGCAGCTAGCAGATAACCCATACGATATGCGCCAGGTGGCGGTGGAAGACATACAGCAGATCATCCGCCCTTGCGGTTTGTCGCCGAAGAAGAGTAAGGCTATTAGTGAGTTAAGCAATATCTTGGTGGAGCAATATGGCGGTGAAGTGCCGCAAGATTGGCAAGCCCTCGAAGCCCTGCCTGGCGTGGGGCATAAAACAGCTAGTGTGGTGATGTCGCAGGCTTTTGGGGTGCCTGCTTTTCCTGTGGATACGCATATTCATCGCTTGGCTTATCGCTGGGGGCTTTCTACGGGAAAGAACGTAGAAAAGACGGAAAAAGACCTGAAGCGCCTTTTTCCAGAGGCTTCTTGGAACCAGCTGCACTTGCAGATTATATTTTTTGGTCGCGAGTATTGCCCTGCCCGAGGCCATCAGCTGCGGCAATGCCCCATTTGCTCCCTGTATGGTCGTAAGAGTTTACTTAAGAAGGAAGGTGGGGTTGGAGCGCGTTAAATCTAATCCCAGAGGAAAGCGGCACCAAATACGCCGGCGGAGTCACCCAGTGCAGGCCGTAGGAACTGGGTATCCATTCTAGGGTTGAACAAGTGTTTTTTGACCTGCTCGACGCCTAGGGTATAAAGCTCATCGATTTGCCCGAGCCCGCCGCCTAGCACCACCACATCGGGGTCGAGGAGGTTGATAACATTGGCAATACCTTTAGCGAAGTAGTGAAAAAACCGCTGCAAGGTGGCTGTCGCGGCGGGGTCGTCTCCGTTTCTGAAACGGGGCACGATGTCTTTCATACTACGGTTGATACCGCTTATATTGGCGTAATAGCGCTCTAAGCTAGGGCCGGCCAAGATCATTTCGACGCAGCCTATGCGGCCGCAGTAGCAATGCCCGGCACTATGATCGAGGAACATGTGGCCCCATTCGCCGCCAATGCCTTGTGCGCCGCTGATGAGCTGCCCGTTCACAACAATGCCGCCACCGGTACCGGTGCCGAGGATGACGCCAAAAACCACCTTCGCCTTTGCCGCTTGATCGGGAACGCAGCCTAAATGGGTTTCGGCGATGGCAAAGCAGTTGGCATCGTTGGCCATTTTGACGGGGATGCCTAAGAGCTGCTCTAGGTCGGCTTGCACGGGCTGGCCATTCATCACCACCGTATTGGAGTTCTTCATTAGCCCCGTAGGCGGATCGATGGTTCCAGGCGTGCCGATGCCGATGCGTTGAGGAGCTAGGCCGGTTTCCTCCCGCAGTAGCGCGATGACTTTGCTGAGCTGGCCTAGGATGTGATTGTAGCCTTTTACCCGCTCTGTATCCACCCGTTTTCTAGCCACGAGCTTGCCCTGGGTATCTAAGACAGCTGCTTCTATTTTGGTACCACCTAAATCGATGCCCCATTTGTACTCCACCATACGGCTGTTTTTTTTGCTTGATGGGGTAAAGATACAGCGATACTAATAACTCGTTTCATCCAGCTCCACCTTTCCCCAGAAGGTACGATAAACAAAGAAGGTATAGGAAGCTACCAAGGGTGCTCCTACGGCCACGAAGCCTAGCATGATACCCAATGTTTTTTCAGAAGCTGCCGAATTGTAAACAGTTAGGCTATTGGCTGCGTCATTGGTGGCTAGGATAATAATAGGGTATAATTCGATGGCTACTGTGATGAGTAGAAACGCTACGGTGAGGGAAGAAAAAAGAAAAGCGCGTTTGAATTTCCGCTGGTTAGCTAAGCGCGGAATATTAGCTATGCTTAGCATCGCAAGGAGCGGTACGACGAAATAGGCAGGTGTTTCCCGCATTGTACTAGAGAGATGCGGTATGAAAAGCAACGTATAGACGGAAGTAATGCCAAAAAGCAAGACGAAGGCAGCAATAGCCGATTTGAGCAAGCGAAAGAGCTTCGCCATCAAGCGGCCGTCGGTTTTCATGATTAGGAAGATGGCTCCGTGCATCATAAAGAGTGCCAAGGTAGATAGCGCTACTAAAATGGCGTAGATGTTCACAAAATCGAGCCAATTACCTGCATATTCATGCTCCGCATCTAGGGGCATTCCTAGTAAGACATTCCCTAATACTATGCCGAGTGCCAATGACAGTATGATGCTGGAGAGGCTGTAGAGCACATCCCAAGTCTTTCGCCACCAAGCCATGGGTTCCTTACTCCTGAATTCAATCGAAACAGCGCGAAAAATAAGGAAGGCTAGAAACAACATCAGCGGAATATACATCGCGGAGAAGAGCGTAGCATATACTTCTGGGAAACCGGCAAAGAGGGTGCCGCCACCAATCACTAACCAAACCTCGTTGCCGTCCCAGACAGGCCCGATGGCGTTGAGGGCAATACGGCGGCTTTCTTCTTTCTTGAAAAATAGATGCCAAGCCCCCGCGCCTAAATCAAAGCCATCTAAAATGGCATAGCCTGTGAAAACAGCGCCTACCACCATGAACCAAAGAGTGGGATAATCAATACCTAATATTGTGGACATAAAGCGATTGTTTTAAGCGACGATGCTCTGCTGATTAGGGCGTTTATCGATCATATTTTCATCGTAGGGGCCGTGTTTTATTTTCTTATTCAGCATATAGATGAATAAGGCCAAAAGGAAGGCGTAGATGACTGTAAATAAGATGAGGGAAAACCATATTTGGTTGGCTGTTACTACTTTAGAAAGGGCGTCGGAGGTGCGCAATAAGCCATAAACCACCCAAGGTTGGCGACCCATTTCAGCGGCATACCAACCAAATTGGTTGGCCATTTGGGGTAGAACCACGGCCCATACGAATATCCAGAGTAGCCATCGCTGTTGGAATAGCTTACCGCGCCACAGAAAGAAGGAGGCTAGCAAGGTGAGGCCAATCAAAGCCATTCCAATAGCGACCATGAGGTGATAAAACTGGAAGATGGCATTCACGGCCTTTGGTCGGTCTTCGGGGGCGAAGGCGTTAAGGCCTATCACGGCTTCTTTGGGGTTGAAGTGTAATAACATACTTAAGCCGCCTGGCACACGGAGCCCTGTCACTTCTTGCTTTTCTTGATCAACCCAACCAAGGAGGTACAAGTCGGCAGGAGCTAAACTGTCGTAGTGGCCTTCCAAGGCGGCTAGCTTGGCGGGTTGGTTTTTTGCTACCCCATCCGCCGAGCGGTGGCCCATGAATAGCTGCGCTAGACTAAATACAGTAGCTGCCAGTAGCGCAATCGTAAAAGCTTTCTTGGAAATAGCCATATAGCGGCCGCGCAGCAGATAATAGGCATGCACACTCAGCACTAAAAAGGCACCTGCCAGAAAAGCACCTAACCAAACGTGCAACAAGCGATCGACACTGGAGGGGTTAAAGACCATTGCCCAGAAATCAACTATTTCTGCCCTAGCTGAAGTGCCCTCTCCTACAATGTGGTAGCCCGCTGGCGTCTGCTGCCAACTGTTGGCTACCGTGATCCAGATAGCCGAGAACATAGAACCTAAGAAAACCCCCACGGTGGCAATAAAGTGTACGCGCGGGCTTACCCGATTCCACCCAAAAAGCAACACGCCTAAAAAGCCACTTTCCAGCGCAAAAGCAAAGATGCCCTCAGCCGCTAGCGCGCTGCCGAAAATATCGCCTACATACCGAGAGTAAGTGGCCCAGTTGGTGCCAAACTCAAATTCCATCACAATTCCCGTTGCAACACCAATACCAAAGGTGAGCGCGAATATTTTAGTCCAAAAGCGAGCCAGCGCCTCGTAGTCCTTGTCGCCTGTTTTGAGGTACAGACCCTCCATGACTACCATTAGCAGCCCTAGGCCGATGCTCAGCGGTGGGTAGATGTAGTGAAAAGCGACTGTGAAAGCAAACTGTAATCTTGCTAGAATTTCTACGTCCATGATAGTTGTTTTATAACACTCGGAAAATCGCTTAGATTAGGTAGTTGTTGAAAAAATAGTTGATGTAGCTAACATGGCATGAAGGTAGCTAGCTTCACTAAAATGCGGGGGCTATCGACTGTTTTATTCAGTTTTAATAGGGCACGGTGTGCGGGGGCAAAGGCTGTTTTGTAGCGCAAGTGCTCCCTCCGTCTTCTACTGAGCAGGGCCGAATAGCCTGCGGAAATAGGGTGGGTAGAAGGGCTCAATACACTACCCGATGAGCTTTGCGCATCAGAGAGCAGCCCCTCCATTACTTAGGCGTTGGTTTGTAAGGCGTATGGCTTGTTAGTTGGTTCACCACTAGGGTTCGCTTTTGGAACTAGGCTGTTCATTGCTTCTTGTACGGTAAGGAAAAAGTTGTCTTCCCCGATCAGTTCCGTGAGATGATCCTTTCGCATAATGTCGCGCACGGGGCCAATTAGGCCTGTAAAAATGACTCGCCTATTCTTATCCGATTGTTCTTTTACTATATCTCGTAAGAGTTGTAGCGCGCTGCTATCCAAGGAGCTAATGCTCTCTCCACTAAGGATGATAGTGCGCAGAGCAACCGATTTCTTATCGATCATTTGCTGCATTTGTGCTTTGAAAAAGCCTAGATTACCGTAGAACAAAGGCCCATCAAAACGGATGATGAGCGTGTCATCCTGCTCCTCTAAATTCTCGAAGCGACTAATGTTTTTGTAATGGGGGGTGCCCGGTATTCGCCCTAGCTGCGCTAAGTGAGGTCGCATAGCGCGGTAAATTAATACTGCTAACGAGAGTCCAACACCGAAGCCGATACCTAATTCAATACCCAACCCTAGAGTGGCCACAAAAGTGACGGCGAGCATCCAAAAATCGCTACGATCTACGTGCCAAAGATGCTTGGCCTCTTTCCAGTCAATAAGCCCAAACACAGCCACCATAATCACGGAAGCTAAGATTGCATTCGGTAAATAATAGAATAGCGGCGTCAGGAACAAGAGCGTAACTACAATCAGCAAAGCACTGATGATGGAGGCCATACCCGTTTTAGCACCTGCTTGGTCGTTCACGGCTGTGCGAGAAAAACCACCCGTAACGGGGTAGGATTGTACTAAGGTGGCTGCAAAGTTGGCAGCACCTAGCGCAATCAATTCTTTATTCGGCATCACTTCGTAGTTTTTGTGCCTTTTTTGTACGGCTTTAGCCACCGCTATGCTTTCCATGAAACCTACCAGCGAAATGGTGAGGGCGGTGGGAAGGAGCGCTTTGAAACTAGTCCACTCAAGACTGGGTAGCAATAAAGTGGGGAGACCACTGGGCACTTCTTTCACAATCTTAACACCTTGGGCATCTAAGCCCATCAGCCAAACCGCTAAGACGCCAAACACGACTGCTAATAGCGGGCCCGGTAATGCTTTGTTAATTTTTTTCGCTCCCAAAATTAGGCCAATACCTGCCAGACCCAACAAGAGAGTAGGAAGGTGGGTGCCGCCTATATGCTGTATCGCGCTCCAGATGATCTCGTGTACGTGATGGGAACTGGCAAGCTGAATACCCAATAAATGCTTCAACTGGCTGAATCCTATGATCAGCGCCGCCGCAGAGGTGAAACCGCTAATAACCGGGTGCGACAAGAGATCGACCAAAAAGCCCATCCGGAAAACGCCTAGCAGGAACTGCACTAAACCTACTATAAAAGCTAGCATCACGGCTAACTCCAGATAGGCGGTAGTGCCCATTTCTGCAATAGCCCCCACCCCCGTAGCGGTTAGTAGGGATACCATGGCCACCGGCCCAACGGCTAACTGCCGAGAGGTGCCCATAATGGCATACACCATTAAAGGGAGCGTAACAGCATATAAACCATTGATAGGCGGAATGCCCGCTAACATCGCATAGGCCATGCCCTGCGGTATCAGCATAACACCCACTGTAAGGCCAGCGGAGAGATCGCCCTTCCACCACTCGCGTTGGTAATTTTTTAACCAACCAAAGGCAGGTACAAAACGGGAGCTATTCATAATCGGATACTTGTTTGACAGCGCAAAGGTCGGCAGCCTATTATCCGAAAACGGTGATCTGTGTCACATCTGTAGCCCTTATTCCATTCGGAACTCAATCAGGTTACGGCCTAAGGATATTTTTCCCTGTTTTTCCAAGGTTTTGAGCAGCCTAGAAACCGCCTCGCGGCTCACATTTAAATCGGAAGCGATCTCTTGATGCGTGGCCGTAACAAGGTGAGAACCCGCCGCTGCTTTGCGTTTCTCTAAATAATCGAGCAGCCGCTCATCTAATTGATGAAAAGCCACATGATCGAGGGTTTCAATCAACTCCAGCATACGGCTATCGTAGGCCATCAGGACGAAGTTCTTCCAGCTTTTATACTTCATAATCCAAGCGTCGAGTACTTGAGGAGGCAAACCTACCAAAGTGGTGGCTTCCTCAGCAATGGCTCTAATTTCACTGCGCTTGCTTGCCATACAGCAAGAGAAAGTCATGGTGCAACTCTCGCCTCGGTTGAGATAGTAGAGGAATAATTCCGAACCATCAGAGCCAATGCGGCTCACTTTAATATTGCCACTCACGATGAGAGGAATCATTTTAACATAGCCACCATAATCCACAATTACTTGGCCAGGCATGAAGCTATGCACTTCCGCATTGGCTAACAGCTCTTCCTGTAAGCCGGGTTCGCTGAAATGTGGAAAATACTCGCGTATTAACTCAGGGGTGAGTCCATTTTGCATGATAGTTTGCTATTGTCGGATGGTACAATGTCAATGAAAATAGATGGAGTAGCTGATGAGCGGCAGCTAGCTGCTGGCTCGCCTGCTAACCATTGCTACTTCGCCTGTGGGATGCCCTTTTCTGGCTGGTACTTAATCATCATGTTGAGATAAATAGCCCTCGACAACCTGAAAATATAGACATATAACAGCCCCACGATGAGAAGGTTCACCAAAAAGGCAGTCGTCAAACTCCAGCCCAAACCCCAATGGAAGAGTGCTGCGAAGCCTAAAAGTGGCCACACCAAAATGCCGTAGGAAATGAACATAGCACCAAAATAAAAACCCGGTTCCGGTTCTAAATTGGCCCCACAGTGCGGGCAATGTGTATTCATCTCAAAAGGCTTACGGAAAGAGAGAGTAGGCGTAGCAAACATATCGCCTTCGCGGCAGGTAGCGCATTTGTGGTAAAAAATGGCGTAGGCACCCGAGCGTCGCTTAGTTTTTTTTGTCATTTTGACGGAACTTTATAATCCTGATACGAACAGTGTGCGAGAATGACCGTGCGGCACCTAGCATACTAACGCCCTACAAAGATAGCTGTTTCCGACCAATGCGCTTGGTGACTTGTATCACAAAAAATGGAACAAGTCTGATAATTTTGCGGCTCAGCGGAAACGAAACCACCCGCTACACGGTTCCGTGCCTGTTCTTAATAATAAGGGCGCAAAATGTCTATCCATACGGACAGGTACGGACTCGTTGCTCTCGCCTAGTACCCCGTACGGGCAGGCGGGCATAAATGCAGGGGCAAAGGCTCTTTTGTAGCGCAAGCGGTTTTGCATCAGCGACACCAATGCTTTGCCTGCTTGAGCTACTAAGAGAAGAATGATTGGTTCGGGGATCCCATGGATTTTAATGCAGCACTGCTGCAATCGCTTGCCAGCCACCACCGTTTTTCGCACTTATGCCAGCTTGCTGTAGGGTGGCAACAGCCATGCCACTACGGGCACCACTGCGGCAGATCATTACAATGGGGCGCTGGCTTTTGCGTAAATCGCCTAAGGCGGCTTGTACATTTTGCAAGGGGATGTTGACGCTGCCCGTCACGTGGCCTTGGTTAAACTCCTCTTCGGAGCGTACATCTACAATCAGCGCAGCTTTAAGTTCTTCCTCGCTGATGTTGGGGGTGCCTGAGAAAAGGCCTTTCAATAAATTCATCATTTCGTCGATGTTTAACAAAAAAATAATTACTGCTACTTGTTTCAGACGAAGGGGAGGGGCTGTTTGGTAGGTCTTGCGCTATCAAACAGCCCTTGCCCCTGCACGGCGTGCCCGCCTGTCCGTATAGACTTTAGACAGGGCGAGCGAAGCGGCAGCTCACATATAAAACCGGTGCTGCGCAGTTACGGCTGTTTAAATATCCTTTTTGGCTAAGTAGAAGTCCACTTTATCAATGCTCGTATCGGCGATGCGTTCGTCCATTTCCAACAAGGTTTTTGGTGGCGGCACGATAGCTTGATCGCCGGGGCGCCAATTGACGGGGAGGGCTACTTTATGCTTGTCGGCGGTTTGTAGTGCCACGAGCACTCGCTGTATTTCATCCATATTGCGCCCGATATTGAGGGGGTAATACATAATTAAGCGGATTTTCCCGGCTGGGTCCACAAAGAAAACAGCGCGCACAGCAGCCGTGGTGCTTTCACCCGGGTGCAACATGCCATATAATTTGGATACGCTCATGTCGAGGTCGGCAATGATCGGGAAATCCATATAAACGCCGGTTTTTTCCCGCACATTATTGACCCAAGCCAGGTGGGAGTGTACGCTGTCAATACTCAAGCCGAGCAGCTTGGTGCCGCGGGCTTCAAACCAAGCTTTATCAATAGCGAAAGCCGACATTTCAGTAGTACAAACGGGCGTAAAATCGGCAGGGTGCGAGAACATAACGACCCAGTTATCTTTAGCATAGTCTGAAAAGGTTAGCGGTCCCGTGGTAGTAGGAGCCGTGAAATCGGGTGCAGTATCCCCGATGCGGGGCATGCTAGGTATGGTGGATAATTCCATGATGGTAAAAAATTTGTTCGGCGCTGTGCCGATGGTTTTGAATAATGCTGCAAAGGTAAGAGGGGTGCTAGCGCTCAAACGGTGATGTGGCGCACATAAGAGGCGGCGAGCTGTTTTCAATCCAAAGATCGCTGCCAAAAACCATTGAAAATTTTTAATGGCTTGGCTGACGTCTTAACGGACTCACGGGCGATCGCTTGGTGTTTGTTTGTTCGTCTTAGGTTGGCTACTTGCAGCCGTTTGACGGCTTGTCGAAGAAGCCGAGGATTGGCGATCGCTTCGCTCGCGCTGTCTAAAGGGGGCACAAGTGCGGGGGCAAGGGTAGCTAAAAAGCGCAAGACAAAAGTAAGACGCTAAACAATAGAATGCAGGGCGAGCCGTTTTGTTACGAAACAAGCACTTTAAAAAAGGTATTTAGTGAAGTTGTAACTTCCTGCAATGCAGCCACTAGCTGCGGCTGCACTGTATTTGAACCTTTGAGAGAGTAGTTTGAATCATCGGGCAGTGCGGTCAAGACATTTGACTGCGCTGCTTTTTATTTGTGCCGTTCACTAAGACTTTGTGTACCTTTGCACCCAAATTTTGCCTTTACAAGGAGCCAACAAGGCTCTAGGGCAGTGGCATTTTAGTATAGCAACCAATGATAAGCTACCTTAAAGGATTGATCACCCACAAGAACCCTAGTTTCATTTTAGTAGAGGCTGCAGGCGTGGGCTATCATGTGAACATCAGTCTTTATACCTACACAAAGATTGAAAAGTTGGAAACGGTCAAGATATTAACGCACTACTCCGTTAAGGAAGATAGCCAGACCCTCTACGGATTTGCAGAGGAACAAGAGCGGCGTTTGTTTCAGTTGCTCATTTCTGTGAGCGGGGTGGGCCCTTCTACGGCGCTCATCGTGCTTTCTAGTATGAACCCTGAGGAGCTACGGGCAGCTATTATAGGCGAACAAGTGGCCATAATCAAAAGTGTAAAAGGTATCGGGCCCAAAACGGCGCAGCGCATCATTTTGGATTTGAAAGATAAAATGGTGAAAGAAAGTGGGGAAAGCGGCATATTGGTGAGCCCACAAAGCAATACGATGCGCGAAGAGGCGTTATCTGCATTAGTGAATTTGGGTTTTCCACGGCCTTCGGTTCAGCGTGCGCTGAATCGGGTGCTGGAAAAAGACCCCAACACCCCTAGTGCCGAACAACTTATCAAGTTGGCATTGCGGGAGTTGTCATCCTAAGGTGTGACGCTCGCGACTAGGCAACTAGGAACGATGGAAACGAGGCGGGATGTAACAGCACAGCATTCCCCCAGAAGCATAATCTCAAGTGTTAATTCTCGGTAGCCTAACCCGATTTGTATGGGTTGCCGCGTTCGTATAGCGCCATAGGCATACAGGAAGGATCGCAAAATGAACAGAACTTTTTTTCTACTACTCTTACTTTCTCTAGCTCACTTTAGCTTCACCCCTTTCGTTAGTCCGGAGGTTGCAGAAGCCGCCACTAGAGAGCTAACGACTACCAAGGAGCTACCGAGCCCTTGGGAGATGCTTTTATTTAATAAGCCCACTAGCGAATGGATGGCCAAAGCCACGGTTGGTGAGTTGGAAGAGGAAGAAACGCAGCGTATCGCAACAATAGCTCCCCTCGGCAGCCAAGCTCCCCTCGGCAGCCAAGCTCCCCTCGGCAGCCAA
>DAINNZ010000030.1:2875-29443 GCA_036735605.1 Lewinella sp. | reverse complement strand
AGCTTTTCCCCCTTAGGCGGCCAGCCTTACTTTGAGAAAGCGCAGGAAATTTTCAACCGCTTACCTTCCGAAGTAGCTGATGGCGACTCAGGCTGGGCTTCCAAAAATAGCCGCAATCGCTTTTGGCTACTAGAGAACATCTTAAGCCCTAGGATGCTACCGCTGCGCCGTGCGAGCTACAATTATCACCTTCGTGGTTTGGATGTGATGCACAAAAATCCTGATCTAGCCAGAATCGCGATGATGGAGGCAATAGAAGATGTGCAACTAGCCAACCAAGCTTATCCGAACACCCCTATCGTACAAACCTTCAACGATGCTAAGCGTGATGAAATCATCGAAATTTTCAAGGCGGGCACGCCACAAGAGCAGAATAACGTAATTCAAATTTTCTCGCGCGTGGATCCAGCCAATGCAAGTAAGTACCGTTCCATTCGCAGCCGACCAACGCCAGGCGCCAGCAACACTTCTAGTGTGAACCCTCGGAAGGCCCGCTAGGCTTATTTTTTGGATTGCTTAGGCTAGCAGGGAATAAATAGCTGTTAGGATTAGAACAATAGCCAAGGCAGCGATATTAAAACCCGTAGAGGTTTTGAATAGCCCCTTCTCTATATAGATCGCCTTCTGGTCATTTGCTTTGTTGCTACCACTGAGCAGTAGGGCTATGACGGCAACAGATAAGCCGAGCATACTGTAAGTGAACCAAGCAGGTACGCCTGCCACGCTTTGTAGCATCAGTCGGAGCCCTGTAGCGATCCCCACGGCTACTACTACGCCCACTAAGCCCATGACGACGGTACGATCAGGAATAATACCTATCGGGGTTTCTTTCAAAGCATCGGCTTCGGAAGCCGACGCAGCGGCCCTGCTGGTGGAAGCGGTAGCGTAGCTGATAAGCACCATCATCACTGCCGAGATCATAAATACAAAGGCCATTCGATCAAGGAAGGGCAAATCTGGCAAGAGAAGCTTGAATAGAAAGGAAAGTGGGATAGAAGCCACTACTACTGCTAAAGCTGCCTTAGCGGTGGCTCGACGCCAGAACATACCAAAAATAAAGACCGTTAAAACGCCTGGGCTGATAAAGCCAGTGTATTCTTGGATGTACTGGAATACCTGCCCTAGACTGCCTAGTGTGGGGGCAATCATAGCACCGATTACTAAAGAAGCAGCGGCTGAAATTTGGCCAATTTGAACCAAGCGTGATTGTGAGGCGCCTTTGTTGATGAATTTTTGATAAATATCGAGCGTGAAGATCGTCGAAGCACTGTTTACCATCGAACTGATAGATGAACCAATGGCTGCTACCAAAGCTGCAAAGGTAAGCCCTTTGAATCCGGGCCCCACGTAATTGCTCAGTACCCAAGGGAAGGCTTGATCGGCCTTAGTAATGTTCACATCCACCCCTTTTTTCAGCAGATAGTAGGCCGCTATGCCTGGTAACACAGCAAAGAAAGGAATAAATAATTTCAAAAAAGCCGCAAAAGCAACCCCTTTTTGCGCTTCTCCTAGACTCTTGGCCGCGAGTGCGCGCTGAATAATATATTGATTGTTGCCCCAATAATAGGTGTTAACAATCCACATACCCCCAAATAAAACGGCGAAGCCAGGCAGCAGTTGGAAAGATGACTTTGTTTCGCCGGAGACCGTATCCACAAAGGTATCAGTAGGTTCAAAAAGCATTTCAAAACGCTCGGGAACGACCTTGAACAGCTCCATAATTCCTGCCAGCACACTTCCTTCACCCACCACGCTAAGGATACCAACCGAGGCGATAGTGCCGCCGAGCATTAGCACGATTACCTGCACTACATCCGTCCAAACAACCGCCTTTAAACCACCAAAAATGGAAAAAGAAGCCGAGTAAAGTACCAGCCCAATCACACCATACACCAACGGAAAACCTAGGAGCTCTTCAATAGCCAAGCCACCGAGATATAAAACGGTGGCTATATTGACAAACACAAAAAGGGCGATCCAGAAAATGGACATAACCGTTCGGACGGTTCCGTCGTAGCGCTCCTCTAGGAACTGCGGCATGGTATAGATACCTTTTTTTAAGAATACCGGCAACAGAAACTTGGCTACAATGAGTAGCGTCATCGCGGCCATTAGTTCGTAGGTGGCAATTGCCATACCTAACTCGAAGCCAGAGCCATTCATACCGATGATCTGTTCGGCAGAGATATTCGAAGCAATCAAAGAGCCACCTACAGCCCACCAAGGTAGTGAACGGCTCGCTAAAAAGTAATCAGAAGCCGTGGCGTTCTTATCTCGGTTGGCAATCCAAACGCCGAAAGCGATCACGCCTACAATATAAATACCAAAGATTATTAGGTCGATCTGACTAAGCTGCATACCTTGATTGTTTCCAAATGAAGGGGCAAGATAGGAAATCTACGCACAAAGTCAACTACCTGAGTGAAAAGTATGTTGATTTTGTAGAGTTTACTTTTATGCAATTACAAAATATTCTATCCTACCTCCAAGATTACCCATTTTTTGTTCAGCTTTTTGCCGCCCTTGGTATTGCGATTGCCTTAGCAACGCTCGTGGTTAGCTTGCTCTTATTGGTGCTAAAAACGACTAATAAGCGCTTGGGGAACCAAACGATTGATCGGTTCAGCCAGCATCTGCGCGCTCCTTTATTAGGCTTCATTAGTATTATTATTTTACTTATTTTATGGGGTGGCCTCAGTCCGGAAGGGGAGCATGCGACTTTCTTTTCCTTAGCCACTAGTATTGCACAAACCTTACTATATGTGTTCGGTGCTTGGCTGTTGATTCGCATCCTTAAAGTAGGGGCTGATGGTATTCGGCTGCATTATGAAGATGATCACAATGTTTCCATCAAAGAACGAAGGATCCTAACACAACTGCAATACATCGAGCAGATTGCACTAATTGTGGTGGGTATCGTAGCAATTGCCCTGATCTTGCTTCAGTTCGATAACGTAAAAAACCTGGGTGCTACCATCCTCACCTCGGCAGGCGTAACGGGTATTATCGTTGGTTTGGCTGCCCAGAAGTCGATCGCTAACTTACTAGCAGGTTTCCAAATTGCTTTTTCGCAACCCATTCGGATCAATGACCGCATCAATGTGAAAGGTGAAGTGGGGCATGTGGAAGATATTACGCTAACTTATGTGGTGCTCAAAATATGGGACGAGCGCCGCCTCATTATTCCGTTACAGTATTTCATCGATCAGACTTTTGAGAACTGGACTCATACCGATACACAGCTACTGGGGTCTGTTTTTGTTTTTACAGACTATGCCTTTCCCGTGGAGGCCTTACGCGAAGAAGTACAGCGTTTCCTTGCCAACAATCCGGCTTGGGATGGCAGAGTAGCTAAGGTACAAGTGACCGACCTGACAGCCAATAGTATGCAAATTCGCCTACTTATGAGTGCCGCCGATGCTAGTATTCTTTTTGATCTTCGCTGCCAAGTTAGAGAACACGCCATGGCTTTTATCCGCGATTTTTACCCGAAATTCTTACCTACTTCTAGGGTGATGGAGCTACCGCAAGGTAATCCTACATTAGCACAAGGTGGGCTAGACGCTAGCATAACAAGTTTGTGAAATGAATAGTAAGAAGCCTTTACTCCTCGTACTCAGCGGTGCAGGTATGAGTGCCGAAAGTGGTATCAATACTTTCCGCGGGGCAGATGGTCTTTGGGAAAATCATCGCGTAGAAGACGTGGCAACACCTCAGGCTTTTGCTCGCAACCCGCAATTGGTACACACTTTTTACAACCAACGCCGTGCCCAACTCAAAATAGTACAGCCTAACCAAGGGCATCGTATTTTAGCTGAGCTCGAAAAGGATTTTAACGTACAAATCGTAACCCAAAATATTGACGATCTCCATGAACGTGCGGGTTCTACCCATGTTTTACACCTACATGGCGAACTGCGGAAAGTGCGCTCAACGGCTAATCCGAACCTTATCTACGACTGGCTGGATGACCTTAGTACTTCAGACAGCAATGAGCTAGGCCATCGCCTTCGGCCTCATATCGTTTGGTTTGGCGAAGCGGTTCCATTGTTAGAAACAGCTGCTCAAATGGTTGGGAAAGCTGATATAGTAGTGATTATTGGCACCTCTATGCAGGTATATCCCGCTGCTAGTTTAGTGGATTTTGCCCCTTATGCTACTCCCATTTACTACATTGATCCGGTGCCTAACATCAATCACGAATTGCGCAAACGCCGCCAGCTTATCCTTATTGAAAAAGGAGCCAGCGCGGGTTTAGCGGAGCTTCGGAAACAAATAAGCCTTTTTAAAAAACCCTAATTACTCCTAGGGAAATCTACTCAAATTAAGGAGGATCGTTGACCCACATTTGCGCAAAAAAGCAGCCCTTGCCCCTGCCCGTATGGGCAAAAAGCTGTTTATGAACAACTACTTGCAAAGTACGGCTTGGCCCATTCGTGGATGCCTATTTTTGCGGCCTACCTCCTTCTTCCACTCCCTCTTCCACACTTTGTCCAAAAGTTAATAGATTATTGTCTGGGTCAAGTAAGGCAAACTCTTTTTGTCCCCAAGCTTTTATGGCCAGTTGTCCGTTGGGATGAATTTCAACTTTATTTTCCAAGAGTTCTTGGTAGAGGCTATCGATGTCGTTGGTTCTTATGTAAACCTGGCCATAGTTTTGTTTAGGGTCGAGTTCTTTGAATTCAAAAAAATGAATCTCAATATTATCTTTGAATAGCAGTAAGTAGTCTCCATAATCTGCAAGTTCTTTAAAACCTAAGCGGTCTAGATAATATTCTTTGGTTGAGGCTTTGTCTCGCATGGGTAGTTTGGGGTTTATAGTTTTCAGCATACTGTGTTTTTTATAAATGTGTATAATAGCTTTGTTCGGCAGGCCATCAAACGGCTGCAAGCGGCCAAATTTGCCCTGAACTTCGTTGAAAAGCCTCGCCGCAGCACCACTGCGCCTACGTTCTTCGCCTGGTTCAGAACAAAATGCTGTGCGCTCTTGCTCGTTCATAGCCTTCCGAATAACGCTAATTGGGTGATCCTGTTTAGGGTAGGCTAAGCGGCCTAATAGTAGAAAGGATTTAGTATTTTTTGGCCCGTAGGGGCGGGGGCAAAGGTATGTCTTGTAGCGCAAGTGTAGCCTATTCCTCCAGCCAGAAAGCAGTTGCGGCGATGCCGTCGGCTAGTTGACGGCCGCTAGGGGAGAGGCGATAGAGGCCGACTTCGGTTCCTGGCTGAAAGTAGCCTTGCGGCAGGAAAGGGGCGAGCTGCTGCTGGCAATAATCGGCCAAGGCGGTACCAAATTGCTGCCGGATATTTTCCAAGCGCAGGCCCCACTGTGTGCGTAGGCTTAGCATAACGGCTTCGTTATACTGCTGTGCTAGGCTAAGGATTTCATGGCTATGTAAGCTGGGCGATTGTTCGTATTCGGCTAGTGTGTGTACCGACTGCATTGCGCGCGTGTAGAGGGCATTATTGGCTACATTCCAACTGCGTTTAGCCGCCGTGGCGGAATAGCTGTGAGCGGAGGGGCCAATACCTGTGTAAGATCGGCCTTGCCAATAAGCGGTATTATGGCGGCTATAATGACCCGGTAGGGCGAAATTACTGATTTCGTAGTGCTCGTAGCCTGCTTGGTCGAGCTGTTCGATTAGTTGGTTAAACTGCTGCTCGAATCTCAGTTCATCCGGGGCACTCACTTCTCCTTTTTTGATCTGGTGCGCTAAGGCGGTTCGCGGCTCCACGGTGAGAGCGTAGGCGGCTATATGCGGAACACCATGATCGAGCAGGCGCTGAATATTGTCTTTCCAAATAGCGTTGGAGGTGGTAGGGCTGCCATAAATTAGATCGACGCTTATGTTCTCAAAACCAGCTTTTTGAACGGCTTTAAGCACCTGCTGGGCTTCTTGGGCACTATGAGCGCGCTTCATCAGCTGTAAGTCTGTTTCGGCAAAACTTTGGATACCGATACTGAGCCGATTGACGGGACTAGCGGCCAACATGGCTATTTTAGCTGGATGTAAATCGTCGGGATTGGCCTCTAAGGTAATCTCTAATGCTTCTAAGGCTGGGTTTTGGGGATGAGCCGCAGCGGTGAGGATGTTGAAAAAAGCGATGAGTTCCGCTTCTTCGAGGAGGGAAGGAGTGCCGCCGCCGAAGTAGATGCTTTGGAGTGGCTGCGCGGCCCACTCAGGGCTACGGACTATCAATTCCTGCTGCATGGCTGCTAGCAACTCACTGCGTCCCTTGCTACTGGTGCTGAAGTGAAAATTACAGTAGGTGCAAGCTTGCTTACAAAAGGGAATATGGAAATAGATCATCGCCTAGCGATTCTTCGGCCGCCGTCTTTTTCCACCGCTTTGTTGCATCATTTGGTGGCCTTGTACGCCCATGCGTTGTACTGCTTTTACTTGGCCAGATTGTTTGAGGGCGTTTTCTAACATTTCCACTTGTTCTTTGATTTGTGGCAGGCTAGATTTGGCGTCTTTTGCTTTTTTGAGGTATTGTTTAGCTGGGTTCCACCGCTGGCGGTTGGCTTCAATTTGCGCTAGTTGTAGGTAGAGCATTGCCTTTTCGTTCTTGCTAGGCAAATCGATTTTTTCTGCTTGTTTTAAAAAAGCTTCACCAGCGTCCATATCGCGGCGTTGTAGAGCGATACTACCTCGCATCATGTAGTAAAAGGCGCGGTTGGCGCTGTAAAGCCATGCTGGTTTCAAAGTTAGGTTAAGTATCTTTTCAGCACCATCAAAATCTTGCAACTGAACGGCCTTTGCCGCAGGAGCCACAGTGCCTAAGAGAATGAAACCAATCAGCAAGATGATACCCATTAGGAGGAAGGGGAAGCCATACCAAAATCCAAAGGCGATCCAAAATCCAATACCCCCAAGGATGCCGAGGGCGATGAGTGCGAACCGAATAAAAGGAGGAATTACAAACATACTTTCTTTTTAAGCAGCTGCAAAGATACGTATTCTCTTGGCAGTAACGAATAAATTTATCACCAGCTTCCGCCAGCTCCACCGCCACCGAAGCCACCGCCACCGAAGCCGCCGAAGCCGCCGCCACCGAAGCCGCCACCACTACTACCGCCGCCGAAGCCGCCGCCGAAGCCGCCGCCTGGGAAAACAGTCCAACCGCGGCTGCTACGCGATCTTCTTCGGTGGGTATGGGGATCGTCCATGTCGTAGCGTCCTTCTCGCCAGTAGCCCCCATCCCCGTCGTCGTCATCGTGTTTACTAGCCATAGCCGAGAGGATGATAAAAACTAGCAGAATCAGGAAAAGTATAATAAGCGGATGAATGGCACTATCGCCATTTGTAGGATCGGCTTCGTACTCTCCCTTCCCTAAATCCATGATAATATCCGTGGCCCGATCTAAGCCTGCATAGAAACGACCTTGTTTAAACTGCGGTACGATGGTGTTATCTATAATACGCTTGGCCATTACATCTGGCAAGAAACCTTCAGCACCGTAGCCAACTTGTATTTGTACTTTACGGTCGTTTTTAGCTACGTAAACGAGTATGCCATTGTCTTTTTCTGCGCTGCCGCCGATACCATATTTTTCTGCGATTGCTAGGCTTCTATCAAAGGCTGTTTCCCCTGCCAAATCGTTTTCCGTGAATACCACAATTTGCGTAGAAGTTTCGCGAGCATAGGCCGCCAGCTTTTCTGCTAGTTGCCTTTCCTCATCAGCGCTGAGGATGGCTGCTTGGTCATAGACCAGATAATCTTTCGCTGCTGGTATAGGTTGCTGTGCCTTTACAAGGGAACTCCAGCAAATAAGTAGGCATAGCGCGAAGAGCAAAGAGGTGATTTTCATGAAGGCTGTACTTGAAGAAAAGGCCTTTGGCTACGGGCAATTGCCGCAGCCAAAGGATTGAATTTAGCCATAGCTTATATCATCGGATAGCTCGTTGGGGTTATCGGTTTCGCCTGGTAGCACGGGAAAGAAGCGTTTAAGCTTTTCCCCTACTTGTTCAATTGCTAGTACGAGCCCCTCGACGAATAAGTGTTGGCGAAAATACTGCTGTAGTAAATCGCGCTCTGCCTCCCAAAAATCTTGCTTAACTAAGGCGTTGATGCCTTCGTCGCCCAAGATAGCGAAGCTTTTGTGGGTGATGTCGAGTAAAATTAATACACCATTGCGGTGGCGAGTAGCATCCATACCCAGCCGATGAAAGATAATAATACCCTCTTGGATAGCATCGTGTTGCGCATTAATTTCAACATGGACGCGGATTTCACCCGTGGTGCCCATTTCAGCCAATCGAATAGCTTCGATAAGTTGCGCCTCTTCTTCTCGGCTAAAAAATCGGATAGGAGTGGTTTCCACGGCTTAGAAATTTACCGTAGGGGCATTTTCTGCACCTGCTTGCGCTTGGAACTGTCCTTTTTCTCCGAAGCCAAAGATGCTAGCGAAGAAAGAGGCTGGGAAGCGGCGCGTTTGCTTGTTGTAGGAGGTTACTTGCTCGTTGAAGCGATCGCGGGCCACGGAGATGCGGTTCTCGGTGCCTTCGAGTTGTGCTTGTAGATCGAGGAAGTTGGCATTGGCTTTCAACTCGGGGTAGCGCTCTACGGAAACCAAGAGACGGCTAAGGCTAGAGCTTAACTCGCCTTGTGCACTTTGGAATTGTTGTATTGCTTCAGGCGAAAGGTTGCTAGGGTCGATATTAACGCTAGTTGCTTTGGCGCGCGCAGCGGTAACGGCTTCTAGTGTGCCTCTTTCAAAATCAGCAGCACCTTTTACAGTGTTGACAAGGTTAGGAATGAGGTCGGCACGCCGCTGGTATTGGCTTTGGACGTCTGCCCAAGACTTTTCTACGTCTTCTTCGGCGTTTACGAAGCCGTTGTAGCTATTGCAGCCGCCAATGAGTAAGAGGGCTAGTATGCCTACAAGAATGCCGATGGTGGATAGTGATTTCATTTTAAATTGTGTGTGTGTTTAGATTGAAAAAAGGTACTTAAAATACGTGCGGCCAAGTCGGGAATATCCGTTTGGCCTTGATTGATTTGTTCTTTAGCCGCGAGCCATTGTGTTTGGGTGGTAGGGCTGTGGTGAATTTGTAATAGTAATTCGCTTGCTACCCGTTCTTCTAGCCACTGCTGGAGTTGTTGCCTTCGTTTTGGCAAAAATAGTGCTTGATTTACTAATAACCGCTGATAGTGGGAGATAGTTGAATAGACCCACTGTATCTGTTCTTGCCACTGCGGTGTTTGTTGAAGGGCTGCTATACAATGCACGGGGGGAAGCCATCCGCTTTCTCTAGGTGGGGCTAGGTGTAAGCTTCGTTCTAGAGCTGCTTTTGTTTGCTCCGCTTCGTTGGGCATCGTATCGGCTTTGTTCACCAAGATGAGGTCGGCCATTTCTAGTATGCCTCGTTTGATGCCTTGCAGTTCGTCGCCTGCTCCTGGTTGAGCTAGTAGTAGAAAGGCATCCGTCATGCTGTGGACGGTTATTTCTGATTGCCCCACCCCCACCGTTTCTACTAGGATGTAGTCAAAGCCAGCTGCTTCACAAAGGAAGATACTTTCGCGGCTTAGGCGTGCCACGCCGCCTAAGTAGCCGCTATTTGGGCTAGGCCGAATGAAGGCAGCTGTTTGGCGGCCTAGCATTTCCATCCTTGTTTTATCACCTAAAATGCTTCCTCCGCTGATTTGGCTACTGGGATCAACCGCCAAGACGGCCACGCGGTGTCCTTGGCGAATGAGTTCCAGGCCATAGGCTTCAATGAAGGTAGATTTGCCAACGCCTGGGGTGCCGCTGATCCCTAAACGAAAAGTGCTAGGGGAGGGCGCGCCGTTCAGCAACTGCTGAAGGAGGTCTTTTGACCAACTTCGATGGGAAGCCACCTCGCTCTCCAATAGCGTGATGCTTCTGCTGAGCACCGTGGTATCTCCCTTACAGATAGCTGCTAGGGTATCGCTCACAGCAGGTAATGACCTAGGTTGGTAGCGTAGCGCAGGATTGATATGCTGGTTGGTACTCACCTTGCAAAGGTAGCTTTTTATTTTGGATGTGGATTCCTGAAAAGAACGGTCAGGCTACTGTAATTCCCTTTTAGCCTTTTAAACGAAGTTGATGCAGTCCGGCTGGATATTGTTGGGCGAGTAAGTGGAGTAGTTGCTGATAAACGGCCTCGTCTTGTGCGAAGTCTAAATCGGCTAAATCAATGACCAAAATGGGTGTTGGAGAAGGGTGGCGGAAGTAGTCGAAATAAGCTTGTTGTATTTCTAGCAGATAGTCGTTACTGATTTGTTGTTCATAGGCACGACCACGTTTTTTGATGTTGGCTTGTAGTGCTTCTACTGGTCGGTGTAGGTAAACGAGTAGCTCCGGTGGGGGGAAACTGGCGTTGAGCACTTGATAGAGGCGGGTAAAAAGCCGGTACTCTTCATCGCTGAGATTGTTTTTTGCAAACAGTAAGGTTTTGACAAAGAAGTAGTCGGCGATTACTTCCTGGCCAAATAACTGGGTTTGGGCTAGCTCTGTTTGTAGTTGTTTGTGGCGCTCGGTCATAAAGAACAACTCAACGGGGAAAGCATAGCGTTCGGGCTGCTCGTAGAAGTAGGGGAGAAAGGGGTTGTCGCTAAACTGTTCTAGAATAAGCCGACGGTTCAAATCCTTACTCAGGCGTTCGGAAAGTGTTGTCTTTCCCGCGCCGATGTTGCCTTCGATGGCAATGAAATGATATGGTAAATCTACAGGCATGGGGGCAAAGGTAAGCATAGCTTGAAACAAAAACCCAATATGGCTAGTTGTACTGCCATAAATTGAAGGTATGCAAAAGCACAAAATTGTTCTGGCTGTTGGTGGCAGTAGTGGCAGTATTTACGCTAAAGTAATGATGGACCGGCTGCTAGCTTTACAAGACCAATGGGCGGCTGTGGGTGTGGTGATGACTGCCAATGCGAAATATAATTGGGAGTTAGAGTTGGGCAACCAAGACTATAATAGCTACCCCTTTGACTTCTATGAACAAAAGAATTGGCATGCGCCTTTTGCCTCAGGATCAGCGCGTTATGGTAGTATGCTGGTTTGCCCTTGTAGCATGGGTTTGTTAGGGCGTATTCACGCAGGTGTGAGCGACGACCTGATCACACGGGCGGCAGACGTGGTACTGAAAGAGCGCCGCCGCTTGGTCTTGGTGCCTCGTGAAACGCCACTGAGTTTGTTGCACCTTCGTAATATGACAGGCTTAACGGAAGCTGGAGCTATTGTTTGTCCGGCCATCCCTAGCTTCTACAACGGCGCGAACAGCCCAGAAGCATTAGCCCAAACGGTGGTGGACCGTGCCTTAGAACTAGCAGGTTTAGTGGTGCAGGACACCTATCGGTGGGGAGAAAATTAAAGTATTGTTAAGGAGCTCATTTTATCCAACCAAATTTAGCTTATTACAGTCTTTTTAAACGAAAATGCGCCCTCTTTCGTTATTAAATAGGTCTGAGTACTTATAGACTTAATTCGGCAAGCCATGAACAACTCTATTACTTTACGCAACGAAATCCTGTTGGATACCATTCGAAAACCAATAAAAACGCAATTATGAACAAATTCATCGGTGTTTTAGCTACCGCCGTTTTAGGCGGACTCATCAGCCTAGGGGGTGCCTACTACCTAGGTTTCGGACAACAAGAAGTAAAAATTATTCAAACACAAGATCAATCCATCGCTCAGTTTTCCGACTACAAAGCGGATCTGGGCGATTTGATCCCCGCCAGTGGCTTTACCTTGGCAGCAGAGAAAGCCTTACCTGCCGTCGTACACATTAAAGCAGGTAAGAGAGCCGGCTTAGCGGGGGGGGGCTTTGATATGGAGGGCCTACCACCGCTTTTCCGCGATTTCTTCGGCCCTCGTGGCTTTGACCAACCAGACCAAGACGGCGGCGAGCGGCGGTTACAGCAAGGCAGTGGATCGGGTGTGATTATCAGTGAAGATGGTTATATCGTTACGAACAACCATGTAGTGGAAGATGCCGAAGAGCTAGAGGTAGTGTTGAACGATGAGCGAACCTACCAAGCTACTGTCGTAGGGGTCGATCCTACTACAGACATTGCCTTGATAAAAATTGAAGAAAAGAATTTACCGACAGTTCAATTCGCAGACTCCGATCTAATTAAAATCGGTGAATGGGTGGTGGCAGTGGGTAACCCTTTCAGCCTTACCAGCACGGTTACGGCCGGCATTGTATCCGCCAAAGGGCGCAGCATCGATATTTTACGCGAAAAAAGCCAGTATGCTATTGAGTCGTTCATTCAAACGGATGCCGTTGTGAACCCCGGAAATAGCGGCGGTGCTTTGGTGAATATTCATGGCGACTTGGTAGGTATCAATACGGCTATCAGCTCTCCGACAGGTGTTTTTGCTGGCTATAGCTTTGCTGTTCCTAGTAAGATTGTTGCCAAAGTGGTAGAAGACTTAAAAGACTTTGGTGTAGTGCAGCGAGGGTATTTAGGGGCCAAGATATTGGAACTTAATGCAGCATTTGCTAAGGAAGAAGGTCTTAGCCGAGAAACAGGCGTTTATATCAATGAAGTTTCTCCGAATAGTGCAGCAGAAGAAAGTGGCCTACAAAAAGGAGATATTATCGTGGCTGTGGATGGCGTGAAAACACTCAAAAATAGTGAGCTGTTGGAGCAACTGGGGCGCCGTCGGCCAGGCGATCGGGTGGCAATTTCGATCGAAAGAGCTGGTAAAGCAAAAGAAATCAGTGTGCAGCTTAAAAACCAAGCAGGTAATTTCGGGGTCGTTACGGCCGATACAGCTCCTGCTTTGTACGATCAGTTAGGTGCCGAAATAGCGAGTCTCAGTGCCGAGGGAGCTGAAAAACTAGGCATCAAAGGCGGCGTTCAGGTAGTGAAGCTCCGCAAAGGTGTCCTTTCAGAGCAAACCCGCATCAAGGAAGGCTTCGTAATTACGAAGGTGGACGGGCAAGACGTAAAGAACACCGTCGATTTAGAGCGCTTACTTAGCAACAAGAGCGGTGCCGTTGCGTTAGAGGGGCGTTACCCTAGCTCTAAAGAAACCCTTAAATACGCCTTAGTTTTCTAATAGAGTTGTCCGGCAGGTCATCAAACGGCTGCAAGTGGCACCACAAAGTAGCCGCGTAGCGAAATTTTATGCTGCACTTCGTTAAAAAGCCTCGCCGAACAACTCTAATAAACGAATGGCCGCTATTGGTCGGCCAACTGTCAATTCAAAAGGTAGCAGCCCAAGCCGTCGGGTTGCTACCTTTTTTATTTTGCTGGTCAGCACAAGTACTGTACCTTTGCAGCACTTCTTATAAGATGTTTTAATTTTACCCGATGCGTTATTTCGTTCTTGTCCTTTTTGCGATTTTGTTGCTCACCGCTTGCCGCGACGATTTTTCTCTCGAAGCGCCTTACCGCGATGTGCCGGTGGTGTTTGCTTACTTGAATGATGCAGAGGGGGAGCACTTCATCCGAGTTCAAAAAGCCTTTTTGGGGCAAAACGGGAATGCTGAATTGGCGGCTACCAACCAAGACTCTCTTTACTACAGTGCTGCGGCAGCGCAAGTGACTTTGACGCAAGGCAACGGAACACCCATCACACTTTCGAGGGTCAATGGCGACGACTATGGCATCCTCCGGCCCGAAGGTAGCTTCGTCAATAGCCCCAATATCCTATACCGTTTTACCGACAGCGAATTGAATTTACTCCCTAATCAAGCTCTCACACTGCGCATCAGCCGGCCAGGATGGGAAGATGCCGTAGCTACTACGCGCACCCTTGGAGCAATTGAAATTGTGCAGCCTTCAAATACCGCTATTGTAATAGAAAACTATCGGCAGTTCCAAAACTGGCGGTGGAACACGAGCAGCTCCGCAGCTAGAGTTTTTGATGCCCGCCTTTTTATTACTATTCGCGAGTTTTCCCTCAACGACCCCAGCCAAAACCGAGACCGCATACTAGAATGGGTTATTGACGACCGCCTGATTCCTGAAGCAGGGGAGAGCAGAGTCGTCTTGCAATTCAGAAATGAATTATTCTGGCAGTTTTTAGGGGCAAACCTAGAAGAAGACCCTAATGTGTACCGCTTTGTGGGGAATATGGAGCTACGAATTACAGCCGTAGGCGCAGAAGTAGAGGAGCAGCTAGCTTTGGCAAGAGCTAATGCAGGCATCACTAGCGCCCAAACTTTACCGCTCTACACCAATGTTGAAAACGGCCTCGGTATTTTTACTGCCCGATCAACCGTATCCCTTCCTGGTATCGCTTTAGATGGCCGAAACCTAGATACTTTGCGAAACGGTATCTACACGCGCAACCTGAACTTCCAGTAACCTTATACTAGGTCGCGGAGGTGGAAGGATAGTTGCACCGTCTGTTCTAGTCTGCGTATTTCTAAGCGGATACGTTTCCCTGGTTTTTTCTCTAATTTGCGTAGGACTTGGTCGAGCGTGATTAAATCGCTACCAAGGCCATTGATTTTCTTGATGCGGTCGTTTACCTGTACGCCCGCTTCCGCAGCAGGGCTGCCAGCTAAGACCCCAGCTACGACGAAACGGTTTAGCTTGACCCCCGTAGCAGAGATTAAGAGCCCGGATCGATCAAAACTGATTTTGCGCTTCCAACGACGAGTGGGGTAAATATACACGGCTTCCTGTACATAATCAATCGTTAGGTTGAAGCGTTTGAGCAGGGAATTACCTATAATACCATCGCGCATAATTTGCCGACTTGAATCAATCATATCGGGCTCTAGTTGTTGGAAATAAGTGACCACTTCGTCAAGGCTTTGTTCGCCTAAGGTGATGCTTTTGGCTCGGCCTACGTTGCCATCCACCTCGCCACCTAAGCCGCGGGCAATCGGGGAGGAAATAATCCGTTGAGGAAGATCCTGATCCGTCGTGTCTAGGCCCGTATGGAGCAGCACATACAGCCCAGCTCCGGTATCTAAGAGCAAGCGTTTTATATCCGTGGTGCGGCCAGTGACGGAAACCGCTAAATCGATGTAAGGGCGATTCCTGACAAAAACCCCTGCCAAGGCTTGTTGTCGCTTGCTTAATTTGTAGTCGTTCGGTTGATAAAGAATTAGTTGTTGGTGCTTATAGTCTATCTCTACCACAAAACGCATCAGGAAGTCGGCACCTATAATGCCGTGAATAGGCGTGCCGGTGATGCGCTCAAAGTGAAAATAGTTTTCAGCCAACACCAGCATATTGCGGTTGATGGCTAAAAGTTTGTTGGCAAGCTGGAAATTAACGCCTGTGGCGAGATAGGCAACCATTTCCTTTTTAAGGTCGGCTCCCGTAACTCGGAACTCCCTTTGATAGTTGAGTTGTAGGAAGTCGCTCAATTTTTTATCTACAATCACGGAATTTTCCGCGCCCGTATCGAGTAAAAAACGAAGGGGCAGCCAATTATCCATCAACACATCCAAGACGATAAAATCGTTGATTAGCTCAAATGGGATTTCCACGCGGTCTTGTTTGCCTAGTATTTCCATATCTAGGCGGCCGCTTTGAGCATGAAGTGGGCTGAGCTGCGAGAAGGCACAACTCAATAATATCCCAATCCTAATAAACCAAGCTGGTGTCATACATCCCCTTCTTGCGCCCGGCCACTTCGAGGCGCGAGCTGTGCCCTGCCAAAGATACAGCCTTTTTTCAAAGTATCCTTAGAGATCCACGGCTAGAGATTTTCGCTTGGGGGCTGGCCTATTATAGTCTTTCAACCCAGAATTCACACCACGCAGTAGCACCGAAGGTAAATCCTGCATTGGAAGACTATAGTTTCTCCAACACAGCGTAGCTAGCGCGCTATCGGTTTTCCCTATGTTGGTAGTGCGCCAACACATTTGCGCTTTAAAAAAACCCTTGCCCCTGCCTTTGGCCAAAAAAGGCGGTAAAAAAAGGAGTAAGTTCGCCTGCTTCGCCTAGTGGTCTGTTAAGGCTAAAACTTCGGCTTGCCCGTGGTGTCTTTTGCTGCTACACTTCGTTGGAGACCCCCTTCATAGTCTCCGCTATGTGCGGGAATCTCCGCTTCGATTAGCCGCAAAATTCGCTAACGCTCAAGGCGAATAGTAAGGCTTGACAAACCACTAGTTAGCAAAGATTATTTTCAGCTTTTGGCGGACGCAGGGGCAGGGGAATCTTGGTAGCGCAAGGGTTAGCAGTGGAGAGGTATTGGCCAAGTAGATTGCCCACCACTAGCCGGATGAATTTCGGGGAATGCGGCCAAGAAAGAGGGGGGTATGTTTAGTGAAGGTGAGCAGACCCGCGAGGAAGATTTCTACTAGGTAATTGGTTTGGCCAAATTTTATACTATCTTCGCCCTACGGATCGTTAGCTCATACAGCTACCTATCTGCGAACAAAAACATCCGAGATGATTCGATTTTTGCTGCTACTACTTACAGCACTTTCCATTGGGTTTTCTGTGCTTTCGGCTCAGGCAACTACGATTTACACGGAAGCCAACCGCAACTTTAAGCAAGCGGAGGAACACCGAGCGAAACGGCTTTTGGCACTTGCGCAGGCAGAATACCAGCAGGTGATTGGCATGTTACGGCCGCTGGATGAATCGGAAGCCACCTTATTGCGGCAGCGAGCCGAACTACAGTATGCTAAAATAGCCGTAGAGTTGGGTAAGCCGGATGGCGAAAAGCTCATCCTCGACTTCGTGCGCCGCTACCAGCCTGATCCGGTAGCCAACGAAGCATTGTTAGAGATAGCCAACTACTATTTTAATGCCAACGATCTACCGAAAGCGGTGGAATATTATGAGCGCATCCCTAGTTCTAGCCTAAACAGAGAGCAAAGGGCGGAGGTCAACTTTCGCCTGGGTTATGCGAACTTCGTGCAGAAGCAATTCGACAAAGCCAAGCGTTATTTCACGACTAGCAAAGACGTGGATGGGGAGTTTTACTACCCAACCAACTATTATTTGGGGATGATTTACTTCTTCGAGGGCAACTACGACACAGCCATTCGGCAATTCAGAATCGTAGAGCGCTCAACGGACTATAAAAACGATATTCCCTACTACCTTACGCAGATCTACTTTGCACAGCGCCGCTACAATGAACTGATTGCTTATGCGCAGCCACTAGTAGCGGATAGCAGAAATCGCCTACGCAACGATACGGAGATCAAACAGTTACTAGGCCAGGCCTACTTCGAGCAGGGCAACTACGCTAGTGCCCGCCCCTTGTTGGAAGAATATGCTCGGGGCAACCGAAAAATGCGCGAGGAAGAGCTTTACCAGCTAGCGTTCACACAGTATCAATTGCAAGATTACCAAGCGGCAGGTAAAACCTTTCAGGAAGCTGGCGGTGCCGATTCACCCACGGGGCAGTCAGCTAATTTTTTACTAGGAGATATTTACCTACGCCAAGGCGATCGACGCAATGCTCGCACGGCCTTCGGCAATGCTTCCAGGATGAACTACGATGCGGCACTCCGCGAAGAAGCGCTGTACAACTACGCCAAACTTAGCTATGAGTTACGCGACCCTAGGGAGGCCATCAATGCTTTGCAACAGTTGCCACCAACGAGCCGTTTTTATGTAGAAAGTCAGCAGTTGTTAGGGGATATTTTCGCCACGAATCGAGATTATCAGCAAGCACTCGACATTTTGGAAAAGATGCCGCCCCAGAACCGTACGCCTCAGCTACAGGAAGCCTATCAAAAAGCAGCTTTTAATCGGGGTTTACAACTCTTGCAGGACGGCAACAAAGCGCAAGCCAAGGCACTTTTCAATAAGTCGCTACAAGCGCCCGTACATGCTCCCACCCGCGCGCAAGCCTTATATTGGTTGGCCGATCTTGCGCACCAAGAGGGGGATTATGCAAACTCGATCAACCTCAATAATCAATTCCTAACTTTAGCACCTACGCTGCAAGGGCTGCCACCTCAGGCCTCGCTTTACACCGGCAATTACTTGCAGGGCTATAACTACCTCAAGCAAGACAACTATCCAGCGGCTTTAGAGTATTTCCGGGCTACCGTAGAAGGCATCCAGCGCAATGCGCCCTATATCAGCGATGCCACGGTTCGAGAAAACATCTTAGGGGATGCTGTTTTGCGATCAGGCGACGCTTACTTCCAGCGCAACCAATACGACCAAGCTATTCGCTACTACGATGAGGCGGTGAATAATAAGTACAAAGGCTTCATTTATGCCCTTTACCAAAAAGCGATCATTGAGGGGCTCAGAGGCCGCACCGCCGATAAAATCCTCAACTTAGAGCAGATTTCAAAGCAGTATCCGCGCAGTGAATATGCTGATGATGCCTTATTCCAACTGGGGATCACCTACCAGCAGTTGGGGCAATTGCAGCAAGCCTTACAGCCGTTCCGAACCATTGTGAGCGATTACAAAACTAGTTCTCCATTAGTGAATGAAAGCTTGCTGCAGTTGGGTTTAGTAAGCTATAATTTAGGCAATCAGGAAGCTGCTGTTAACTACTACAAGCAAGTATTTGGCAACAACCCAACCGAAGGAGAGTCGAGAGCCGCTATGGCCGCTTTGGAGGAGATCTACGTCCGCGACATGGGGCGGGCGGATCTTTATTTTGCCTTCCTAGAAACCGTGCCTGGCTATAAGGTGGATAATTTGGGGCGTGATAGCATCAGTTTCCGCGCGGCGGAAGCACAGTACGAAACCGGCAACTACCAAAGAGCTATTACCAATTTTACGGATTATATTCGCCAATATCCACAAGGTCGCTATCTGTTAACGGCCTATTATCACCGAGGCGATAGCTATGCCTCGCTACGTCAATATCGCGAAGCATTGGCCGATTATGAGGCTGTGGTTAATAAGGGGCCTAGTCGTTTTTATTTAGCCGCTTTAGACAAGGCGGCCTTGATTGCTTATAACTCCGAGCAAGATTTCGCAAAGGCCTATAACTTATATGTGAATCTAGAGAGAGCAGCCGACTCCGACGACAAACGCTTTGAGGCTCAGTTGGGTGCCCTACGCGCTGCTTACCGAATCAACAACACCAGTGCCGTGGAGCAGTATGCGGCCAAGGTAGCGAGTAACCCTACAGCAACGGTGCAACAAAAGACCACTGCCAACTTTTATTTAGGTAAAATTGCTTACGATCGGCAGCAATATGACCCAGCGAAGAGCTACTTCGATCAAGTAATAGCGGCCAGCGATGATGAGCAAACCGCCGAAGCGCGCTATCTACGAGCCAATATTTTTTACTTGCGTAGAAATCTTGAGGAAGCACAGCGGCTAGTGTTGGAGGCGAACCGAGAAAGTTCTGGCTATCCCTATTGGGTGGCTAAGAGTGTGATTCTACTATCCGACATTCTACGCGATAAAAAAGACCTCTTTAATGCCCGAGCAGCCTTGGAGGCTTTATTGGATAACTACAACGAAGACCAAGCCATTGTGCAGGAAGCGCAGCAAAAGCTAGCTCGTGTGAATGCAGAAATTAACCAAACGAGCCGCTTAAGCACACCCGGCTCGAATAATAATAACTACCTGGAAATGGATACAGGCGGCGGCCGCTAGTGCAGCAGCGCAGAGCCTAGCGAATCGCCATTCTATTTTTCCATCCAATATTTTCAGTCTGTATGAACTATTCAAAGCAACTTTTTAGCAGTTTTTGTTTGCTGCTTTCTTTTTCAGCCCTCTACGCCCAGCCCATTTTACCAGGTAGTGAAGTGGACGTTGTACGCTCCTTTGAAGCCCGTCTTGCAGAGGCAGAACGGGTAGGGGTAAGCCCCGTCTTGCCACCACCCGACACGAGTATTCGCCGCCAAAACTATAGCGTACTACCGCGGCCACTAAATGTAGATTATCCTGCCCCCATCATTCGCCCCCGAGGCCTGAGCCGAGAGAAGCCCGAATCCACGCAAAATGGCTTAATCAAAGCAGGTCTTGGCTTTCCAAACGCTTTCTATGGCGATTTGAGCTACAATATCGTAGGGCTGGAAAACTTCGATCTAGGCTTCTACGCTCACCGGCACAGCTTCGATAATAGTAAGAATGTGGAGAACCAAAAAATGGGCGACACTCAATTTGGTGCTCAAGGGACTTATTACAACGAGAAAGGCTTCGCTATTCAACTGGGGGCCACCTATACAGGGATGAACCGTTACTTCTATGGCTACAATTTCCCAGAGGTGGCACCTGATACCCTCCCTAGCTTTACGGAGACGGAAGTGAGCCAGCGCTTCAATATTTTCGACTTTAATGGCAGCCTATTTAATGGAGTGCGAACGGAGGCCGATTTTAATTATAGCGCAGATGTAGATTTTTACCTCATGGATGGGGAAGCCGCTACGCGGGAAAATGGCTTTGCCCTCACCTTGAAAGCGACGAAGTGGTTGGCCGATCGCGATCCTTTAGATTTTCGTCTTCGCACCGACTTTACAGGCTACCGCGATACCAGCTCGCAGTCACTGAACAACTTCTACTTCAATACCGCCTATACTGCACATTTGACCGAGCAGCTCAAGGTGAAATTTGGGGCTATGCTTACGAGTAACGACGACAATTTCAACATCTTTCCGGACATAGAAGCCTCTGCGATTGTGGTGCCAGGGGTGGCTACTGTCTTTTTAGGTGCCGATGGCGACTTACAGAAAAACACTTTGCGCAGCTTAGCCGACTACAACCCTTGGATACGGACTAGAATCCGAGTGCGCAACAGCGAGTATAACCGCCTTTATGCGGGGGTATCTGGCGCGGCCTTTGGTCTTAATTACCGCTTAGAGGCTGCTTGGAAGAATGTGAAAAATTTAGCACTCTTTCAGTTGGATTATAACCGTGAGATACCGCAGTTTGATGTTCTATATGATACAGCACGCATTTTTAGCTTGCAAGCGAGTGCCAGTTTGCCTTTAGTTAAAAACCTAGATGTTACAGGCACGCTTACGCAGAATATCTATTCATTAGATAGAGAAGAGAAGCCTTGGCATTTACCCAGCCTTAGCTTGAATACTGCGGCTATTTATACGATGCCAGAACAGGGCGTACAAATACGGGCCGACCTATTCATGCAAAATGGAGTACCCTATCTCACGGCTGCGGGAGAAGCCAAAAACCTCAATGCCCTTTTCGACCTAAGCTTAAGCGGAGAGTATCAGGTGACCGATAATATTGGTCTGTGGCTACAGCTCAACAACCTAGCGAACAACAAACGGCAGCGTTTTGCACAATACCCCACCATCGGCTTCAATGTGATGGCGGGGGCTAGTGTGCGGTTTTAGGTGGGATGGTACTAGCGAGATAATAACAAAGCCCGTGTAAATATTTACACGGGCTTTGTTATTAAGGTGGTACTGCATTTTATTGCTCAGCTACCAAATCCTGTATTTTAGGCGCGCATTATTGTCGCTTGAAACAAATTTGACGCTAATAAGCCCGGCACCAAAAAATTGATTAATCGCTTTAATTTCCCCTGCTTTAAGGGTAAACTGCTGGGTGCCTTTCAGATCATGACTCACAATAACGGTACCTTGGGTGCATTCGTCGCCACTGAGGGAAAAAGCGACCTCCGTATTCGCGAAAGCCCAAGCAACTGCACTGCCAGAACCTTCGGGTTTGAGCTCCTTTAGATCACCTTTCCCGTTTATTGTTTGCGCACTGACTCTCGGGTGTTCCTTCACTACGGTAACTTCTACAGTATTGCCTGCATTAACAAGCATGCCAGGAGCCCTGCTTTGAGAAACCACAGTGCCAGGTACTTTACTGCAATTTGGCTGGGTGGCGGTGATTTTAAGGTTTAAGCCTTCTGCTTCTACTCTCCTGGTGGCTTCTGCTGTGCTAATATTTACAATGGCAGGAACCACCACAAACTCATCGCTTGAAATAGGTGTTTTTTGCGTAACGGTGTATTCCATAGCGGAGTTCATTGCGGCCAGATCAAGCTGACTCATATCTGATTCGTAGAGGAGCACAAAGGTTCTGCCGTAGGTGGTTTCTTCAGCCAGCTGCGTTGGGATAATCCACTTTGGCCATTCGTTTGAGAACAGGCTTGTGATGGCTGGCAAAAATGCCGCCACCAATAGTAGGGTGGTTTTTCGCATAATTTTATGGGTTGGCTCAGCCGGCTAGCTTGGTGGCTGTTTTGCGCCATCTACAATTTTAAGCGTTTTTATACAAATAAGCAAATCTAAGGCGGTTTTTTACCATTAGTCTGCTAATTCATGCAATTGATAGAAAAAGTAGCTGGTTACTACCGTATTCTTGTAGATTTGCTGTTAGTATTATAAAACGAACTACCTATCGTATGCGCTATTTATTACTATTCGTACTGAGCTGGCTACTTTCATTGACCGTTTTGGAAGCTCAGAACAACCGCTGGACCTTGGAGGCGAGTGTCGCTTATGCTTTGGAGAACAATCTGCAAGTAAAGCAATTGCGCAATCAGGCGCAAGCCGCTACCTACCGGCTTCAAGGCGATCGTTTGCAACGTATGCCATCGGTTGGTGCTAGCGGATCATTAGGTCGGCAGTTTGGTAGAACCATCGACCCTTCTACCAACACCTTTATACAACAAGGGATTTCCTTTAATTCTTACAACTTACAAGCTTCCGTGCTGCTCTATAACGGCAACCGGATCAATAATAGCATTAAGCAGTCTGCCCTAGAACTAGAGGCGGCGCAATTGGACGTAGAGAGCACGGCTAACGATGTTGCACTCAATGTGGCCTCCGCCTATTTAACCGTGTTGTTAGCGCGGGAGCAGCTCGCCAATGCACAGGCTCAGCTGGCACTTACCGATGGGCAGCTCAGCCAAACAGAAGCGGCCATCCGTGCCGGCTCGCTACCAGAGGTACAACGCTTTGATTTGATTGCTCAAAAAGCAGCTAATCAGCGCAGTGTGGTAGAGCTGCAAAATCAAGTGAAAATTTCCTTAGTCAACCTCCAGTTGCTGCTGGAACTAGACCCTTCTGATGATTTTAATATCATCACACCCGACGTGAGCGTCACAACGGCCTACCTGAATGAGTCTTTTAAGTATGAGGAGCTCATGTTCTCGGCGCAAGCAACGCAGCCCGTTATCCAAGCGGCGGAAGTAAGACGCAGTAGTGCAATCATAGGCAAGGACTTAGCGAAAGCGGGTTTTTATCCCACACTGTCGGTATTCGGAAGCTTTAGTACGAATGCATCTAGTGCTGCTCGGACGCTCAATACGGATAACCTAGTGGTGGAACCTGGCAACCCCGTACCTGTGCTGATTAATGGCCAAAATGCTACGATTGCTAATTTTGAACCAACGGGTATTTCTTTCGATAAAGTACCCTTCTTAACGCAACTAGATAATAACTTTGGCCAAGGAGTTGGTCTTAGTTTGAACATTCCTATCTATAGCCAAGGGCGTAATAAGATCGCTGTGCAGCAAGCAGAACTGACCCGACTAAACGCCGATTTACAGTACGAGCAAGCGGTTAATCAATTACAAAGTGATATTACCCGTGCGCTTACAGAATGGCAGGCGGCTAAAGAAACTTATCAAGCAGCTGTAGCTAGCCAAGAAGCTGCCTCCGCCTCTTATGCGGCTACCAAGCGGCGCTTCGATTTAGGCGGTGCCAATAATCTTGAACTACTAACCGCTACCAACCGATTAGACCAAGCCAATACGGAGCAAATACGAGCCAAATACCAGCTTATATTCAATCGGCAGGTATTACAATTTTATCTTGGTCAACCGCTCCGGCTATAAAATAAAAGAGCCCTCTACTAGCGGCTTGCTTGGTCTCGTTCTTTAATAATTCTCATTTTCTACCAACTTCCAACCACTTAAGTTTATTCAATTATGAAACGCAATAAGATCATTCTCTCCTCCATCGTACTACTGTTTTTAGCGGCGGTAGGTACTGCTATTTTTAAGAGTAAAAAAGCTGAGGGGGTGCGTATTTTTGCCACCACCGTAGAAAGCCGCTCTATTCAGGAAAAAGTAAGTGCGAGTGGAAAGGTATTCCCACAAACGGAGGTAAAAATCAGTTCGGATGTTTCTGGCGAAATTGTGGAGTTGCTCGTTCAGGAAGGAGATTCGGTGGTGAGTGGCCAGCTGCTAGCTAGAATTGATGCGGATGCCTATGAAAGCCAAGTAGCTAGGGGCGTGGCTAGTGTTAATGCTTCCAAAGCACAAGAAGCGAACGCTAAAGCACAAATTATTACGCTACAAGCTCAACGCGATCAGGTGTTGGCACAGCTAGAGAATGCCCGGGATATCTATAATCGGAACGTACAGCTGCGTAAAGAAGGGGTTATATCACAAGCCGACTTAGAAGCCAGCCAAGCCAGCCTGCGGGCTTTAGAAGCGAACCTGAAAAGTGCTGAAAGTAATATCGCCGCTTCGAGGGAATCAGCTAAAGCAGCTCAGTTCCAAATCGAAAGTACCCAAGCTACCCTCAATGAGCTTAAAACGAGTTTGCGCCGCACTGCTATCTACGCGCCTATGGGGGGAGTGGTTTCACTCCTCAATGTCGAACAAGGTGAGCGCGTAGTAGGTACTATACAGATGACCGGTACGGAGATGATGCGTATTGCCAACCTTAATGCGATGGAGCTACGTGTGGAAGTGAGCGAAAACGATATTCCTAAGCTCCAATTAGGAGATAAAGCCGATATTGAAGTAGATGCCTATTTAGGCCGAAAATTCGTCGGAACGGTAACACAAATTGCTAATTCTTCCACCAATGCAGCCACGGCAGAGCGCGTACTAAACAGCGATCAAGTTACAAATTTTGAAGTGCGCATCGCTATCGACCCTGCTTCTTATCAAGATTTAGTCGAAGCGGGTAAGGGCTATCCCTTCCGGCCGGGCATGTCGGCTAGTGCCGATATTCTCACCAAGCGAGCCGATCAGATTGTGGCTGTGCCAATACAGTGTGTCAACACTCGTGAAAATCCGGCCTACAAGGATGATCCAAGTTTAGAAGAATTGCTTGAAGTGGTTTTTCTAGTGGAGGGAGATAGTATCCGCCAATTGCCTGTAAGCACCGGCTTGCAAGATGATACCTACATTCAAGTCAATAGCGGCCTTTCGGTGGGCCAGCAAATCGCCAAAGGCCCTTATACCGCTCTCAGTCGTGAACTTAAGCAAGGCGTTAAGGTGATTGTGGTGAAAGAGGAAGAATTCTATAACACGGCCGCGGGCGTACCGCAGTAGGGCTGCGGCGAGGCTTTTTAACGAAGTGCAGTATGAAATTTCGCTACGCGGCTACTTTGTGGTGCCACTTGCAGCCGTTTGATGACCTGCCGAATAACTCTATTGACTAAAATAAGGGCAATGGCTAGGGTTGATGGCTAGGGCTATCGTTTTTTGTCTTGCATTTTTCACTGGCCAAAGGCAGGGGCAAGGGCTTGTTTTGCAGCGCAAGAGAGTGTGCAACAAGACTGCATAGCCACCCTAATAACTTGGTAGTAGCTTAGCTTTCCTAGCAGCTTATTCGGCGAAGGAGCTTGGGCCGTTGCGCTACCAAGAAAGTCTTGCCCCTGCATATTTGCCCCACTACTAAATCAACTTGTTCGGTAATGAGAACTACTGCTGAAAGTTGCTTTGATCTATACTTTAAACAAAGTAGTTGGGCTTCGCGGCTGCCCGTGGCGGTGGGCAAACCCCGAGCCGCTAACTATCGGTAATAGTAGGCTTCGATAGCCATTTTATAGTCTTCCAATGCAGGATTTACCTTCGGTGCTACTGCGTGGCGAAATTCTGGGTTGAAAGACTATATATACCAAAACACTTTGGTTTGGGTATGGATAGTTCAGGGATCAGGTGAGGGGGGCACTGAAGTAAAAGTAGCTTGTAGAAGAGTGCGCCTTCGTAGGGAGTCGGTTAAAAAAGGGTGCTTGGTAGTCTCTACCAAGCACCCTTACTCCTTTAATGTTGTACAATCACGCGGCGGTTGATAAGTGCTTCTGCGTTTTGTATTTGTAGCAAGTACATACCACTTGGGAGGCTACTCACATCGAAGCGTTCTACACTTGCGCTGCTGTTTCGGCTCAGGATAGTAGCACCTGTGATACTGCGTAAAGTCATTCTGGCAGCACCATTAGTTAGCTGCTCGGGTAGATAGAGTTCTACCACATCGCTAGCTGGGTTAGGGGCTAATTTGATGTCAGCTGCGTAGGCTGGCTCAGTAGTATTGACTGCTCTTGGGATCAAAACCGCGTCAATCACGTGTACTACGCCATTGTCGGCAGGAATATCCGCTATAATGACCTGGGCATCATTGATAAAAATACCATCTGCATTGATCGTAACAGTCACATCCGCGCCGTTAATCGTAGCGATCATTTGTCCGTTGGTAAGATCGGTAGATAATGCCGCTCCATTCACAACGTGGTAGAGTAGAATCTGTGTGAGCTGCCCCATTGGGTCTTCTAGTAAAGTTTCTACAGTGCCAGCAGGTAGGGCTGCGAAAGCAGCATCGGTAGGCGCGAAGACGGTGAAGGGGCCTTCGCCAGCCAACGTTTCTACTAGCCCAGCAGCGATGACGGCTGCTTCCAACGTATTGTGTACTTCGCTGTTGACGATGATATCGACCACGGTATTAGATACAGGGGTTGGCGGCAGCAATACGGCATCAATCACGTGTACTACGCCATTGTCGGCAGGAATATCCGCTATAATGACCTGGG
>DAINNZ010000030.1:438-2775 GCA_036735605.1 Lewinella sp. | reverse complement strand
GCTGCGAAAGCAGCATCGGTAGGCGCGAAGACGGTGAAGGGGCCTTCGCCAGCCAGCGTTTCTACTAGCCCAGCAGCGATGACGGCTGCTTCCAACGTATTATGTACTTCGCTGTTAACGATGATATCGACCACGGTAGTGCGGGGCTCGCCCATACAAGTGAGGGTAGGGTAGCCGTTATTAACACCAGTGTTCGTAGAAGCACTACCACAGGCACCTACTTCGTTGATGCCGATAAAGAAGCGGCCATCAAAGGGCGCCACCCAATCGATTTGGCAGTTAGTGGCACTAGCCACAATATTACCGAGGGAATCAAGTACAACTAGCTCGGGAGCCCAGCTACCCGCGTCAGGACCGTCGCAGATAGAGAAGTTATAGTTCACACCGCCCACAAAATTTCGAATCGTGTATAACTCACTAGCAAATACCTGAAAGGTGGTAATTTGGAAGCTTGGGCAGTTACCATTCTCGTCTGGCTGCGGTGCGCCACCGAAAATAGTGTTGAAATCATTGTAAGGGCCTTCTACAAAGCTAGTACAAGGATCAAATGAAGCAGGTAAGAGTACGGCATCAATGACATGCACCACTCCATTGTCGGCAGGTATATCGGCTATAATAACTTGCGCATCATTGATGAAAATACCTGCTGCGTTGATAGTTACCGTTACAGTTTGTCCATTGAGCGTGGGCACCACTAGTCCGTCGCTCAGATCGGTAGAAAGGGCAATACCGCCTACGACATGATAAGTTAGAATTTGGCTGAGTGGTCCTTGTGGATCCGCTAGTAAACTAGCCAAAGTGCCGGCAGGGAGTGCATCAAAAGCGGCATCGGTGGGGGCAAAGGCCGTAATGGAGTCGATGGTTGCAAGGGCGTTCGCAAGACCTGCAGCGATGATAGCTGCTTCTAAGGTATTATGCACTTCGCTGTTCTGGATTACGTTCCAGACCGTATTGGCCGCTGCATTACCCGTGCAAGTAAGCGTTGGATAGCCGTTATCAACATTTATATTCGTGGAATTTCCGCAAGCACCCGCTTCGTTAATAACAATTAAGTAGGTGCCGTCAGCCGGTGCCGTCCAAGTGACTTCACAATCCAGGGCGTTGGCGATTACTTGGTCAGTAGCACTCAGGATAGTAAGCTCTGGAGCCCAACTACCTGCACCCGGGCCATCACAGATGGAGAAAGTATATTCTGTGCCAGCTACGAAGTTATCAACGGTGTAGGATTCTTCTGCCCATGCTTCAAAGGTTATGATTTGGTTCACGGGGCAAGCACCATTCGCATTTGCTACGGGCGCGCCATCGAACAGTTCATTGAAGTTTATGAAGGGCCCTTCTACGAAAGTAATGCAGGGGTCGGCTTGAGCCGATAAGTTAGCACCTATTAGAATGAGGGCCAACCAAATGGTATAAAACGGTTTCATAATGGAATTTTTTGGTTAAAAAATGTTTCAAAACAACCAACTAACAGAAGCCCGAATAAAGGGTTTTGAGAAATGATAACTTTGTAATGAAATGACGGCTGGCTAACAAATTTATTATTATTACCAAGCAAAAGAGAAAGCCCCTAGCTATGGTTAGTAGCTAAGGGCTTTATGTGAGCACCGTAGGGTGCCTTCGCTCGTTTAGGCGTTGTTGAGCAGGTCTGTTATTTTGGTAGTAAAACCGCGTCGATAACGTGTACCACCCCATTAGTGGTTTCCACGTCGGCTACTGTTACTTTGGCATTATTGATGAAAACCCCATCGGTATTAATAGTAACCGTTACACTAGCACCATGGATGGTGGCAATGCTTTGGCCATTGCTCAGATCGGTAGAGCGTGCTTTGGCTCCAACGGCATGATAAAGCAAAATCTTCGTGAGGTCGCCACTAGGATCTTTGAGCAGCGTTTCCACCGTGCCAGCGGGCAAGGCTGCAAAGGCTGCATCAGTTGGGGCGAAAATAGTGAAAGGGCCAGCACCATTCAGTGTTTCCACCAAACCGGCAGCTACAACAGCCGCTTCTAGGGTGTTGTGGTTTTCACTATTTACAATCACATCCACTACCGTATTAGAAGGGGCGGGGGGCGCAGGGGGTAAAAGCACGGCGTCTAGCACGTGTACTACACCGTTCTTAGCGGCGATATCAGCTGTACTCACCTTAATTCCGTTGATGAGAATACCTTGTTCGTTGACGCTGACGGTGAGTTCTTTGCCGTTTACGGTACTAATCACTTGGCCATCTTTAAGGTCGGTAGAAAGTGCTTTGGCACTTACCACGTGGTAGAGCAGAATCTGTGTCAAGTCGCCACTAGGGTCGGCTAGTAGTGCGTCTAAAGCGCCTGCGGGTAATGCCG
>DAINNZ010000030.1:0-428 GCA_036735605.1 Lewinella sp. | reverse complement strand
GGCAGCATCGGTAGGGGCAAAAACGGTGAAAGGGCCTTCGCCGCTGAGGGTTTCAACCAATCCAGCAGCTGTAACAGCCGCTTCTAGGGTGCTATGATTATCGCTGCCCACAACGACATCGGCAACAGTTTTAGGTGCGGGGGTAGCGCAACCAACGAGTAGCAACAAGGCTACGAAAGCAGAAAATAGTCTCATGATAGTAAATTTAGTTATAATGCACTAATTATCAGAGACCTAACAGCCCATTGTTATAAGTGTTGTGGTTTCAGTGCTTTTATTTTTTTAGGAAGAGGAGGGCGAAGCGGATAATAGCTTTGCGCTTAGAAGAGAACAGGGCTCCCGCAGGAGCAAGGGGTAATTAGAAAGAGCGAGGTGTGGAAGATATACTTAAAACGAAGTGGTTGCGCTTCGCGGCTGCCTGTGGCGGT
>DAINNZ010000029.1:10922-29553 GCA_036735605.1 Lewinella sp. | reverse complement strand
CACTCACCGAAGGTAAAAAGAGCAAGTCAGAATTCACACCACGCAGTAGCACCGAAGGTAAATTCTGGGTTGGAAGACTATAGATGGGGTTAGCCCCATTAGTGCCACCCGCTGTAGAGCCATCACAGTGAGTGCATCGGTTATCTCTCCGTTCAAGACCATTTCAATCGCTTTCCCCAAAGGTAGTCTTTTTATTTGAATATCCTCTGTTTCTTCGGGGCTAGCGATGCCTTGGCGCAGCTTTTGAGCTAGAAAAATTTCACCGTATTCATCTGTCACGGAGTTGCTAAGGTGAAAATCGAGCAAAAAAGTCCATTCGTCCGCAATTAAGCCGGTTTCCTCGGCTAGTTCTCGCTTCGCGGCGGCAAGGCTATCCGCCCCCACTGGGCAACCACCTTCGGGTATCTCCCAATGATAGGCGCCTAGGGCGTAGCGCCATTGCCCTACTAGATAAGTATAGCCCTCTTCGTCGATAGGTACAATACCGATGGCCTTATTTTTAAAGTGAACCACGCCGTAGATTCCCTGACCTCCACTAGGATTAATGACCTCCCGATGGCTAATCTTGATCCAAGGATTGTCATACACCACTTGCTCGCTAATCGTTTGCCAGGGATTTTCAACCACTTTGGCCGCTGTCTCCTTCTGCTCTCCCGCTCGGCTCATTTGCTCTTATAAAACTCTAGCAGCCTACGGGAGCTGCGGTGCGCATAAAAACGCGGCTCTACACCGAAAGCGTTTACGGAAATAGAGGGGCTATCTGAATCATCCACATAACGCGCTAACCAACTAGCATCCACCTCCGCAGGTAAAGCAGCCTCAATTTGAGGCTTCGCCTCTTCCCAAATTTGCCCCAGCTGCTTGCGCAAGAGGCGGATAAAAAGCGTATCAATCGTTGTTTGTTCCATAGTTTTTTCACAGCAGCCAGCCTACATTACCTAACCTTCAAAGTGGAAAGAAAGGGTGAAAGTGCGGCTCAATACCTTCTCTAACACCGTACTCTCTGCTAAATTCGGGTTAAAGATAAGTGTATTCCCAATTCCGTGACTAATTTTGATCTCAGGCGAAAAAATAAAGTAGGGCAGGAAGAACTGGATACCCGCCCCGTACTCCAAAGCAAAGTCGTGCGGACTAATCTTAACCAGTTGTTCGGCCTGTTTAGCACGACTTTCACTAGCCACATCAAAGTTGTATTTCACGCCAGCAATCAAGAACAGTCGCCGATCTTTGTAAGGGGCCGACTTGTAACGAAAGTGAAAAGGCAGCTCCACAAAAACCGACTCTACTGTTCGCTGCCGCTCTCGTAAAGCACGGGTGCCCGCGGTGTATTGCAACTTGCGCTCCGAGAAAGAAAGCGTGGGTAAAAATCGAAAATCGAAATACTGCCCAATCTTCAAATTCGTAATAATCCCGAGGTTAAAGCCCGGCCCATTGAGGCTTTCTACGATCCGAATGCTATCCGAAAAAATGAAATTTTCCGACCGAAAAGGCGTGTAGCGGCTACTATTCAGTGCCAAAGTGATACCGAAGTAGTAAGGCTTTTGGGAAAAATCGTAAAAATTACGATTACCACCGCCCACATACTGCGCGGATACCGACAGCGGCAACAGCCAAAAAAGCAAGAAAATTAAACAGGCTTGTGAGCCGTGTAGATACTTGCGATACCGAAAGTGAGTGCTTGACATGAAGTTTGCTTATAGCCTGTTTGTTGGAGGATGTGGGTAAAGTCCTTTCCCGAAGGAAAAGCCTGCACGCTCTCGAATAAATAGCGGTAGGCACGAGGATCTTTTGACTGTAAACGACCAATTAGCGGCATTATGCTACCAAAGTAAAAATTAAATAACGCCCGCAAGGGGGCAAAACGTATCTGGCTGAACTCTAAAATAACCAATTTACCGCCTGGGCGAAGTACTCGATGCATCTCAGCTAGGCCAGCTGCTAGGTTTTCAAAATTACGGACACCAAAAGCAACGGTCACAGCATCATAACTATTGTCTGCAAAGGGCAGCGCTTCACTGTCCCCTTGCTGTAAATGAATCACCTGACTCAGCGCCGCCTTATCGATCTTCACCTGCCCATAACGCAGCATTTCTGGGCTTAAATCCAGGCCGGTTACGTGTGGAATACCCAGCCGCTTCGCCATTTGAATGGCCACGTCGGCCGTGCCAGTAGCCACATCTAAGACCCGCTTGTAGGCTCCGCCGGCCAGCTCGGCAATCATTTTTTTACGCCACAGGGTATCGACTCCTAGGCTCGTTCCTCGGTTTAGTAGATCGTAGGAAGGCGCAATGCTATCGAACATCTCACCCACTTCTTCCTTCTTCGATTTGCCCTTTCCGTAGGGGGTTACACTTGGCTTTTCACGCATTTTTCATTTTTTTCGCCCTTGTTTAGGCTAGATAATTGATTGTTTTTTGCCCGTAGGGCAGGGGCAAGGGCAACTAAATGGCGCAAGCCTAACTTAAATAAAAAGACCCCCTTGCGATCCGCTGCCCTCTAAACGGCCTTAGCCGCATTCCAGTACAATTGGCGGCTACTGTACTGCTGGCTGCGCACTTGGCCGATCCTCTGCCTAGGAATTTTACAACACCTTTGCGCTACCAAGAAAAGCCTTGCCCCTGCCCTACTGGGCAACAATGCTACAACGCTACCCAAACCGAATTAATTACAGCTGCGGTGGCGAGTATAAACGGACAGCCGCTTCCTGGTGAAAACCATATCTGCACGCTCTCGCTCGTTCATACCCCAGCGAACAACTCTGATCCAGTAGCTGGAAATAGTCAACTTGCTCCTAAAACGGGGGCGAAGGTAAAAAGTTCTACACAGTTCTGCTAGCAATCTTAGGGTGGAGAACAGACTTTAGAGCGACTAAGAAGGATTAACTAAATGTGAAGCATCCTTGTATTTAACACACAAAGTTCGTACCTTCGCGGTCGGTTTTTAACTAACGTTATTGAATGTCTCCAGAACAACGAATTATCCCCGTTAATATCGAGGATCAAATGAAGTCGGCCTACATCGATTATTCTATGTCGGTGATCGTCTCTCGTGCCTTGCCGGATGTAAGAGATGGGCTGAAGCCTGTTCACCGTCGGGTGCTCTTCGGGATGAATGAATTAGGGCTTACTTTCAGAAGTGCCCACAAGAAATCGGCGCGTATTGTCGGGGAGGTCTTGGGTAAATATCACCCACACGGCGACTCCTCGGTCTATGACACGATGGTGCGCATGGCGCAAGACTGGTCTTTGCGCTACCCCTTAGTAGATGGGCAAGGTAACTTTGGTAGTATGGACGGCGACAGCCCAGCAGCCATGCGCTACACGGAAGCAAGGTTGCAAAAAATCAGTGACGATATTCTCTCCGACATCAACAAAGACACGGTTGATTTCCAGCTCAACTTTGATGATACGCTCAAGGAGCCCACCGTCCTACCGACGCGCATCCCCAATTTGCTAGTTAATGGTGCCAGCGGCATTGCCGTAGGGATGGCCACGAATATGATGCCTCATAACCTTTCAGAGGTCATTGATGGTATAAACGCTACGGTTGACAATCCGGCCATCAGCATCGACGAGTTGATGCAGTATATTAAAGCCCCTGACTTCCCGACGGGCGGTATTATCTTCGGTTTAGATGGCGTGCGAGAGGCATTCCGTACAGGGCGAGGTCGTGTAATCTTACGTGGCAAAGCGGAGATTATCACCGACAACCACGACCGGGAAACCATCATCATTCACGAAATACCTTACCAGATCAACAAAGCCGTGTTGGTGGCCAAGATCGCTGAGCTGGTAAATGAAAAAAAGATCGAGGGTATCTCCGATGTAAGAGACGAATCAGACCGCGATGGCCTCCGTATTGTGATTGAGATCAAGCGCGATGCCATGGCCAGTATTGTGTTGAGCTACCTATATAAATATACGGCCTTGCAAACGAGCTATGGCGTCAATAATGTTGCGCTGGTGAATGGCCGCCCCATGACCTTGAACCTCAAGGACATGATTGAGGAGTTCATCAAATTCCGTTTGGAAGTGATCGTGCGGCGTACGCAATTCGAGCTCAACAAGGCGCTGAATCGGGCGCATATTTTGGTAGGCCTCATTATTGCGCTCGATTACTTAGACGAAATTATTGCACTGATTCGAGCTAGCCGTACCCCTGAAGAAGCCAAAAACGGCTTAATGCGCGGCGATTTCGTAAAAGACAAAACAGCCTTCTGGGCAAAGTTCGGCGACTTGGTAAGAGAAGTACAAACCGAAGAACTCAGCACGCAAGAAGGCGATGTACTCAGCGAAGCCCAAGCCAAAGCCATCCTGGAGATGCGCTTACAGAAATTGACAGGGCTGGAGCTGGATAAAATCAGGGAAGAATACACGGAAATCCGCAATTTGATCGATCATCTACGCGCCATTTTGGAAAGCGAGGAGATGCGACGTGCCATTGTAAAAGAAGAGTTGGCAGAGGTAAAAGCCGCCTTCGGCGATGAGCGCCGCAGTGAAATTAGTATGGATGCTTCCGACATCAGCATCACCGACATGATAGCCGATGAAGACGTGGTAATCACGATCAGTCATTTAGGCTACATTAAGCGGACGGCTGTAACGGAATACCGCCTACAAAGCCGTGGCGGCCGAGGCAGCCGAGGTAGCAAAACAAGAGATGCTGACTTTATAGAGCACATGTTTGTGGCTTCCAACCACAACTACGTCCTTTTCTTCACCGAATCAGGTCGCTGCCATTGGTTAAGAGCCTACGAAATACCAGAAGCCAGTAAAGACAGCGGAGGCCGTGTCATTCAGAACATTCTAGCCATTCCGAAGGAAGACCGCGTTAGAGCCTACATCATCATCAAAGATTTGACGGATCAGGCGTTTTTGGATAACAACTACATCGTATTCTGTACGCGGAAAGGCTTGGTGAAAAAAACCAGCGTGGAAGCTTACAGCCGGCCGAGAGCTAACGGTATTAATGCCATTTCCATCAACGAAGACGATCAGTTGCTCGAGGCTAAGCTCACCAATGGCCACAGCCAAATCTTCTTGGCCACCAGCCAAGGCCAAGCTATCCGCTTTGAAGAAAGCAAAGTGAGGAGTATGGGCCGAGGAGCCACCGGTGTGCGTGGCGTAAGCCTAACCGACGACACGGATCATGTGATCGGAATGGTTTCTCTTGATCCTGAATTGGATGCCGATAAATCAATCATGGTCGTATCTGAAAAAGGGATGGGTAAGCGCACCCACTTTGAAGATTACCGCATCACCAACCGAGGCGGTAAGGGAGTGAGAACCATCAAGGTGAGCGACAAAACAGGCCTACTCGTAGCCATCAAAGCCGTGACAGCCGAAGACGAACTGATGATTACCAACCGCAGTGGCGTAATGATCCGAATGAAAATAAGCGATATCCGAGAAATGGGTCGTGCCACCCAAGGCGTGCGCGTCATTAAAGTAGATTCAGACGATAGCATAGCCGACGTAGCCGTACTTTCTCGCGTTGAAAGCGATGAAGAAGAATAAAATAACATTTCCTTAACAAGTTGATCGGCTATCTTAACGTTTACTTTGTAGCTAATACAACATGTGAGCGTCTTAATAGACGAATCTAAACTACATTCAAACCAACAATTATGAAAAACATACTCTTCGGTTTTTTTGTGCTTTTACTAACGGCCAACACCGCTATGGCACAAGGGAAAACAGAAATGAAGGCTGCTGCAAAAGCCTTTGATTCTTACCAACTTACCAACGACTTAGACAAACTCAGCGAAGCGGCTACTAACATCGCCGTAGCTGTTGCGGGTGCCGAAACCATGATCGACCCCAAAACCTTCCTAGAAGCTGGCGACATCTACGCCGCCGTGATGAACCAAATGGTAATTATCAAAACCAGCGAACTTGGCTCACTCGACGATCTACCCAAAGTAGAAAACCCAGCAGCTATGGCCGCCGATGCTTACATGAAAGCCTTTGGGTTGGCCGATAAAAAGCCCGACCAAAAAGCAGCCCTCAAAGGGCTTACCGATCTGCAAGGCAACCTTAGCAACGCAGGTATCTTTGGTATCCAAGACAAAGATTACTCCACCGCCTACGCCAACTTTGCTAAAAGTACTGCCGTACACGACTTTTTGTTAGCTAATGGCGGAGAAAGCAACCTGAGCGTAGAAAACAAAATCAACGACGAACTCTACTACGCTGCGGTAACCGCCCAGCTTTCCGAGAATTTGGATGCCGCTGCCCCGCTCTTCGAAAAACTCCGCCAAGAAGGCTACGACGACTCCGGCGTATATGACGGCCTTTACAAAATCTATGCAGCCAAAGGCAACAAAGAGAAAGCCCTTATGCTCCTCAATGAAGGTCGGGAAAAATACCCAGATGATGCACAGTTGCTTTTCACTGAAATCAACTACTACCTAGCGGAGAAAAAGCTAGACGTACTCACCGGCAAGCTCGCAGCCGCCATAGAAAAAGAACCAGACAATGTAAGCCTCTATGCAACCACGGGTAGCGTTTATGACAATTTGCACCAAAACGCTGTGAAAGACGGAGACGAAGCAAAAGCACAAGAATACTTCAACCTCGCTAAATCCTACTACGAGCAAGCTCTAGAAAAAAAGCCAGACTATGTATCGGCAATTTATAGCCTCGGAGCGCTCTACTTCAACCGAGCAGCAGCCATGACGCAGGAGTTAGTAGCACTCAACGACGATCTTTCCCGCGAAGGCCAGCGTAAATATGAGGCACTATCAGCGAAAGTGACAGAGGAATTTGCGGCTGCCCTACCCTACTTCAAACAAGCCGAGCAAATGGATCCTAGCGATCTTAATACTCTCATCGCCTTGCGTGAAATCTATGCCCGAAGCAACGAATTGGAAATATCCAACGAGTTCAAACGCCGAATTGACGTCGTTACAGAAGGTGGCACCTTGGAAAGCTACTTCAAAAACTAATTGATTCTTAGAAAGAATTGTTAAAAACGCCCAGCGATTGCTCGCTGGGCGTTTTTTTGTACTTTATCTTTGTATTCCATCCTCGGGCAGGCAAACAGGATGGCTGGCACTCCGTGCCCATCCATACGGACACGTGCGGACTCGTTGCTCTCGCTTAGGCCCAGTACCCAATACGGGCAGGCGGGCATAAATGCAGGGGCAAGGGCAGCTTTTCGGGAGCAAGGTTTATAAAAAAATACTATATTTCTGCAAAAAAAGATGTTTCACTTAAATGACTTTGAACGGCATGTTTCACTGGCCGTACAAAAACGAGGATATACCTACTATTTACACGGAGCGGTGCTTGAGTTGGAAGAAAAGGAGACCGGATACTGGGCAGCAACGGTAAGCGGCAGCGAAGACTACGAGGTGAGCGTGCAGATGAAGGATTTCAACGTTCGGCAATACTACTGCGACTGCCCTTATGAAGACGAAGACCTCTGCAAACATCTAGTGGCTGTATTGTATAAGATCAGGGAAGAGCTGCCAAAAAAGACGCCCGCAAAAGCTAAAAAGGCCAGTTTTGAGGACCTCCTACAGCAGCTCAGCCTGGAGGAATTGCGCGATTTTATACGAAAGCATAAAGCCGTTTACAAGGATATGGAAGACCGCTTTATGCTACACTTTGCGGATAAAAATCCAGACCTAGATATCCATAAAAAGTACGACAAAATATTGCAAAAGTTGATTCGTACGCACAGCGGGCAAGGATACATGACCTACCGAGACACCTATAAATTTGTGCAAGCCTTAGCCCCAATTTTGGCATCTGCCCATCAAGCGATTGCAGACAATAAGCTACGGATAGCCATCGCGATCGGAGATGTATTGATCGCTAGAGGGATGGAATTAATCAAAATGGCAGATGATTCAGCAGGTAATATCGGTGGCTTGTTACAGGATGCTATTCAAATTTTCAAAAGTATCGCGGAGAAGGAAGGCTTGCCAAAAAATATCAAACTACTGCTCTTCGATTGGGTGGAAGAAACACTAACCGAAAAAGACTGGTTTAATTATGGCGATTACGGTGATGAATTAGTACAGCTTGCGCTAATGCTGGCCACAGATGTGGGGGAAGATCGCTATCTGGCCTTGCTAGACTCGCTAACTACTTTACACCTTGGCTCAACCTATACCAGCAGTTATTTGATCCGTAAAAAAGTGAGCTATTTACAAGCCATTGGCCGAGATAAAGTAGCCAAGCAGCTACAGACGGCTAGTATGGAAATTGTAGAAATACGGTCGGAAGTGGTGGAAAAGGCTATAGCTGCAGCAGATTACACCTACGCTAAAAACCTGATTACGGAAGGCATACAGCTAGCTAATAAGCAGCGACATCCAGGCACCGTAGCGAAATGGGAGCGAAAGCTACTCCGTATTGCCGAACTGGAGAAAGACCTAGAAAGCTTTCGATTGCTAACCAAAAAGTTTGCTTTTGGCTATACGCTTGATCTAACGTATTACCAACTATGGAAGTCCTCCTTCACCAAGAAAGAATGGCCTGCTGTGATTGAGCAATATATCCGCTCCGTTATTGACCAAGAGATGGCCGAGGCGAATATAGCTGACGAAACTATCCTAGCGGATAATTTGTATCGGCGGCTTGGGCCCATTTACCTAGAAGAATCGAGGTGGTTAGCACTACTAGACTTAGTGGCAGCAAGTCCTAGCCTTAAAAAATTAGCCAAGGTATATCCCTATCTGGCGAAGGAATACCCTACCGAATTGCTAGCGATGTGTCTCCCGTTGTTCAAACAAGCAGGAGCTAAGGCAAGTAGCCGGCCAGACTACGAACAACTAGCCACTTGGATGAAAAAAATCATCCAAGAAATTCCACAAAGTAGGGAAAGTATCCACGACTTAGCGGCTCAACTGATAGCAGCTTACCGTAACCGACCAGCGATGGTGGGAGAATTGAAAAAAGTGTTGGAAAGCTAGAACATGAAATCGTCTCTACTGCTTCAGTACCCTAGCCGACCAATCCCATTTTTTGCCGCGCATTCTTACAATATGGACCCCTGTATGCAAACCAGCTAAGCTGATAGTGAGCGCATTATCACCAACTTGTGCACGACTTTGGCCAGTGGCCACTTCTTGGCCGTAGGTATTATATAGATACCAATTAACGACCTCCTCGGAGGTATTGACCCAATCGAGCTGTAGCTGTGCTTGCCCTACTAGCGGATTAGGAAATACTTGTACCTGAAGGCCGTCTTCTTTGGCCCATTGCAGCCTTCGGATAGGGGTGTAGTCGCGCTGACCATCCGCTTCTACAGCCACTATACGATAATAGGCATAAGGGGCTGCAACGCCTTCGTCGATCCACTCATAAGCCTGTCGGCTAGTGGTATTGCGGGCAGCAACACGGCCAAGGGTTTCAAAGAGCCGCCCGTCCAAAGAACGCTCTACCTCAAAGAAGGCTATGTTCTCCTCTTGGGCCGTCTCCCATTTTAATAGCGCGGTCTGGTTTGCTAAGGCTAGGGCATTGAAACGCTCCCAAGATAATGGAAGGGCAGCTAGTCCACAATCGCCGCTAGGGTCACTACACCTTACAACTAGGTTATAATCTTCTACCTCTCCGAAAACATTGCCACAAGGATCGTCAAAAGTAGTAGAATACGCACAGCGAACACGCATTGTGGTGGCTCCGGGCAGTGTCCCTTGCGGAACGTTTACGATTCCGTAAGTACGGTGATTAGCATCGGGAACCGTCATAGGTACTGCCTCATTTTCTTCAAATTGACCGTTCCGATTCCAGTCTATCCAAGTGTGTATGCGATCCGGTTCGAAGGAGAAATTAATGCGCACCATTAGCTCTGCGGGCATACCGTAGTCAACCTCCATTGTTACGATTGGTCTAAAATCAGAGTAAGCCGTTTGCCCAGAAGCGTGGCTAAAACCGTTCAAGCTCACTTGTGCGATATAGTCTGCTCCGGTGCCGGCAGTGCCAGCGGCACTACAATAGCTTAGGTTAGCGTATCCCCCAGCGCAGTCGCAACTATTCTGATAGGTTTCTCCGCTGGAGAAGGGATCGCCATCTTCGCAGGGCTCGCCAATTAAATTATTATTAAAACCGGGACACAGATCAATCAAATCACAAAAACCGTCATTATCTTCATCCGCCGACTGTGGCCCGCAAACAGCCACTTCTATAGGTGCTTCGAGCATACCGCGCCCGTGTGTTCCGATACGGATAAGGCCGGCACTATACTGAATTTCGATGTCCTCCACACGAGTGTGCGGCAAATTGCCGTATTCCACCCATTCATTCAGGTAGTCATCTTTGTAATAGACGCCAGCATCGGTGCCTACAAACATAGCACCTGCTATTTCGTGATATAGCTCTATGGCACCCGTGGATACATTCGGTAAGTTGTAGCTAATATTCGTCCAGGATGCCCCTGCATCAGTTGAGCGATATACCTTTTGGCCGTTGCTGAAACCAGAGACCGTAATATAGAGCTTGTTCATATCCAGCGGATCTACTTCGATGTCGGAAATCCCAGCAGCGGGTAGTGCTCTGTTTGTCCAGTTATTATCGGTAGTATTTTTCACATAGAGCGTGCTGCCGCGAAGGGCGTAGATACGCTGCCCGTTGGAAGGAGCAATGGCTATTTCTTCCAAAGAAGATCCGCCAGCCAAATTGCCACTGATGCTCGACCAGTTGGTGCCCCTATTGGTAGATTCATACACTTGGGTATAACCGATTATTATCCTACTAGGATTGGAGGGATCTAAGCGATAGGGTGTTTCCCAGGCACCGGAACCGTGGCCAGGAGGTTCGATATTGGTGTTGGTGCCATTGAACCAGCGTCGGATTCCACCATTTTGGTAGGCCCAATAACGGTAAGCAGCATCCAGCGGATCGATTTCCTGATTCATTCCGTCTCCGGTACCAGCATAGTCGGCCCACACACCATTATTTTCGCGAAACACATTGCCGTTATCTTGCGAGCCGCCGCTTACAATTTGCGCATCACTTTGCGATACGGCGATGTCGTAAAATTGGGTAATCGCAAGACCATCGGATAGATTCTCGAAGCTATTATTAGCCAGTAAAAAACGATAGACACCACCATCGTTACAATAATAAACGCAGTGCGACTCTAGGGGATTGACGAACATATTGCGCTGATCCACGTGTATATCAGGCAGCCCGTTATTGCCTAGCCAATGCATCGTGGGTTGGAAGGAGCTACCGCCGTTATTGGATCGGTGGGTTTCAAAATTGCCGGAAAGCAGCACCTCGTCGTTAGTAGGCGAGAAGACGAAGACTTCACTGCTTTCATTGAAGGTGCCGCCGCTAGTGAAGCTGCCGCCGCTATTGGTAGATTTATAGAGCGTGGTGCCATGGCGGGCATACACCTTGGAGGGTGCCAGCGGTGTAACGGCTAAATAGACTTCGCCATTACCAAAATCTACAACCTCTGAAAAGCTATTACCGCCGTTGGTACTCCTCATGACGCGGCCATCGCGCGTGCCTGCATACACCACATTGACATTACCGGGTTGGAAGCGCAGGTGAAAAGTAGCCACCGTTGATACCCTCGTGACGGTAGAAAAACCATTAGTGGTGAGATAAATGCCGTTAGCCGTGGCAACGAGCATCTTTTGAGGATTGGTCGGATCGGGCTCTATCCAATAGATACGTATATCATCTCCAAAGTCAAAATTTAAAGCGGTAGCCTGCCAAGTAGCTCCATCATCTGTGCTTTTATAAATACCGATGCCCTGCGGCCCATACCACAAGTGATCGCTAACAGCGATGTAGAGCGTACTAGGGTTTTGTTGATCTACCACAACGGAACTAACCGCGAGGAAGGGTAGCTCGTCGCCCAAAGGGATATAGGATTGCCCGCCATCACTTGTTTTCCAGAGGCCTCCGATAGCCGCCCCTACATAGAAGGTAGTCGCATCGGTGGGGTGAAAGGCCATAGAAGTTGTGCGCCCTAGGCCAATCTGATCATCGATATAACCGAGATAGGAAATGTTCGTCCACGGCACGTTGGCATAGGGGCTTTCTGTCTTATTCAGCCCTTTTTGCTTGCTTTTATCGATAAAATAAGCAGTGGGATCGCCTAACGTTCCGTCGGGCAGTAGGCTTTTCTCCCAATAGGAACGCCAGCGCATAAACTTAACGAACTCACCGTCTTTGTGCTCGCCCGAGGATAATTCCCAGGGGCTTAAATCAGGGTACTTTTGCTGAAAGTAGCGCTCGGCTTCCACAACAATTTCCTGAAAATGCTTAGAAGAACGAAGCACGTCTTCCAAACGCTCCTGTGCGCCTAGCGACAGACAAAAGAAAAAAAGTAGATAGCTAAAAAGTAATTTATACATGCGAAATTCGATTTGAAAGATGGCTCAAATAGACTCAATGAACCTAAGAAGCCCTAAAAATAAAAAAATAACATCATTCACACAAAAAAAACGGCTTGCTTAACTCCTTTCACGGCGATTTGCCAGCCCCTCTTGCGCTACCAGCTAAACCCTTGCCCCTGCGATAGCCCATAAAAAACAACTGCCGTAGTATTTGTTGGCCTCCCCCGCTTGTGCCGAGTGAAGGCAGCTAGATACAGCACCCCTTCGCAGACAAGAGAAAAAGCCCCGAGCGGCTGCAAAAAGATGGATTTTAGCCCACGAGCGCACTGTAAAAGTACAAAAAATGGTATTTTTAGCCAAATTTGAAAGAATTTGCCCCAAAAACTTGCTAGAACCACTTTATTTATCGTAAAATTGCCTAACTAAAGTAGAAAGTTTAGTCGAACAACGTAGAAAGTGTAAAGTATTCATACCTATACAGTGGCCGCTAACCGCCACTGCTTGTAAGAAAACCCTAGCTACCAACCCATTTCAAACTAGTATCCACCAACCCCCTTTCGGGTAGGTGATCCACTGTGCCTTGCAACAGTGGTAGTAAATCCTTTTAATCATTCATCATTAATTCTTGCTTATGAAACGAATTTTACTTTTATCTCTTTTCCTTCTTTGCACCCTGTTTAATTTGAGGGGGCAGGTGTCGGGATACACTTTCTCCCAATCTGCTGGGTCTTATTCGGCGATTACGGGGGGGACGCTACACGGAACAGCTGTAGATGATGCTAATTATTCCTTTACCTTACCTTTTACTTTCGCGCATTCAAGAGACCTTATCGTGAGGTAAATATAAAACAAGGAAGTAAAGCTTGCTTTAAAAAAACACATAAAGTTTGTTTTATGAGTAAAAAAACACTATCCTTACTTTAGAATAGAGTTGTTCGGTGGGGCATGAACAACTCTATTCTAAACCGCAAAGCACGCAAAGAGGCGTAAAGAAGAGGCAAATCGACCACGTCGGAGGGCAGTGTGGTTCTTTGGAAAGGGTGCTTGCGATCTACTTGTGTTAGCTACTTTAAGCCGACGGCTAGTTATTCGCGCTTAGGATCCGTTGCGCTACAAAACTACCCTTGCCCCTGCATCTATGCAAAAAATATTTAAGAAATGCCAAGCTGCAACAACGAACAACTAGCTACATAGCGAATCAGCCGTGCGAAGAGCAGTTCGATTTAAAATTTAATGCGGCCAAGCTGTATTTTTGCCATAATATATTCTATTAATTGCAAATAAATACGATATTTGCAACTGAAATTCATCAATATAGCTAGATGGTAAAGCCGATTGTTCTTTTCTTAGGGGTCTTGCTCTTAGCTTGGTTGCTAGGAGCTTGTGATGCGGAGCCAAAAATTCGGTATGCGGAAGACGTAAAACCAATTTTGAATAAGCACTGTCTGGGTTGCCACGGCGGGGTGCAGAAGAAAGGAGGCTACAGTCTTTTGTTCCAGGAAGAAGCCTTTGCGCAAGGGGAATCGGGCAAATATGGCATCGTGCCGGGCAAGGCTGCGCAGAGCGAAATCATCCGTCGGCTGCATCATACAGACCCAGAAGAGCGGATGCCCTATCAAAAGGAGCCTTTGTCGAAAGAAGAGATTCAGACACTGACCGACTGGATCAATCAGGGAGCGGAATGGACTGACCATTGGGCTTATGTGGCGGTTAAAAAGCCAGCCGTACCTAGCCACGAAGGGGCTTGGGCGGTGAACGCCATAGACCATTTCATCTACCAGACCGCCCAAGAGGCAGGGCTTCAGCCGATGGAGCGTGCAGAAGAGTCGATTATAAAGCGAAGAATGGCTTTGGATTTAATTGGTCTGCCGTATGCTAGTGAAGAAGCCGTAGCGCTGCCAAGCTATCTAGATAGCTTACTAGATTCCCCGCACTATGGCGAAAAGTGGGCTTCTATGTGGTTAGATTTAGCGCGCTATGCCGATACGAAGGGCTATGAGCGAGATGATAATCGGAACATCTGGCGCTACCGCGATTGGTTAATACAAGTGCTGAATGCGGATCTGCCCTACGATCAGTTTGTTATAAAGCAATTAGCGGGCGATTTATTAGCGCAGCCAACGGAGGAAGACTTTATTGCTACCGCTTACCATCGAAACACGATGACCAATGATGAAGGCGGCACCGATAATGAGGAATACCGAGTAGCCGCCGTGCTGGATCGCGTAAACACCACTTGGGAGGCTTTCATGGGCACTACCTTTGCCTGTGTGCAATGCCATAGTCATCCCTACGATCCTTTTAGGCAGGAAGATTATTACCGCTTTATGGCCTATTTTAACAATACGCGAGATGAAGATACCTTTCACGACTATCCGGTGATTCGGCATTTCGACGATAGCTTGCGGCAAAAGCTCGTTCAACTAGAGCAATACCTCGTAGCAGTAGATGAAAGCAGGAAAGCGGAAATCATCCATTTTGTAAAAACGCTACAGCCCTCCGTCAATTCTATTCAAGCCATCAACACCGTGGATGCGGAGTTGTACGACACCAAATTTTTGGGGATGCGCCAAAACGGACAAGCGACCTTGCCGGCCATCCACCTGAGCGGCGTCAACGAGCTTATATTTCAAGCCCGCCTCACCGTAAGCCAAGGCCAACTCACGCTGCGAAGAGATGGGCCCGAGGGTAGCATCATTGGCCAAGCAACTTTACAAAGTAGCCCTAGTCAGCTCGGCCGCTGGCAGCAGTTTAGCCTTCCACTTCATGCCGTAGAAGGCATTTGCGATTTACACCTCAGCTACTATAGCCCTGCAATAAGTGACGAGACAAAGGAGGGCATATTTTTCAATTGGTTCCACTTCACGAAAGCATTTCCGGGTAAGGGCCAGCCTACCTACCCCCATTACAAGCAGCTTTTTGCCGATTTGGTGGCAGCCGATGTTCCTAGCACCCCTATACTGCTAGAAAACCCCCAAACGATGCGGCGGCCTACCCATATTTTCGAAAGAGGCTCCTGGCTGAGTTTAGGCGAGGAAGTGGAGCCGGCTATACCGGGAATTTTTCAACAGCCCGGACAAACCTATGCCCCTAATCGGCTCGGCTTAGCACAGTGGATGACTTCCTCGGAAAATCCGCTCGTGGCTAGAACCATCGTCAATAGAATTTGGGAACAGTTATTCGGGACGGGCTTGGTGGAAACGTTGGAAGACCTAGGCTCTCAGGCACTGCCTTCGCCACACATCCCTTTACTAGACTATTTAAGCTATCAACTAATGACCGACTACAATTGGTCGATCAAGCGACTAATACGAGAAATCGTGTCCTCGGCCACCTATCAGCAAGCAGCTAGCCTCCCTGAAGCGCACCGCGCAAAGGATCCTTTCAATAAGCTCTTTGCCCGCGGGCCGCGGGTGCGTTTGAGTGGCGAGCAACTAAGAGACCAGGCACTCTATGTGGCCGGCACTTTTAATCCAAGTCTCTATGGTGAGCCCGTGATGCCCTACCAACCGGCCGGTATTTGGAACGCGCCCTACAACGGTAGCAGCTGGGAAATGTCGGCAGGAGAAAATAAATATCGCCGCGCGATCTACACCTACTGGAAGCGTACCAGCCCCTACCCTAGTATGATCACCTTTGACGGCGTCGGCAGGGAGGTCTGTGTAGCGCGAAGAATTAGAACCAACACCCCTTTACAAGCGCTAGTGACGATGAATGATTCCGTCTATCTTGATCTTTCACATCAGTTTGCGGCTCTAGTTATACAACAAGCTCAACAACCAAGCGATCAAATACAATTAGCCTATCAACGCGCCACCGGCAAGGCTATTAGCGAGCAACAGTTAGCGATTCTCCTAGCACTCTATAAGAGCACGAAAGAGAAGTACCTAGCCGATGAAAATCTCTTGAAAAATTTAAGCGATCCCACCGGCCGAGATAAAACCGCCTTCGCCGCTATGGCTATCGTCTGTAATGCAATTTTAAACCTCGATGAAGTAGTCGTAAAATCTTAAATTATGATAGACCCAAAGGATAAAGTAGCTAGCATCCTAGCCGCTGCCAATGCGCTGCACTGCCGTGCTAATACGCGTAGAAACTTCTTAAAAGAGAGTTTCCTTGGTCTAGGTGGCCTTGCTCTCTCTACCCTGATCGGCTGCCAAAAAGCCCCCAGTGGTGCGAAACCTTTGGTTTTTGACCCCCATAATCCCTTACGAGCTAGAGCGCCGCATCATTTATCGAAGGTCAAATCTGTTATCTATCTCCACATGGCTGGCGCTCCTTCTCAGTTGGAGCTCTTCGACTATAAGCCGGAACTGCAAAAGGTAAGTGGCCAGGATTGTCCACAATCCTTCTTAGAAGGCAAAAAATTTGCTTTCATACGAGGCGTTCCCAAAATGCTAGGCAGCACAGCCACTTTCCGGCAAAGAGGGCAAAGCGGTGCCATGATTAGCGATTACCTGCCACATTTATCTAGCATCGCCGATGAAATCACTTTCCTGCGAGCGGTCACCACCGATCAATTCAATCATGCACCTGCTCAATTACTTTTGCACACCGGTAGCCCCAGGCTAGGCCGCCCTAGCTTAGGTTCTTGGGTGACTTATGGCTTGGGTAGTGAAAACGCCAACTTGCCGGCCTTCGTAGTACTCACTTCTGGCGGATTTGCGCCCGACGCAGGTAAAAGCGTTTGGGGCAGCGGTTTCTTGCCCTCCGTCTATCAAGGTGTGCAATGCCGATCGGCTGGCGAGCCCGTGCTCTTTCTCAACAACCCCGACCATATCTCCAGAGACATCCGCAAAGACGCCATCGATGCCATCAACAAGCTAAACGAATTGGAGTATGCCGCCGTGCAAGACCCCGAAATCATCAGCCGGATCAATCAGTATGAAATGGCCTACAAAATGCAGCTAGAAGCTCCCGAAGCCATGGATATTGGCAACGAACCTGCCTACATACACGAAATGTACGGTACGCAGCCAGGTAAAGAATCTTTCGCCAATAATGCTTTGCTCGCTAGGAAATTAGTGGAAAAAGGCGTGCGTTTCGTACAGCTCTTCGATTGGGGTTGGGATACCCACGGCACCAATGCGAACGAAGCCATTGATCTGGGGCTAGTCAATAAGTGTAGAGAAACCGACAAAGCGGTTACCGCCCTCCTGCTCGATCTGAAGCAAAGGGGCCTGCTCGAAGAAACACTCGTAGTTTGGGGTGGTGAATTTGGCCGCACCCCCATGGCCGAAAACCGGAATGGCAAGAAAAACCAATTTCTCGGCAGAGACCACCACCCCTACGCCTTCACCATGTGGATGGCTGGTGGAGGACTTAAAAAAGGCTTCTCCTTCGGTGAAACCGACGAATTTGGCTACTACCCGACTAGCGGCAAGGTGGATGCCTTCGATATCCAAGCGACCATCCTGCACCTGCTCGGTTTCGATCACGAGGAGCTCACCTACGACTTCCAAGGAAGGCCTTTCCGGCTCACCGATGTGGCTGGAAAAGTAATTCACGATATTTTAGCCTAAAGCAAGCTCAATCTCCAACGCATGCAAAGACGTAATTTCATCAAATCCTCTCTGGCTATGGCAGCAGCGCTTACGCCTCAAGCTGCCTTTGCCTCCCAAAGCAGCAAGCTTACAGTGATCGTGCTGAATACCGACTGGGGCTGGCAAGGAAGCCTCCACGAGCTTTTGGAGAAATCTAAAGCCGCTGGCTACAACGGCATCGAAACTTGGTGGTCAGCCGATAAAGCGGCAACCAAAACCTTACTCGATGCCCTCCAAAAGTATGAAATGGAAGTAGGCTTCCTCGCCGGTAGCGGGCATAGCGACTACGCGCAGCACAAAGCGGCATTTGAAACAGCCGTTCAGGCAGCTAGTAGCATTAGTACGCAAAAACCCCTATACGTTAATTGTCATTCCGGTAAAGATTATTTCTCCTTCGAACAAAATTGTGCCCTCGTACAATATACCCTAGCAAAAGCCGCTAGCACGGGCATCCCCATCTACCATGAAACGCATCGAAGTAGGATGTGCTTCAGCTTGCCAAATACCCATGCGCTACTGGTAAAAAACCCAGGAATGCAGCTCACTTTAGACGCTTCCCACTGGACGAATGTACACGAATCCATGCTCCACGACCAAGCAGAGAGCCTCGCTTTCGCCCTTCAAAATTGCGGCCATATCCATGCGCGTATCGGCCATGCCCAGGGTCCACAAGTAAACGATCCGCGCGCGCCCGAATGGAAAAGTGCCCTTGATCGCTTCTTCGAATGGTGGGATGAAGTGGTCAAAAACAAAGCAAAAAGGGGCGAAAAGGCCATCACTTTTC
>DAINNZ010000029.1:0-10912 GCA_036735605.1 Lewinella sp. | reverse complement strand
TTTCTCACCGAATTTGGCCCGCCCACCTATTTGCCTACCCTCCCTTATACCCAACAGCCCGTAGCCAATCAATGGGACATCAACCAATATATGCTGGGCCTAATTCGCAACAGATACGGTAGAGGGTAGTCTTACCATTGCCATTCCAGCCTATTATAAACTTCCATTCTATGCTTTTGCAACTCAGCGAACTCCTCGGCAAATTCCATCCGCTGCTGGTTCACCTACCCATCGGCTTCATCGTGCTCACGCTACTACTCAAAAGCTTCGACGCGCTGCGCCCCAACCCCAATATACAAGCCTTACTTCCCTTGCTACTGCAACTGTCTTTTGCAGCCGTAGTACTAGCTACCTTAACAGGCTATATTATGCCTAAAGGAAATGATTTCGACCCCAGCCTCGTCGATCAGCATTTTTGGGCAGGGATTGCCCTGAGCCTAGTCAGTTGGGCGATGCTAATCCCTATATTGAAAAAATGGCATACCTACGGCTATTGGCTGATGGGCATCCTCGTATCGCTGACTGGCCATCTAGGCGGTAGTTTAACCCACGGTGAAAATTATTTTCAGCTTTCCTCCAACAAGGAAGCCCTCCCTTTAGTCCAAGATGGTACGCTATACCAAGACTACATTTACCCCATTTTCCATACCAAATGCGTAGCCTGCCACAATCAGACCAAATCAAAAGGCGGCCTTGCCATGCACGACTTCTCCTCGCTCCTGCAAGGCGGCAGTTCCGGCCCCGTACTCACTGCCGCCAACCTCGCCGAAAGCGATTTGTATCAACGCTTGCTGCTGCCCACCTCCCATGAAGAGCACATGCCGCCTAAAGGCAAAGCGCAGCCCACGGAGCAGGAAATAAGCCTACTCAAATGGTGGATCGAACAAGGTGCCGATAATAAACTACGGCTAGCCAACATCCCCGCCAACGACCCCGTCCAAAATATCCTCCAGGCCCTAGCCATCAAACAGCCGGCTCCCCAAGCCGTCTTACCCAAACTAGCAGCGGTGAGCCCCGAAACCATCCAGCAGCTAGCCGACCAAGGTGCCCTACTCGTGCCCATCGACCAAACGCTCAATTACTACAAACTTATCTATACAGCCACCGATACCGTAGCCATACCGTCCATCGCGGCTATCAAAAACCACCTCCTTGAATTTCAAGTGGACAAAGCCACCCTCAGCCCTACCCTATGCAGCCTCCTGAACACAGTCCCTAAGCTGCAAAAACTCCGATTGTACCATTGCACCTTTGAAAAAGAAAGTCAACTCAACCTGGAAAATATGCCAGCCCTACAACTACTCAACCTTGCGGGCAGTAAGGGTGCCCCAGAAAATATCCTCGCGACCCAACTACCCGTCAGCCTCCAAAATATCTACCTCTTTGCATCCGATTTCATCCCCCTCTTCCAATCTCTAGCCCCCCACTACCCTCAACTCCAAATCGACACCGGCGGCTATAAACTGCCCTCCCTCCCCACCGATACCCTGCGGCTATAAAACAACAAGGTGCTTAGGAGATGGGCTGCCGCTACCGCTCGCGGGGGCAAGGGACGTTGGGTAGCGCAAGTGGTATTGTAGAGAAGTCTTGCGCTAAAAAAAGCCCTTGCCCCTGCACGGCGTGCCCGCCTGAGCGAACGCAACGAGTTCGTACGTGTTCGTATAGAGATGGACACAGCTGCCATATTCAATCTGTTTGAGTACTGAGCAGCCCGAGAATAAGACAAAAAGGCGATACAGCTGTTAGCTGCATCGCCTTTTTGATTTTCAGAAAAGGCGTGATGCCTTCTTGCGATTAGTGCCGAAGCGTTCTTTAGGGAACTTAAGCTACTGGAGCTTATGCCTCGCTGGATTTACTCCACTTTTCTCAGCTCTACATAAAAGTAGAGCTCGGAATTAGCGGGAATAGGCCCTGACTCTTCCGCGCCGTAGCCTAAGTCAGCGGGAATAAAAAGACTGGCCTTACTACCCTCTTTGAGGAGGGCAATACCTTCATCCCAACCGAAAATAACCTGCCCTTGGCCAAGCGGAAAGGTGATAGCTTGGCCGCGTTCGAATGATTGGTCAAAAACAGTGCCATCCATCAGCATACCGATATAGTGAACGCTTACCACATTCCCTGCTGTTGCCTGGGTGCCGCTACCTTCTTCATGGATAATGTACTTAAGGCCATCTTCTTTGGTTTGAACACCCGCTAAAGTGCCTGCGTCATAGGCTTGGCGAGTAGCTTCGGCAATTGCCATAGCTTCTTGGCCTCTTGCGCGCTCTGCCTCCATGAGCTGCTGTGCCTCCTCTTGCTTAGCAGCCATCCGTTGGGAAAAGACTTCCGCATCTACTACTTCCACGACGGAAATTTCATAGCGCAACTCTTTTTCGTCTTCTAGTCCTGGTGGCTTAAATTCGAGGGTATCGATTCTGTAAATGACAGTAAACTCATCGCCTGCCTTCTTGCCTCTAAGCACGTCCTCCACCGGACCGATGGAAGCTAAGGGAGTGTCTTCCGTAGGGATTGGAACAACGGTAGGTTCCCCCTCATTCGCGCGAGTATCGAAGTAAACGCTGTCTTTAACCGCCATTCGGGCATGGATGTAAGCATAGTAGCCAGGCTCGGCCACTACACTACCGTCTCCATTTGCGGTAATGATATACTGGTTGCCGGCTTCTGTAGTTTGCAGACGACCCGTTTTGTTGCAGCTAGTAAGTGCCAAAAGGCCTAACATAGCAACGAGAAAAATAGTACGCATAGAATAAAATGAAAGTGTGAAAAAAGCTGTTTGAGCAAAACATCTGAAAATAGCCACTAGCGTCTTATGAAGACCTCGTAAGCTGCTCGGATGTGATCTGCATAAATAGGTAACAGTTTAGTGAATTTATGAATAGTTGCGTTCAGCGGCACAAAGCTAGCACCTCCTGAGGCATTTTTATGCCCCCCGCCCCTAAAATGTTGCTTACAAATTTCTTGCACGTCCACATCGCCCTTCGAACGGAGGCTCAGCTTTACGATAGTGGGCTGCTCGTGTATGAAAGCGGCGATCATTACTTGCGGCATCCGAAGCAAAAAGTTGACGACACCTTCTGTATCGCCTCGTTGTATATCAAAGTCGGTATAGTCTTCCTTTGTCAAATACACCATAGCGGTGAAGTATTCTGGATATACCTCTAGCCGATTGGCCAAGCAATGCCCTAGTAGCCGGAGTTGTTTCTCCGTCATGCTGTTCCAGATGCGGTCTTGCACCTTATAATCGTCTGTACCTGCTTCTAGCAGCTTGCTAACGGTTCTGAATAGCTTGGCAGAAGTGGCATACTTAAAACCGCCGGTATCTGTAATAATACCGGTGTATAAGCAATCGCCAATGGTTTTATCCAGCCGAGCCGTGTCTCCCAATTGTTCGATAAAATCGTACACCATCTCACAGGTAGAAGAGGCCGTTGTGTCGGAAAACATATAGTCGGCAATCGGCTCTGGATAAAGATGATGATCGATCATAACCCTAGGGCGGGCGTCTTCATGTAAAACATCCGCCACCTTATCAATACGATCAAAAGAATTTAGGTCTAAAATGAAAAACATGGTAGCCGTTTTGAGCAGCTCGGTGGCCGTTTCTTCCTCGTCGTCATACACCACAATCTCCCCTGCAGCGGGCAGCCAGCTTAAAAAATCAGGGTACTCACTTGGCACGATCACATTGACCCGATGCCCCCACTTTCGCAAATAGTGCAGCAGCCCTAAACTAGAGCCAATCGCATCTCCGTCAGGGTTGCGATGACTAAGAATGACGATATCCTGGGGTACACTCAGGAGTGCTTTTACAGCCTGTATTTCTGTTTGCATAGGCAGAAGACTACTTTTGGGTGATGTACTCGAATCGAAATAGCCTGGGGAATTTCTCACCTGCTCTCCATGCCTTTGGTTGCTTCAAGCAACTTCGCCTTGGCTTTCGCCGTGCGTTAGTGTTTTCGAGGCTTGGCAGCACAGCTTGTAGCCGATCGGCGGCTACTTCGTGGTGGTGCTATACCTGCGTTTTTTTTGACTTACCAAAGACGTGTATAAGGGCGCGATAATTTTCCCAAGTTTGAGCGAAGCGATCACCGAAGGCAAACCACATCGATTCAAGGATAGAGAATAGCGTCTTAGGAAATAATTCTGCCGCAAAGGTCATAAAAAAAATAAGGCTAACAAAATTTTCCTACTTTTGCGGCGAAATTAGAACGTCTTACTAGCTGATTTAGCTGATTTTTACTCAAATTATTACCAATGACAAGCAATCGTACCTTCACTATGATTAAGCCAGACGCAGTTCGCAATGGCCATATCGGTGCTATCTTAGCGCAAATTAACGAAGCTGGCTTCAAAATTGTGGCTCTTAAATACACCCAACTGAGCCCTCAAAAAGCAGGAGAATTTTATGCTGTACACGCTGCTCGCCCTTTCTACGGTGAGCTGGTTGAGTTCATGAGCAGCGGCCCGATCGTGGCGGCTATCCTAGAAAAAGAAAATGCGGTGGCCGACTTCCGTACCCTCATCGGCGCTACCAACCCCAAGGAGGCTGCCCCCGGTACCATCCGCGCCAACTACGCTACCAGCATCGGCGAAAATGCCGTACATGGCTCTGATAGCGATGAAAATGCTGGCATTGAGGGTGCTTTCCATTTTGCGGGAACAGAGATTTTCGCCTAGGTTGCTCTAGGAGCTTTTACGGGACAAAAAGCCCGCGCATACATAAGTGTATGCGCGGGCTTTTTCATTGCGCGGCTTTTGGCCGAACTCATCGGTAGCTATCTAAGTAGAAAATATTTAAAAAAAACAAAAAATGTTAATTTAAAATTTTACCTTTGTACTACGCCACGAGCTATTGTTGTGAAAGGTGAGGGCGTTTGCCTAGTTGCCGCTTAGGTGCTAGGGTTAAGTGAGTGTTTTTTGAATCGCTGGAGGGGGCGAGGGTGGTTGTATTGCTGTTAAGTCTGCGTTTGGACGACTACGTTGATACGTTAACGTAGTCGTCCAAAAAACCAAAAAATCCCCCTGCCACTCCCCCTACAAGCACCCAACCTAAGCAAAGTACAGCCCGACCCACCGCCACGGGCAGCCGCGAAACCCAACCTCTTTCGTTTTAAGTACACCTCTCCTAGTAGGAACTAAACCTTCGGTGGTGGATTGCTCGCGTTTTAATCAGCAGGGATGCGGGGGCAAGGGTTTTCCCTTTAGCGCCAGTATAGCTTTAAAAAGTCTTGCGCTAAAGGGAAAGGCCTTGCCCCAGCGAGCGAAGCGACAGCCAACATCCTCTATTACTTACACCACGTCTTGGCTACCGATAGCAGCGGATAGGTATTCTCTGTTTAAAGCGGCAATATGGGCCACTGAAATGCCTTTAGGGCACTCAGCCTCACAGGCCGTGATGTTACTACAGCGGCCAAAGCCTTCTGTATCGTGCTGCGCTACCATCTTGAGGGCGCGTTTGGTGGCTTCCACTTTCCCTTGTGGCAAGTGAGATAAATGGCTCACTTTAGCGGAAGTAAATAGCATAGCCGAGGCGTTAGGGCAAGCGGCTACGCAAGCACCGCAACCAATACAGGCTGCTGCATCAAAAGCGTAGGCAGCCTGGTCTTTTTCGATAGGAATGGCATTACCGTCCTGCGCCTGACCGGTATTCACAGAGATGTAGCCGCCTGCTTGGATGATGCGATCGAAGGCATCCCGTCTTACCACCAAGTCCTTCACTACGGGGAAGGCCTTCGCGCGCCAAGGTTCGATGGTGATCGTGTCGCCGTCTTTGAAGTGGCGCATGTGCAGTTGGCAAGTGGTAGTACCCTGCTGTGGGCCGTGGGCATAGCCGTTGATAACTAGGCCACAGGTGCCACAAATACCTTCTCGGCAGTCGTGCTCAAAAGCAATGGGTGTTTCCTTTTTGGCGATGAGCTGCTCGTTCAAAACGTCGAGCATCTCGAGGAACGACATGTGCTCTGTTACATTATCCAGTTGGTAGGTCTGCAGACTACCTTTGGCATTTGCATTTTGCTGCCGCCAAATCTTGAGAGTCAGTTTCATAAATAGCTTATTTGTAAGAGCGAGTTTTCAGCTCAACGTTTTCAAATACGAGCGCTTCTTTATGTAAGATAGGCTCTTGATCGTTCCATTCCCAAGCGGAAACATAGGCGTACTCATCGTCGCGGCGAAGTGCTTCCCCGTCTTCTGTTTGGTATTCTTCTCTGAAGTGGCCGCCGCAGCTCTCATTTCTATCAAGAGCATCCACGGTCATGAGCTCTCCGAGTTCCATGAAATCGGCCACGCGAAGGGCTTTTTCAAGCTCTGGGTTATACTCTTCTGCGCTGCCCGGAATAAAGAGATCGCTATAGAACTCATCTCGCAGTTCTCGAATCATTTTCCGAGCTGCTACTAAGCCTTCTGCACTACGGCTCATCCCGCAATAATCCCACATGATTTTACCTAGGCGGCGGTGGAAGCTTTCGGCACTTTGGTTGCCTTTGATGTTCATCAGTTGATCGATGCGCTGCTTGGTATCGCTGAGCGCGGTCTGGAACTCGGCTGCTTTGGTATCTACCGCCGGCGTGCGAATCTCGTTGGCAAGGAAAGTACCGATCGTGTAGGGCAATACAAAATAGCCATCAGCCAAGCCTTGCATTAAAGCAGAAGCACCCAGGCGATTGGCGCCGTGGTCGCTGAAATTAGCTTCCCCTGTGGCAAACAGGCCGGGGATATTGGTTTGCAGATTGTAATCTACCCAAAGCCCTCCCATGGTGTAGTGGATGGCAGGATAGATTTTCATTGGCATCACGTAGGGATTTTCGCCGGAGATCTTTTCATACATTTCGAAGAGGTTGCCATATTTCTCCGCTACTACTTCCGTGCCTAGTTTTTTAACGAGCTGCTCGTCGCTTTCGTTTAAACCTTGGCTGTGTGCCTTAGAACGGCCATAGCGCATGATTGAGTCGCTGAAGTCCAAGTAAACGGCTAGGCCTGTGGCACTCACCCCAAGGCCATCATCGCAAGCGTTTTTGGCAGCACGGCTAGCTACGTCGCGAGGCACTAGGTTACCGAAAGCGGGGTAACGGCGCTCTAGGAAGTAGTCTCTATCTGCTTCCGCAATGTCTAAGCCCGTTTTACGGCCTTCTCGGATAGCTTGTGCATCTTCTTTTTTCTTTGGTACCCACACACGGCCATCGTTTCTGAGCGACTCTGACATAAGCGTCAGCTTCGATTGGTATTCACCAGAAACAGGGATACAAGTGGGGTGAATTTGGCAAAAACAAGGGTTGGCCATATAAGCACCTCGCTTGGCAGCTCGCCAAGCACCGGAGGCATTTGAGTTCATTGCATTGGTGGAGAGGTAAAAGACATTACCGTAGCCGCCCGTACCTAGCACCACCGCATGCGCACCGAAAGTTTCTAGCTTACCAGTAAGCAAGTTGCGGGTCACAATGCCTCTAGCTTTGCCATCTTGGATCACCACATCGAGCATTTCGTGGCGGTTGTAGAGCGCTACATTTCCCAAGCTCACTTGGCGGCTGAGCGACTGGTAGGCACCCAGTAGCAACTGCTGCCCCGTTTGCCCGCGTGCATAAAAGGTGCGGCTCACCTGTACGCCGCCAAAAGAACGATTGGCCAACAAACCACCGTATTCCCGCGCGAAGGGAACACCTTGTGCTACCGCTTGATCGATGATATTGGTACTTACCTCGGCTAAACGATGAACATTTGCCTCTCGGCTGCGGTAGTCGCCGCCTTTGATCGTATCATAAAACAAGCGGTGTACACTATCCCCATCATTTTGGTAGTTCTTCGCCGCATTGATCCCCCCCTGAGCAGCAATAGAGTGCGCACGGCGAGGGCTATCGTGAAAAGTAAAAACCTTAACCTTGTAACCCAACTCGCCTAAAGTAGCCGCTGCTGCTCCGCCCGCTAGCCCCGTTCCGACTACGATGACTTCTAAGCGGCGCTTGTTATTAGGCGCTACCAGTGGCATGTTGGAGCGATACTGCGTCCACTTTTCGGCTAGAGAGCCAGGAGGTACATTTCCGTTTAAAGACATTATGCACTATGTTTAGATCGTCCCGAAAGCCCAGTGCTACTGCGCTAGAACGATGGGTTAGTAAAAGATTATTTTAACGATTCAGATACATCAAGATCGGGATGATCGCAAAACCAAGTGGCACTAGAATACTAAAGGCCTGCCCCCCTAACTTAATGAGAGGGCTATACTTTTTGTGGTTTAAACCCAGTGTTTGAAAAGCCGACTGGAAACCATGCCACAAGTGTAGGCCAATAAACAACATACTGACGACATAGAAGACCACAAAGACCGGGTTCTCATAAGTGCTGGCAACAAGCGTGTAAAGATCCTTCACCGCATGATCGCTACCCGTATAGTTAACCATCGGAACCTTCCCCAGCTTCATCTGTAGCCAGAATTGATACAGATGCACTAGAATGAAAATCAAAATAATGGTTCCCAATGCACCCATTCTGAAGGAAGCCTTGCTAGCGCCTGCAGTTCGGTTTACTTTCACGGCATAGCCCTCTACACCCCGTGCTGCCCGATTCTTTGCCCAAAGCGATAGCCTTTGAATCGTATGAATCGCAATGAAAGCATACAAGCCGATACTGACAAACTTGATTAAAGGGTTGGACGTCATGAAATAGGCATACTCATTGAAAGCCTGCCCGCCATCGCCCGCCAAAAGCTGGAAATTACCCAACAAATGGACCGCCAAAAAGGAAATTAGAAATAAGCCCGTGAGCGACATCACCAACTTCTGACCGATACTTGAAGTAATAAATTGACCAAACCAACTGATCATAATTCGTGCTTTTTGTGTTTTGCTTGTTTCAGAAGATAGCTCGTTAAATCTTCACATAACAAGACTACGCTTCGATATAATGTTGCAAATGTAGTGTTTAAAAAAATCTAAGCAAAAATAGTTGAGCCAACAACTTATTTCATTTTCTTATTTAGAATTATTCTACAAAATAAACTATCTCAATCGTAGCCGCATTCGCACTGGTTGATGATCGGCATAAGCGAAATCTTGATCGATACCCTCCACTTCTAACAGCTGGATATTCGGGCTGATGAGGTAAAAATCGATCAAAGATTTAAGTGATTCTTGGCGATCATAGACGGCATTCATCTTCCTATTAGTGGGCACATCTACAGCATAAACCCATTGCCAACCCGCTGGTGCGAAGGTATCGGAAATACTTATTTGTTCAAAATCAGCCCGCTTAGTAGGATTATACGTGGCATAATCGAAACCTGGCGGCACTTGGTTCCAGTCGCCGCCTATCACTACGTAAGCTCCTTTGGCATAATCAGCTTGCAGTGCTGTTTGTAGCCAAGCCATTTGCTGCTGCTTCACTACCCCACCCTCGTCATAGGCCGCTAAGTGGATATTATAAACCACTAGTTCCTTGCCCCAAGTCGTAGGGAATACCTGCCGAAGTACACAGCGATCTAACTCAAAGAGCCGCGTGGGCCAAGCTAAATCGCCTGGCAACTGCTGCCGAAGCGATTCCGCAGCACTGAAACGGCTAAAACTAACCAAGCCTCCCCGAACGTAACCATAGTGATCCCAGAAATGAAAAATCGGTATGGGTACTCGCTCATTTTTGTAGTTCATCGCAAAATAAGCTGCATAGCCCGGTAAGCGAAGCTGCATACTATCCAACTGATCCGTGTACCAAGAACGGCGGCTACTCGTATCCACTTCTTGTAATAAGTAAAAATCGGCCGCCAATTCTTTGACCGTTTGCTCCATCCCATCCACATATTGCGCTACCCGCTGCTCCGGAACGCGTACTTTCCCTGGTGTCGTCCAGAAAAAATGCCCTTGGTCGTAGAAAAAAGCTTCCTGCGCGCCCAAGCCTCCATAGCCTACATTCCAAATGACAAAGCTGAGCGTAGAATCTGTAATAGCCGCTTCGCTAGCACCCGGGCCAATAGCCCGAAGGGGGATCTCGGCCGCCGGTTTCCAATCGGTGAATGTGCCGTACACTAAAAATCCACCTACATACAACAGTAAGGCAAGCAAAAGAAATCCTAAGAACTTGAAGAATGATCGCATAAACTCAATTTTAGCAACAAGATAGCTAGTTTTTAGCTATTAGAGTTGTTCGGCAGGCCATCAAAGGGCTGCAAGCAGCCAATTTTGTTCTAAACTTCGTTGAAAAGCCTCGCCGAACATCTCTATTCACAAATACCACTGAGCAAATAAACGTAGGCTTTACCAAGGTCTCTACGCTGCCAGCCGCTCTCCCTATCCGTCTTTTTTTTGTGCCTTTGGCTTAGATTTCCCTTCGCTACTTGTCTGTCCTTTTTATTGGCCAAAGGCGGGGGCAAGGGTTTGTTTTGTAGCGCAAGAGAGTGACCAACAAGACTCCCTAGTCGCTTATTCAGCGAAGGAGCTTGCGCCCTTGCGCTACTAAGGAAGTCTTGCCCCTGCATACTTGCCCAACTACTAAATCAACCGGTTCGGTAGCGAGAACTGTTGCTGAAAGCTACTTTGATATAGAAAGTGGAAATTGCTACCTCAAAGGCTTTAAAAAATTGGCTAACAACACACCGCTGGGCTAGAGGCCGGCAAAAACCGCCCTTCTATGTAAGCACCTTGTCAATACTATTTTTTCCCTATCTTGCCGCTTTAAAATCAATTCCTATGTCGTCGCTCGGCCATATTAAGATCATTTCAGCAGGTGCTGGCAGCGGAAAAACGTACCGACTCACGGAAGAACTCACCCATTTACTCAGCAGCCAACAAGTGAGAGCCAGTGGGATCATCGCCACCACCTTCACCAAAAAAGCGGCTGCTGAGCTTAAGGAACGAGTGCGGGTAAAGCTACTCGAAGAGGGGCTTTTCCAAGAAGCGAATGAACTCACGAATGCCCTCATTGGCACCGT
>DAINNZ010000028.1:0-29767 GCA_036735605.1 Lewinella sp. | reverse complement strand
AAAAACATTGGATTTCATCAGTGATGGACTAGAAAATTTCACCTTCAGTTCCAACCTAACTTTCACCCAATCCAGCATCGATATGTCACCTACTGAATTCCAATCTAGAGTACTCAACGCTCGGGTAGGTCAAACAATAAAAGCCACTCGTGATATGGCTGGCCAGGCTCCTTACATCATCAACGCTGGTCTTGCCTACAACAATAGCGATAATACTTTTGACATGGGAGTGTTTTACAATGTTCAAGGTAGAACACTGTCCTTTGTTGGTATCGCTGACCGCCCAGACGTATATACCGTGCCATTTAATAGCCTGAACTTTGCACTGAATAAAAAATTCGGCGCAAGCAAGCGCATAGCCGCCGGATTTAAAGCTGGTAATATATTAAATGCTAGACGCGAATTCGTATTCGAAGCATTCAATGCTAGAGACGAACTGTTCACTAGCCTGAGACCAGGCACCATTTTTAGCTTATCCTTAAACTATAGCTTCTAGTTTTTGTCCGCCCAAATCCTTTAGGTATCAGCCACCAATTCTAAGCACGCTCACTGCCAAAAATGGCTGCCGCGCCCGAAAAGCTCTAGTAGTTTTTCGGGCGTTTTTTTTCACTTTATCCCCGCACAGGGAAATATACTTAAAACGAAGTGGTTACGCTTCGTGGCTGCCCGTGGCGGTGTGCGAAGCCCGAGCCGTCAACTATCGGTAATAGTAGGCTTCGATAGCCATTGATACTTGAACCGATGTGGTTTGGGTATATCTAGTATTGTGCCCTATTATACGCTGAGAAGCAATAGGTCTATCAAATCTAGCCGTTTGTCTGATTTAATTTTGCTTTCTTCCGCTCGATCCTTAATTTAGTACTATCTTACCAAGCCTAAAGTAGTGCTCCGCTGCATAGTGGAACGCAGAGCCGACGCACGTAAAATGACTTTTCCTATCACCAAAAGCATAACAACTTGAACCTAATCGAAATGCTAGATCAATTGGAACCGCTGTTAAGGGCTTTTTGGTTTGTAGCCATTCCTGCTAGCCTGCTGTTCGTACTCCAAACTATCATGACCTTCCTCGGCACGGATGTCTCGGATGGAGGAGAAGCCGACTTAAGTGGGCATACTGGTGGAATCGATACACCTTTCGAGCTTTTTTCCCTCCGCAATCTGATCAACTTTTTGCTGGGCTTTAGCTGGTCGGGTATCTCCTTTTACCATCATATCACCCATAAGGCTATCTTGGTAGTGGTCGCACTAGGGGTAGGTATCTTATTCGTCAATTTGTTCTTTCTCCTTATTGGGCAATTGGTCAAACTAGCCGAAGATAACTCCTTCCAAATCGCTAGCACCCTCCACCTAGAAGGAGAAGTGTATCTGAGTATTCCTGAAAACAAACAGGGCATTGGCAAAATTTTGATCAGCGTAAAGGGCTCCGTCCGCGAGCTAGAAGCTATGACGGAAGGCCCCAAAATACCAACGGGCTCCCGTATTAGAGTCGTTGCAATCGAAAACAATAATCTCTTAATCGTAGAAACCATTTAACCAATTCATTATGGCACCCATCACAATTATCATTGTTGCAGCAGTCGTTTTGTTTGTAACCACGCTCGCGCTTATTTCGCGCTACAAGCGCTGCCCATCCGATAAAATCCTGGTCGTTTATGGGCGCACTGGCGGTACCTCCGCCAAGTGTATTCACGGCGGCGGCGCCTTTATCTGGCCCGTTATCCAAGACTACTCCTACCTCGATCTAAAGCCGATCTCCATCGAGGCGAACCTAACCAATGCCCTTAGCCGCCAAAATATTCGCGTTGATGTTCCCTGCCGTTTCACGATTGCTATCTCTACCGAAACCGATAGCATGAACACAGCCGCTGAAAGGTTGTTAGGCTTAACAGCGGGCGATATTCAGGAGCTCGCTAAAGACATTCTATTCGGCCAACTCCGTTTGGTAATCGCTACCATGACCATTGAAGAAATCAACTCCGACCGCGATAAGTTCCTCGATAATATTTCTAAAAACGTGGATAGCGAGCTCAAAAAAATTGGCCTGAAGCTAATCAACGTGAACGTTACCGACATTAAGGATGAGTCAGGCTATATTGAAGCACTCGGTAAAGAAGCGGCAGCAAAAGCCATCAACGAAGCAAAAATCAGCGTTGCCGAGCAAGAGAAAATAGGCGAAACGGGAAAAGCGGTAGCCGATCGGGAAAAGGATACGCAGATCGCTGAAACTCACCGCGATCGAGACGTAAAAATCGCTATCACACAAAAAGACCGAGAGATCAGTATTGCCACCGCCGCAAGGGACGAAACCATCGGAAAGGCAGAAGCCCAAAGAGATACCCGTGTCAAAACATCCGAAGCCAACGCCATCGCTATACAGGGAGAAAACGAAGCTAAAATCGCTATCGCACAATCTGAAGCGAACCGTAGGGAGAAAGAAGCCGAGGCTTTGAGAACAGCCTTAGCCTCTGAAAAAGTACAGCAAGCCCGCGCTTTAGAAGAGTCTTACCTAGCCGAGCAAAAAGCCGAATTAGCTCGTTCAGAGCGGGAGCGCTCTACCCAAATCGCGAACATTGTTGTGCCTGCTGAAATAGCGAAGCAAAGAGCCATCATCGAAGCCCAAGCTACCGCTGAAACCATCCGAGAAAATGCCAAAGGCGAAGCCGATGCCATCTTTGCGAAAATGGAAGCCGAGGCAAAGGGCTTGTTCGAAATACTCACCAAGCAAGCAGAAGGCTATAAAGAAGTAGTGGCTGCCGCCGGCGGAGACCCTAATAAAGCCTTCCAACTACTGCTCATCGAGAAACTACCCGAACTAGTAAGAACGCAAGTAGAGGCGGTTAAGAATATCAAAATTGATAAAATCACCGTTTGGGACTCTGGTAACGGCCAAGGAGAAAACGGAAATTCTTCCACCGCTAACTTCGTTTCCGGTATGATGAAAACAGTTCCCCCTCTCAATGATTTGTTTAATATGGCCGGCCTAAACTTACCCACCTATCTGAAAGGAGCCGATGAGCAACGCTCTTCGGATGCAGACGAAAAGTAATAGACCTAAAGCGAAGTGGTTCGGGTCGAGCGGATTGAGTCGAGCTAGTACAGAAAGGCAGCGCTGCGCGCTGCCTTTCTGTACATTCTTATCCTAGTGTCCAGCTAGCTCCTTCTTTGCCGTCTTTGACGGTGATACCGGCGGTGCTAATGGCATCGCGAATTTGATCGGATAAGCTCCAGTTCTTATCGGTTCTTGCCTGTTGCCTAATTTCGAGTAACACTTGCATAATACCTTCTAAGGCTTCGGCATGAGCACTATTGTTGCCGCCAGCGGCCGCTTCGTCTAGCAGGCCGAAGACGTCGAAAATAAGGGCCTTAAAGTCGGTTTGGATGCTCGCTAAATCGGCAGGATTTACCTCCTCCAAACTAAGTTGGCCTCCTTTGAGGGCATTGATCTTCGTGACCACCTCAAAGGCTTTGGCTAGCGCCTTAGGGGTGTTGAAGTCATCGTCCATTTCCATGAAGGCCGCTGCGAGGCTTTCTTTAATTGCTTTGCCGACCGTGCCATTTTGCGCCTTCCCGCTTGCCTGTAGGCCAAGAAGGTTACGATAGCCTTCCATCAGGCGTTGGTAGCCTTTTTGGGCGGCTTGGAGTGCCTCGTCATTAATATCCATGGTGCTACTGTAATGGGTCTGTAGCATAAAAAAGCGGAGCACCATAGGAGAATAAGCCTGGCTAATGTGTTCGCTTTGGCCGGTGAAGAGCTGTTCAGGGGTGATGGTATTACCGTCACTCTTGCTCATTTTACGACCGTTCATTAACAACATATTGGTGTGTAACCAGTGGCGAGCTCCATCGCAACCACAAGCACCTATGTTCTGGGCAATTTCGTTTTCGTGGTGTGGGAATTTCAGGTCGTTGCCGCCACCGTGAATATCAAACTGCGCCCCGAGGTATTTGGTGCTCATAGCCGAACACTCTAAATGCCAGCCGGGGAAGCCTTCGCCCCAAGGGCTAGGCCAGCGCAAGATATGATCGGCATGCGCTTTCATCCAAATGGCAAAGTCGGCAGGATTGCGTTTTTCGTCTTGGCTTTTGAGCTCGCGAGTTTCCACTAGGAGGTCTTCTAGCTTTCGGCCGGAGAGGCTGCCATAAGCGAGGCCTTTTCTGCAAGAAGTTACACTTGCCCCTGCGTCAGCCACCTCTTTCGACATCCTTTCATTGTAGGCGCTGACATCGAAATAGACAGATCCGTTCACTTCATAAGCCAGTCCATTAGCTAGGATGGCTTTTACCATTTCGATCTGCTCGATGAGATGGCCCGTGGCGGTGGGTTCTATGCTAGGCGGCAGGGTGTTAAAAATCCGCATCATATTGTGGAAGTCGTTGGTGTATTTCTGTGCTACTTCCATGGGTTCGAGCCTTTCCAGAATGGCTCCTTTGCTCATTTTGTCTTCCCCGCTATCCGTTAAGTGGCCTACATCTGTGATGTTGCGGACATATCGCACCCGATAGCCTTTGTGCTGTAAATAGCGGTAGATAATATCGAAGCTAACGAAGGTACGGCAATTGCCTAGATGAACGGAATTATACACCGTGGGCCCACAAACGTACATGCCCACGAAGCCAGGGGTAAGGGGTTGAAAGACTTCTTTTTGCCGCGTGAGGGTGTTGTAGAGTTGCAGTTCGCCAGCCATATTGCTTGTTGTCTTAGTTTTTCAGCTCGAGCGAGGCTCTTGCCTAAACGATTTCCTATTGTTCTGGGCATTTACACAAAACGATTGCAAAGGTAAGGTAGAATTTTGTTCCCACCTTCCAAATAGGCAAAAGAGTCTTAAAAGTTGCCTCGGATACGTTTTTTTAGTTCTTGGAACTCTTGCTTCAAGGCCCCCCACTGCTTTGGTTTGAGTAGCAAGCCGTAAGCTAAGGCAGTGAGAAAGCTAAAGGTAGCATAGACCAGAGCGGGCTTGAGCATATCGTCGTTGTGTAGTAAAGTAGTGGCAATCAAAAAAGCCAAGCTCGTGTTTTGTATGCCCACCTCAACACCCATAGTCAGTTGATCGTCTTTAGAAAAACCTAGTAAACGGCCAAATATAAAACCCGACGACAGCGCTAGCAGATTCACTAGTAAAGAAGCCGGTAGGATCATCAGCACCTCTTGGCTGGTGAGTGCACTCCCGCCCGATTCGGCTGGTGCAAATACTTTGATAATGAATACTAGCGCTAGTAGCAGCATGCTCGCCCACCGAAACCATAGCTGCAAACGCTTTGCGGTGAGCGGGTAGTAGGCTCTAAAAGCCACCCCTAACAGCACCGGCACCAAGACTATGCTGAAAATACGCCCCGCTGTGGGTAAAAAAGGTAGGCTATAAAGCCCCCCACTGCCAAAGAAATATTGTAAGCCCAAATTGATGATGATCGGCACACTTAGCATGGTCACAAAGCTGTTCGAAAGGGTTAAACTTACCGCTAAGGCCGTGTTGGCTTTAAGCAAGTAACTGATGAAATTACTCGTCATTCCCCCTGGACAAGCCGCCAAAATCAAAATACCAACCTGAAAGGCCGCTGGTAAAGGCCACCAAGTAGCCACTATCAATGCTAGCAGTGGCAATACCAGCAGTTGCAGCCCCATGCCTAAAAAAAGCGCTTGCGGCCTAGCTAACAACAACTGAAAGCTCCTACGCTGTAACGAAAGCCCTATCGAGAGCATAATGAAGGCCAGTATTGCCGCAATCAACCAATCAATCCAAGACATAAAAGCAAGATAGAAGCGATGGAAGTGTTAAAAAATAACTTTTTTTCACTTTTTTTTGATAAATGTTTGTACATCTAAATTCTTTGCCGTAAATTTGCAGGAGCAAAAGAGGGAAAGAAAAATCTTTACTTCAGGATTCAACCAAACAACTGTTCGTATTGTTTCCTAGCTATAAGAGATTAATCAACTTCTTTCATTAGAAGTTTCAAGATTTGTTAATAGGGTTTTAGGTGTTTATTTCGAGGCCGACGCACAGTGTGTGTCGGTCTTTTTTTATGCTTCTCTATACGCAAAAGCAGCTTCCAATTCTTCGTACCAAGCCTGCCCATAGCGCCGTATCAAGGCATCTTTAGCAAATTCAAAGATGCGTATGTTCTCCTGCCTGCCTTTAGTGCAGGCTGCTGCGCAAATATCCCAGCGATCGTAGTTGAGCGCCTCCATTTCTGCGAGCGGTAGCTTAGTAACCCGAATGGGATAAAGGTGGCAGCTAATGGGCTTAGGCCAGTCAATCTCCCCTGCTCTATAAGCTTGTTCGATTCCGCAAAGTGCAATGCCTGCTTCGTTTCTAGTCAGGTAAGCACAAGCACCATTTTCTACCAATGTGGCTGCTGGGCCATGACCGTCAGGGGCTTCTACCCAAAGGCCCTGCGCTTCAATAGCCGCTCTTCCCGCAGGTAATAGTCGGTGAGCGAGGGTAGGATAAATATCTGCTAGGATACGTAACTCTTCTTCCTCCAAAGGCGCGCCATAATCGCCCTCCCAACAGCAGGCTCCTTTGCAGGCTGCTAGGTTACAAGCAAAGCGCTCGTCTAGTAAGTCGTCGCTTACTAGTATATTTTGTATCATCAACATAAGACCAATTCATCTATACAGACCAGATGGCAAAGATAAGATCATTTATTTGCTCGGCTGCTTAAGTGGTAGTTTTAAGAAAGCAAAAAGCCGCTAAGCCTAGAAAGGCTTAGCGGCTTTTAAGCCACTAGCTGCTTAGCTGCCCTACAATTCTTTAGCTTGAAAGAAATAATCGAGTGCTGCTTTCGAGCCGTCTCCTGTTTTATACCCTGTGCTGAATGCGCGCATTCGCTGCTCCGAAGTGCCGTGAGTAAAAGATTCCGGCACTACATAGCCACGCGACTGCTTCTGTATATTATCATCGCCAATGGCGTGGGCTGCTCGGAGAGCTGCTTCTATATCACCTTGTTCTAGGATGCCTGCGGAGCGGTCAGCAAAGTGTGCCCAAACACCTGCTAGGTAGTCGGCTTGTAATTCTAAACGAACCGACAGGGCGTTTGCCTCTGCTTCTTTCACGCGTCTTTTAGCTTGCTGTACTTGGCTGCTGTAGCCCAACAGGTTTTGAATGTGATGCCCTACCTCATGAGCCACCACATAAGCCATTGCGAACTCTCCAGGCGCTTTAAATCGGGTACGCAGTTGATCGTAAAAAGCTAGGTCAATATACACCTGCTGATCGGCTGGGCAGTAAAAAGGCCCCGTGGCAGCACTAGCAAAGCCACAAGCTGATTGTACCTCCCCGCTAAAAAGCACCAATACCGGTTCGCGATAGCGCGCACCGTAGCTTTCTCTGAAAATCTTATTCCAGGTGTTCTCGGTTTCTTTCAGCACTACTGAAACGAATTGCCCCATCTGATCTGATGGCTGGTCGCCAGGGGTGCTTTGCGTAGTAGGAGCTGCCAAAGCACCTCCCCCATCTCCTAAAATATTAAGTAAACTCGACGGATTGAAGCCGAATATCATCGCTAGAATAACAATGATGATGGAACCGATCCCAATACCGCCCGCCGCTTTACGACCACCGCTGCTGCCACTGCCACCGCGGCGATCATCTACATTTGAACTTCCTTGTCTGCCTTGCCAACGCATAGTGTGTGTGTTTTGATACTACAAATAGAAAACTGTTTTCCGCCTACAAGATACAGGATTTTTGAAAAAATAGTGCTGTTAATCTTGCTGTGCAAAAACACGGCGTAGTAATTCGCTACTCCGGGCATTGATGTCGGTTCGTATCTTTTCTTCCTCCAGCTCCACTTTCTTGAATAGTCCTCTCAAGGCTTGGCGCGTCACATGATCCTCTAAGCTCGTATTCACGGGATTGATGAAAGGGATACGGTTATAAGCCGTGGTGGCGTCTCCCCAAACTTGGCGGGCATCGAACTGATCTAAAGCCGACACAATGATAGGGTTGAACTTGCTATACAGCTCATCGAAAGTAACGCGCTCAAGGTAAGCAGTGGCCGCATTTCGCTCGCCCTTCAAAATACCCATAGCATCCTGTATGGTCATCTGCTTGATAGCGTTCAGGAAGATAGGGCCTGCCTCCTTAGCGGCCAGCTCAGCACCCTGATTAATCTTGCGAATCACCACCGATTCTAGGTCGGTGAAGCCAGGGATACCACTAAGCTTGCGCGTTACCACTTGCGCTTCCTCTGGCAACAAAATGCGATAAGCCATATCATTGAAATATCCGCCGTTTTGCGAAAGGTCATTCGCTCCTTTTTGGACCCCAATATTGAGGGCTTCCTTAAGACCCTGCCCGATGTCTTCCGTGGTTAGCCCTCCGCTGAGTACAGCGTTAAGCGTATCATTTATTTGCTGGGTCGTGCAGCTGCTCACTAACATAAGTAGCAGCAATGTGCGTAAAAAATAGTTCTTCAAAGTAGTTTCTTTTTGTTTTTGACTGAATGTGTCTTGAATAGTCACTCCCTCTTATAACGTTTTTAAGTAGCAAAATCATGTACAGCACTTATCTCAATCTAAGCCTTGAAGCGGCCGCAAGGCAGTCGCCTAGCGTGGCTGTTCTTACAAGAATTGGATATACCTTATGTCCTCATTGCATTTGTTCAGCACTAGGGGCGGGAAGCTGAATCCCTAAAATCGCTATACTTGAACCGATGTGGTTTACCTTCGGTGATCGTTTCACGCAGCGTTGGGAAAATTATCGCGCCCTTATTCGCGTCTTTGGCAAGTAAAAAAACGCAGGCACCCGTACGGGCAGCGAGGCTTTTTGATGCAGCTAAAGGCGTGGAAAACAAGTGAGAAATTCTCAAACTACATCGATTTAAGTATATATTTGTGTTTTTAATACAAATCAACCGCTAAGATGAAAACACTCCTACTCCTAACACTATCGACTATTTGGCTGCTCACAGGCTGCTCTGTTAATAAAGAGCCCGTATTCCAAAAGGTGAAGGCAATTCAACTGCTAGAGAAAAAGGCAAACGCCGTTGTTTTCTTGCTGCTCCTAGAGTTCCATAACCCAAATGTCTTAGGCGGCACTTTTGAATCTGATGAACTTTCCTTCTTGGTGAATGACGTAGCTTTTTCACAGCTTAAAAGCCCCGCCTTTGAAGTGCCCGCCCAGGAAAAATTCACTATGCCTATACAGATTAGCCTCGATAAACAGACCTTTCAGGGCAAACAACTGGAGTTAATTAGCCTTCTCCTGAATATGTTAGCCAAACAGCAAGTAGCACTGCGCATCCAAGGCGAATTGAAATACAAAGTGCTAGGATATACTAGCACCTACCCGCTAGACTATCAGGAGGTCGTCTCTTTCTAAGGCTCCTCCCGCTTGCCGCTATCTTGTACTACCCTAACCAACATTAGCCTTGTTCGGCGGAACATCAAACGGCTGCAGAGGGGGGGGCAGGAAACTTTAACTTTCGCTTATTCAAGCAGAAGGCCTTATCTTTGTGCTAAATACTACCTACCATGCGTAAATTTGACATACTCGTCCCTGTCGTCCTAATTGCTTGCCTAATTGTACTGGCCTACATCCTAACACAGGTATTTAGTGAATCTTCAGGGCCTACTAGACGAGTGGATCAGTCTGAGATTGTGCTGGATCCTAGCAGATATACCGACGAGGCTCCACCTCCAGCAAACGTAAGCAATACCCCAATAGAAGCCGACCCCGCTATCGATACCGATGCAAATAGTAGCCGATTAGACGATTATTATAACGACGATGAAACAGACTCCGCAGCACCCGATCAAACGACGGAGGTAGTGACGCCACCTAGCACCGATTACATGAGCGAAACAGAGAAAAATACTAGCACCACAGGCACAACTTCCAGCACCAACAGCAGCCGAGGCGGTAAATACTTAGTGATCGCAGGCAGTTTCCGGCAGGAAATTTATGCAAAAGACCGCGTTAAAAACCTGCGCGCTAGCGGCTTTAAGTCCACTGAAATGGGCTACACCAACCGAGGAGCCTATGCCGTGGCACTGGTAGAGGCACTCGATAGCTACAGCCGCGCAGAACAACTAGCGCAACAAGTACGAGCAAAAGGCTACGAGGTCTTCATCAAAACTAGGAAATAAAAAGGCGATTAAGTGCGCCTAATCCACAGCATAAGCTAGCATCCCTCCTTCTAGATTTCGAACGTTTTTGAAGCCCGACTGCTGCAACAACGACTGCGCCACCGCCGAGCGTTTACCACTGCGGCAATACACCACAATCTCCTGATCGCGGTAATGGATGAGTTTATCAATAGAGGCGGATACTTCTCCCAGCGGGATGTGCATACCACCGATGTTGAACTCGGCTCTTTCATAATCCTCGCGCACATCCAGTAATACGAAGTCTTTTTCGCCAGCGGCTTGGCGCTCTTTGAGCTGTTGGGTTGTAATGTCCATTGCTTATGTAATGATGATTGTTAGTTCTTCGGACAGACTTTCTTTTGATCCTTCCTCCCTAGCCCTGAAAACCTTTAAATAGACGGAATGGTTGAGCCAAAGGCTGATTTTTTCCCTTTCCTGCGGTAAGCCGCTTCAAAGGCTTGGTTGGTTGAGAGCGAGCCCCTCCTACCCCCCTTTTTACACTACAACTAGCCCTTGCCCCAGCGTCAGCCAACAAAAAGGAGATTTACCTACTCCCTAGTGATTTCAGCAGGCGTAATTTTTGATAGTTCGGCTCTTTCCTCACCATTCTTTTTTCTTTGCAACTCGTGCAGGGGCAAGGCTTTTCTTGGTAGCGCAAGCCTTTTGTGTGGCTTCCTAGCGCACCACCAGCTTCTCTCTTTGTACGAAGCCGCTGTTTTGATCGCGCAACTGCAGGAAATACACCCCGGCAGGGAATGATTGTAGGTTGATCTGCGTATTTCCCTTTGCTTGTGCCAGCAAGCGGCCTGAAAGATCGTGTAAAGTCCAATGTAATTGATCGGGATAAAAGCCAGGGTGAAGGCGAATGTGCGCCACCTGGCTAGCCGGATTAGGGAAAAGGGTAGCCAAAACGGTTTTCTCCCCCGCAGCCACTTCCTCCACGGCTGTTTCTAGCACAGGGCTATTACCTACTAGGGGGCGCAGCATTATGGCACCGGTGGCACATCCATCGAAAGGAAACCAAGCCCCCCCGTTGTTAAAAAAGCGCGTATTGGGAATGATGTGGCTTCGGTCTAAACCCACCGTAACACAATCGATGCAATTACCTAACTGCTGCCAACCGACGTAGAAGGTGCCCACCGGTAACTCGATAGGCTCCTCAAAGGCATAGGAAGTGAAGCCTTGAAGACTATCTTGGTAAAAATCTTCGGGATAAATCGGGTTCACCTCCAAGAAATAATCGGGCTGCGTACCTTCTAATTCGCCGATATACACCACCAAGCGAATACGCAGCTGGCTGGTGCTGGCCACGGTGCGCGGTAAGCGAATACTGATGCCATTGAGGCGCTCGGGCACATAGGCTTCAAAGGCTTGCACAACGGTTTGGCCCGGTAGGGCTTGCATAGCCAGCTCAGCACTGCCATCGTCGTAGGCATAGTAATCATCGAAGACCGTTGTTTGGCTCGCTCTGTTATTAGCCGCCACCCATAAACCGATGCCAGGCACCATATTTTCAACGAAGGTGCTGGTATTGCCATTGAGGTTATATTCCGTTGTGACACGGTAGCTTTCTGTGCCTGTATTCGCCAGGTTAAGCAGTGCATTGCTGTAATTATTAAACAGATTGCCCCCTAGACTACTGATATCTTCTTGTCCTATAAAAGGCTCGGCAGCGGGTATGGCATCGAGGCTGCTAAAACTAATATTGCTCAGTAGATTGGCGTTGGTATTCTCTTCTCGGATATCGTAGGTAGAAGCAGTAGCCGGCAGGAAGGGGTTAGGGGCGGCATGATTCCACACCCCTACCTCTAAGTTGGTTCTAAGCAGTGCTTCGCCACCAGCGGCAAATTGTCGATAAGGCATAGCCAGATAAGGCTCTACAACACCACTAGGCAACTGATTGAGGGCAATATCGTTGAGGTTAAGCTCGGTGAAGAGGTCATCTAGTTTCACATAGTCCAAATGCCAATGATCCAAAGCGCCTACTTGGTTGCTGAGGTTGTAAAACCGAAATTGGAAGCCGTTGTAACTATACACTGCGTCTAGTGGAATGCGTACCCCTTGAAAGGGGCGCTCGCTGCAAACACTCTCGCCAGAGGATAGCCCCTCTGAAGACCAAACCCTTTGCCATACACCAGATGGGTGCCGGAATTGCAATACTAGAGAGTCTTGCCTTTCAGGCCGGTCGCCCAGTCCACGAGGCTGTACGTAGAACGTGAGCGTAGCATTGTTGATGCCAAGCATATTGATACCCGCAGAGGTTAAATAGTCACGAGGCGTATAGGCACTACCTATGCTAACGTAGGGACGCCCTTTGGAATCAACTGCATCAAAAGTGGCCACGCCTAAAGAGGGCGGTGCTTGCGCAAAATTCCTATTAATCAGCACGTCCTCATCCTGCCAAAGTTGCAGATCGGGGCGAAGGCTTTCCCGAGAAAAATCATCAAAGAAAGGTAGATTAACATTCGGCCGCTCCACTCTAAAAGGAAAGGTGTACGTATCGCATAGCCCCAAGGCATTACAAAGCTGAAGACAAACTAGATCGGTGCCTGCCATACGAGCCGCTTCGTAGCGGAAGTCGTTGCTAACCGTTTGATTAAATAAGAAAAGAGCCTCTTGACCACGGCCTGTGTAATTGGCATTTTCGCAGTTTACGAACTGGCGGCAGCTTAGTCCTCCGGGTAGTTCATCGGTTGGCACGCTCACCGTGCTGCGGGCACCCGGCGCTAACACCCTTACAGGGAAAGAGAAAGAGCGAGCGGGTCTTTGTACCAGCACAATACGTCTTTCAGCAAAAGTACAGCTATCGCCATCGGCTTTGCAATAGGCCAAGCTCAAGGTATCTAAGCCCTGCTCCACACCATCATTAGCTAGGTACGTGAAGCCGGTGGCCGTAGCGCGCAAGCTGCCATAATTCAGACTTTCACAATTCAGACAGCGGTAAGCACTACCCGCAGGGTAACCAAAGGTATCTGCTTCTATTTGAATCTGTAGGCTATCGCCACTGAGCAGCCGTAGCAAGCCATCGATTTCCGTATCACAGTTCATTTTAGGAAAAGCCGCTGGGCGGTCTTTATCCGGAGCACTCAATGGCTCGTAGCCGCTCAAAGGAACGATCTGTTGCGCTTGTAAGCTGCTTACAAAGAGCAAGCCTAGAAGGCTGCGTAGTAGTAGTTGGTAGTTCATGGCTCTAAATATACACGAGGGCTTGCGGTAAAGCAGTTGCCCAATAAGTAACGCTGCTAGGCGGCTTTTAGTACCGTCTTCTTTTTCCTTAATCGTAGCACTTGATCTTTAGACGGGTTCGGTAAATTCTCAAACCGGCTATGAGCAGCGAATTTTGTGCTGCCTTAATCACAATTTTCAGGATACTCCGCGCTGAGGAAAACTCGTATGGCCGTTCCCTCCTCTACGGAAGTGCCACTGCTAGGTTCCGTTCTGGTGATGTAAGCTTGGTCTCGGTTGGTATCAACGCCGCTGCTTTCTCCTATTTCTAAGTTGTAGCCTCCGATGATAAAAAGTGCCTCGCTGTAGGTTCGGCAACGCAGATCAGGAACGCTCACCTCGCCCGTTCGCCTAACAGTAACAACAAATCCGAGCCGAGCACCTTGTGGCACTTTCACGCCCTTGCGGAGGTCTTGGTCTTCTATTTTTTGCTCATCGTAGTAGAAATGTAGAATGGTATTTTCCTCTTGCTTCGGGTCATATACCTGCTCGGCTACGTAATAGGAAATTTTCAGGGGGTCTAAGCGGCGGGTATATTGTTCATAGTCGTAGCTACCCACCAGAGAGGGCAGTTTAATCAAGGGGGCTTCATCGCTCAATACCGTTAAGTAAACGGAGCGGTTGCGCTTTACCCTACTTTCGGCTTTTGGCTGCTGCAGGATAACCAAGCCTGGGTCGCGATCGGGGTCAAAAGGCCCTTTAACGACTTGTAGTTTGAGGCCTCGGTCTTTTGCAATTCGGCGCGCCTCTTCCAACTGCTTACCCTCTAAATCAGGTAGCAAGATGGCTTCGCCGTGATGCGTATAGACCGCTAAACAGCCCCGCAGGCCGAAGAAGGCAAGCAATAGGATGGCAAATAAAAACCCCATATTTTTCCAAAAAGCAGGCTGCTTTAATAAGTGCAGCAGCTTGGCAAAAAAGCCCTTTTTGTTAGGCATACTTGTATTTTCTGTTGTTAATGATGGCGTGAAATGGCGGCGATGCTTCGTCGCAGCCGCTAGGTTCGTATCGTCGGTTGGGCTGGCTTGGGTAGTGGGCCTTAAGACTTGGCTAGGTGCAGCGGTACTTAAGGTAGCAGCCTCGCTTACTAGCGGCTGCGTCTTGGATCCTATCGCGGCTGCTCGCAGAGCCTGCCGTTGGATGCCAAACTGTAGTAAGCGATCGATAAAGTCGTAGGGCTGCATACCGGCCAGCGCAGTTTGATGAAAAATAGCGGTAGCAGGTGTCATACCAGGCAAGCTATTGACTTCTATCACGATGGTTTCGGCCTTGCCGTTGGCAAAAATACGCACGAAAGCGTCGATGCGGCAGTAGCCTTCTACTTCGAGTAATTGCGCAACGGCCGCGAGATCTCGCTTCACTTGGCTAGCAATCTGCTCGTAATTATACTGCTCGGTAAAAAGCCGTGCGGGTGTGAGGTTCTGCCCTTCTCCGGCTAAAAATTTCTCTTCTAAGCTCAACACCTCTCCCCCTGCTAAGGCTTCACTTGGCTCGAAGACTTCATATACACAACGGCCGTTCTCATAGTGTGTGATCATGCCGCCTGTAATCTCTAGGAATTTAACGGCTCCCTGAGCCGTGATCAGTTCCTCAAAAAGGATGCTGTTTTTTGTGGGGAACTCCTCTTTAGCTTTTAGGCGTAGCTCCTTTCTAGCTTGGGGCTCGTTTAAGTCGGCTACCTTAAACATCAGGCGGCTATAGGCCTGTAACTCATCGCGGCCCTTAATCACTTTCACCGCCGCACTACAGCCATCGTCCACGGGCTTAGCAATAAGAGGATAACCAAAACGATTTTCCACCCTTTCATAAAAGGCCGTTTCGCCGGCTAAAAAATCTGACTTACTCGCTAACCACTGCTTTGCTATAGGGAAACCGGCCGCTTGTAGCTTTTGTAGCGTATGGTATTTGTGAATTGTCGTATTGCTACTCCTAACACTAGAACCATTGTACGGAAGCTGCCGAGCCTCTAGTTGTATTTGTATTTGGCCATCTTCTCCCGGCCTGCCGTGCAGGGCGATAAAAACAGCTCCGACTTCCTTGGCAAGCGCATCCCAATTGGTGAGTTGCGGCGCAAAGGATACTTGCTGCCCAGCATATAAACTGGTAATGGCAGTACATTCCTGACGGATAGTCGCTAAAATCGGGTGCTCCGAAAAGTGTAGCACTTTATCCCGTATATCGTCGGCATTGTCTTTTAGTAGCAGATTGATGGGCAAGCGATAGAGACCGTAGTATAAATCCCCCTCTTCTCCATTTTGGTATTGTTGGCTTTCTATTCTTTCCACTCCTTCCGCGCTGGTTAGAAAAACGGGGATGGGGGCATAGCGGTCGCTACTAGCTAGTTTTTCAAAAATATTCCGGCCACTCTCTACGCTGATGTGGCGCTCAAAACTGCTACCACCTAATAAAACGGCCACCTTTTCTTTGTGGGCAGCCGCTTGCTGTTGGCGTGCTATTTGTTTTTCCAGCTCCACTCTTAGTTCCGCTGCAAAGTCGTTACCTTCCTGCTGCCGCTCCCACAAGGAGAGGTGAACAACAGCCGTGAGGAATTGGCTCGGGTTGAGCCCTATCTCTGCTGCTTGGTGAAAGAAGAACGAAGAGGGCAACATCCCCGAAGTAGTATTCGGGTCGTTGAGGTAAATGCTACCATCGTGACCATAAAAACCGTCAATCCGCGCATAAACGCCAAAGCCCAGAGCTATAAAAAGTCGCTCACATTCGCGTCTAATAGCTTCTATTTGTTCGCTCGCTAGTTCAATAGGCGTTACCTTCCGGCTAAGCCCAGGTAGATATTTGCTACGGTAATCGAAGACCTCGCTGCCTTTCTTGATTTCCGTAGGCGGCAAGGCTACCGAACCACCCGCTAAGGTACGTAGTACAATACAAGAAAACTCTTTTCCTTTTATAAAACCCTCTAGCAAAACTTGCTCCTCTTGCTGATGCCCCTCTAAGAGGACACTAGCGTGTGGGTCGGTAGCAGCCCGCTCGTTGAGGTATTGCAATAAATCCTCTGGGTGGTAAAGTGTAAGCCTGTGCCCCTTGTGGGTAGCGTCTAGCGGAAAGCCAATACCATCGCGAATATCGGTAAGGAATTTAAGATATTCCACCTGCTCGTAGCTTCCTCGTGCCAACCAGTCAGCTAGCTGAATTTCTTCCACAAAGAAGGCTCTTAATATGGCCGTAGCCAATCCTTCCACCCCTTCGTGCTCGTCAATAATCGCCACGCCAATGCTGCTGCCTTGTTTGGCTGGCCGGATCACTAGAGGCCAACCAATGGTGGCACTACTTTCTAAGTAAAGACTCGGAAAATCTATAGTCGCTAACTGCGACCGGTCGATTATTTTAATCGGCGGTGTGGGGAAGCCCAGCGCCGCCATTCGTTCCTTTTGCAACGCTTTATCAATGCCCAACTGGCAGGCTTCAATGCCGCTGCCCGTGTAGGGCAGCCCTAGTTGGGTTAGCTCGGCTTGCAGAATGCCATCTTCACCATATTCACCATGTAACGCCAAAAAAGCGAGGTCAATCAGCTCATTTAACTCATACTTGGGCAAAAGACGACCCACTTTTTGAGCCATCTCCCCAAAATCCAGCACCGATAAAGGGCCCAAACTTTCTTGATATACCTGAAAACCATGCGGGCTTTCCGGCAAATCACCCACTGGGGGGAAGAAGTCGCGGATGCTGCCCTTGTACAAATAGGCCCAATCTAATACATACCAATTGCGGAAACTATCCACAAAAATGGGAACGGCTTCGAACAGCGACTTATCAAGATTGTCATACACTGTACGCCCCCCTGCGAAAGAAATTTCTCTTTCCCTGGAAGGCCCTCCAAAAAAAATGCCTACTTTGATACGCATACTACAGGATTAAGGACCCAACGCAAATTCAACGGCAAAGGTAAGAAAGCGCAGGGGGAATAGCGGATATAAATTTCCGTCTTATCCCGCAAGGCTTAATTTAGCCGCCTGCGCAGCTACCCAATAGCCTTGTTCGGTAGGTCGTTTATACTTTTTGCCCGCAGGGCAGGGGCAAGGAATAACTTTTTAGCGCAAAAGTTTCTACTTGTGAGGCTACTTCGCCTTGCCAAGGTAGCCCGGGGAGGCAGTGGAAAGACGGTTAGCTGGGTGAATAGCCCTTTAGCAATCAGACTGCCCCTGCCCCCGCACTACGTGCCAGCTTAACTAGAGTTGTTCCGCAGGCTATGAACGAGCGAGCGAGCGTAAAATTTTGTTCTGACCAAGTAGCAATAAGGCTGTCTAATTAACGCAACAACAAAACGCTGCCACTCCGCTGTGTAACTTCCCCGTTGGTAAGTAGCAGCTCAACAACCCAAGCATAACCACCGGGAGGGGCTTTTTGGGCACCAATGTTGCCATCCCAGCCTCTACGGGCAGAGTTGGGTAAGAAATTTTCATCTTTATAGAGTAAGGCACCCCAACGATTAAAAATGCGAAATTGTAAGACCCGCTCTACTTGTAGTGTATTGGCAAATATGGCTACCACATCATTGGTGCCATCCCCATTCGGAGAAAAAGCGCTGGGTACAAAGAGCGGGATGCGGCTATCTACACCTACCCAAGTAGCGAGGCTATCGCGGCAGTTGTAAATATCCGTCACAACGAGGCTAATGGGCTGGGAAAAAGGTGCTGAAAGGAAAGGCTCTCGGCAGTTGGAGCAATCGAAATATTCACTAGGATACCATTGTAGGCTTTGTATTTGGTCGTAAGGCACTTGATAGTCGGGCAATACTTGTGTGCGGCCGCCCAAATCCTGCCCGATAAAGGTTGGCAACTGCGTATTCCTAGGTGTAGCGAGGGGGTAGAAAAAGTCGTATTGAATGAATTCGCAGCCATTTTGGTCGCGGATGTGTAGGTTATAGTACTCTCCGGGGATGAGTTGTTGAAAAGCACTATCGGGCCAATAATCGCGGCCATTAATGCTGTAGGTATAGGGTGCTTGCCCGCCATCAGCGGAGAGGCGCAGTGGCGGTCTTCGCACTTGGTTGCAGCTAATCGCTACGCCTTGAAGAGGACTAGGACTGCGGAGCTGAAAGCTGCGTTCGTCGCTACAACCTAGCCCATCGGTGATCCGTATGCTGTAAGTGCCGGCAGCTAGATTTTCGGCTAAAAGACCGCTGGCGTTCGTGCCAGTCCACTCGTAGGTATAAGGCGGAATAGAAGCGAGATGCGCTACTTCGATGCGGCCGTCGGGATTATTCGCGCAGCGCGGATTGGTGACACTAGGATTTATAACGGGCCGGTAAAAATTGGCATTTACTTGGCCACTAACGGGGCCATTGCAAGCCTGATCTTGTACATTAAGCAGCGCATAATTGCCGCCTAAGTTGATTGGCCAATTCTGCCTACCCGCTTCGGCGAAGGAGATAGTTTCAGGGGTGTTTGCCCCTCGCTGGTAAGTAACTAGAAAAGGGGGCTGACCGAGCAGCTCGATTTGCATCAACCGCGAATCGCCCCAACAGGCATTAATATTCTGAAGCGGCAGCCACGCAGCAGGCGGATCACTGGAAAAAGTAGGAATCTGCCAAGTAGTACTTTGCCCGCAAGCATCCGCTACCGTCACCTGAATACTCGGCGGCAAGGGCGGGGATAGGGAAGGCATAGCAAGCGTATCCCCTGTGCTCCAAGAGTAGGTGTAAGGAGGTGAACCACCCTCCACAAGTGGATTGAGCGTGGCCATCTGATCGGGGCAGTAATAAGCCTCGGCTAATAATACGGCTAGTGGCGCTGGTTCTGCGAGCGTAACTAAAATAGAATCCGTGTAGCAAGCGCAAGGGATATCGAGAATTACCCAGATAGTCTCATCGCCTTCCGTAATACCGTCAGCAATGGTAGTGAGATTCACATCCACAAAAAACTCGCCGGCAGGAATGGTGGCAACCCCACCGGGATTGATAAAATCCACTCCTTCGGTAGCCGTGGAGCTAGCGCCAAAGCGGTAGGCAATAGTCTGAGCGGTATTGGGGTCGCTATCGCTCCCTCTCACGATACGGAAGCCTCCGCTATCGCAGCCTTCATACAGTGTATTCGTAGTATCAGCAGCATTGGATTGCAAACTCACCGAGCCCCCTAAATCGAAACTGCCTGCTTCAAGCAGTACCGCCGAATCGTAGGAAGGGTCTCCTACATCAGCAATCACTAGTCGGATGTGATAGGTTTCACAAGGAATTAAACGAAGCTGAGCCGTTAGCACTACGGTAAGGCCATCATATTCAATAAATCCCAAGAGCGGATTAACCTCTTGTGGCAGGTTGCAAAGCGTTTGATCCTCACTTCGTTCGTTGGGAATGTAGAAATCACTATTACTCGTGTGGTTGACGGTATTGATAGATACGGCATCATTCGTGCCAGGCACAATAGCGGCATTTATCGCATTGCTACTAAAGATACCATTAATACCTGGGCCGCTCACAAAGAAACCGAAAACGTCGTTGTATTCTGAGCCAACGAACTCGCAATACTCCTCCGAGGCAAAGACGTAGCGGAAGCTTACTTCGCTATTCAGCGGTATGAAGTCGAACTCCAAGCCAACCCGATCATATATCTGGTCTTCTGCAATCAATTGCAGGTCTTGATCGCCTGTAAGGCCTTCGAGTGGTTCATCCCCTGTTTGGCGAGAGTTGTTTGGCCCGATAGCATCTGTAACTTTTCCTGTTGAAAGTAGAATGCCTCGATCGAAACCTACGATGTTACTCCCCCCCGAAAAAAAGCCAATACCTGCTGCTTCGCCAATAGCTTGAATGTTAAATATCGTCTCACATCGTCCTCCGGCAAAAACATCATTCACTAGCGTAACCGCCTCATAGTTCGGATCCACTTGCAGGCTGCCCGCTTGTGCAAAAAGACAGCAGCTAGGCAACAGAAAGGAAAACAGCCAAAAAAAAACGGTTCGTTTTTGGGAAAGCATAAGCTCGTTTGGGTGGTGAAAACAGTCTTTCGTAAAACCAAAAATAGCAGCTAAAGGTAGTTTGTAATAAGAAAAAGGCCATTTTACCCCCGCAAGCGGTTGTCGAACGAGCCGTAAAACCATTTAAAAATCAATCAATTGGTATTACAAAGTTAGGGAAATACTAGGAATAAAAGTGTTAAAGTTTTGCTGTGATGAGATAAAATCATAACTTTGGATTCTAATTCAATCAAGTCTTATCTTTCAGGCATAGCTAGACAGGTCTTGAATGAAGTGTTTGAAAAAATTTCGAAAACATTTTTTATGCGACCCAGTATATCTACCCTTCTTTCTATCGTCTTAGCCATGCTGTTCTTTAACACAAATGGACAGTCGCAAAACTACTATTCCTTAGCCAATGGATGTATTACCAACACTACGGTGGCGGTGGCTTTTACCGGAGAAACCGTAATCGACAACTGCGCCGGAGATGGCCTTTCCGATAGAGTCCGCTTTACTACTAGCAACTTAGCAATGGCTTATGCTTATGTAGTGGTAGATGCGAATGACCTTATCGTGCGTATCGGGTTTTCCAACTTTATCGATTTTGAGATGCTTCCAGCAGGTGTTCTGCGCGTGTATGCTTTCTCGAATTACGGCCTGATTACAGCTAGCGTAGGCGATGTATTTAGCACTGCTACCTTAGCCGTTCCTTGTTTTGGCCTTACAACTAATTTTGTAACGGTTAATAACGCAGCCCCTGGCGGTACCACCATTAGCAGCGATAGCGGAGAGACTGCCTTCACCCTATGCCCTGGTGATGGAATTGCCGATATTGTGTCTGTAAGTGGCAGTGGTGGTTTACCTAACATAGCCTTCATCATCACGGATGAAGCCGGCCTTGTATTAGACATCAACACTAGCGGAGAAATTGATTTTGACGGTGCGGGCACTGGCATTTGCCGTATCTACGCCCTCAGTTATGGTGCCGACCTAGGCATTAGTGTAGGAGAAAACGTCCAGGAAGTGAGCTTCCCCGCCTGCGGTGGTCTTTCCACCGACTTCATCACCGTAACACGCCAAAACGTAAGCCCTGCCATTGTCAGTACTATCACAGGTGAAAATAACGTGCAGGCCTGCCCAGGCGATGGGTTAGAGGATGTTTTTATTTTCACCAACGAAGGTAGCAACGCGCCTAACTTTGTATTCATCATCACCGACGAAGCCAATAATATCGTTAACCTACCAAGCGGCAACGAAGTGAACTTTGAAAGCTTTGAAGCAGCCAATTATCGGGTTTGGGGCTTAAGTTACTACGGAGAACTAACGGCTCAGCTCGGAGACCCCGCTGCCACGGCTATGCTAGCAAGTGGCTGTTTTGCACTTTCTGCCAACTTTGTGCATATTGCGCTAGAAATACCGGCAGCTGGCACGATCACAACTAGCAGTGGAGCCAGTTCCACGGTTACTTGCCCTGGCGACTTTGTCGATGACTTCGTTACCTTTACAACAACGGCCAGCAGCGGTGGTGCCTTGGTATATGTAGTAACCGACGAAAATAATATTATCTTATCCATTTCTACAGATTCAATCATCAATTTTGAAAATGCAGGCGTTGGGGATTGCCGTGTTTGGGCATTAGTGTATCAAGGCGAACTAATGGCACAAGCGGGTGACAATGCCACCACCGCTCCACTAGCTTCCAGTTGCTATGATCTATCCGATGAATTTGTAACCGTGATTCGCTTCCGCCCAAGAGGTGGCTCCGTAAGCACAGTTGCCGGCGAAACAGAGATCACTATCTGTCCTAATGATGCAGTGCCCGACCTTATTTCCTTTATCAACCCTACAGCGCAAGGAACCAATCTTGGCTTCGTCGTTACAGATACCAACAACATCATCTTAGCCATCTCTGAAAACAACACAATAGATTTTAGTGGCAACGACCTGGGTATTTGCCGAGTCTGGACCCTCACCTACGAAGGTATCATCCTAGCACAAGTGGGAGACGAAGCAGCAGCCGTCCGCTTGGCCAGTGGGTGTTTCAATCTTTCCGACAATTTCGTTACCGTTAATCGCACCGAAATAGACGGTGGGAGCATTCTATCCTCTAACGGCACCGACGAGGTGGTCACCTGCCCCGGCGATGGCAACCCCGATATAGTCACCTTTCAGCAGCAAGGAGGTTCTGCGCTGAACTTTACCTACCTCATCACAGATGCTAACAATATCATCCTTGCCATACAAACAGACAATACCGCCGATTTCGATCAGGGCCCAACCGGTGACCAACGCATTTGGGGCCTCACCTACGCAGGTACTTTATTCGCTACCGTAGGCGACAATGCCGCCACCGCAGCACTCGCCTCTGGTTGTTTTGCTCTTACCTCCAACTTTATCAACGTCGTAAGGAATGTGCCCCAAGGTGGTAGCGTCAGCCTCAGCTCTGGTGAAACAAACACCCTCATTTGTCCTAGCGACGGTATCCCCGATATCATCAGCATGGATAGCACCGGAACGAGCTTGCTCCGTTTTAACTACATCATCACAGATGCTAATAATATAATTCTTTCACTACCCTTCGGCGATAGTTTTAACCTCGACGGCGCTGGAGAAGGAGAATGCCGTATTTGGGGTCTGGGCTACGAAGGCTTCGTTGTGGCTCAACCTGGCGACACCCTAGGCGTAAGCCGACTGGCCACCAGCTGTTTCGTGCTAAGCGACAACTTTGTAACTGTCGTAAAAGAAAGGCCTAATGGCGGTACGGTAACGACCACGGAAGGAGCAACCGAAGTCTTCATCTGCCCAGGCGATGGGCTAGCCGACCTTATCAGCTTCCAGCGTGAAGGTGCTAGTGGCGGCACTTTCACTTACGTAATTACCGACGAAAACAACCTTATCTTAGACCTGCCCACAGGTAATACCGTAGATTTTGAAACCGCCGATTTCGGCATCTGCCGCCTTTGGGGTCTTAGCTACCAAGGCAATCTAATGGCTCAGGTGGGCGATGATGCTGCCACAACTGTTCTGGCCGACGGTTGCTTTGAACTCTCCACCAACTTCGTCACCGTCAACCGGCAAGATGTAGTAGGAGGCACTGTAGCTAATTCCGCTGGCGCTACTATGGTAACGACCTGCCCTGCTGATGGTAACGACGACCTCATCACCTTCGCGAGCGAGGGCGCACAAGGTGGTAACTTCGCATACCTCATCACCGATATCAACAACTTCATTATAGCGCTACCCGAAGGAAATACCTATGATTTCGAGAGCGTAGAAGAAGGTACCTGCCGCGTATGGGGGCTCGCCTATATTGGCGATCTAACCGCTAGTATCGGTGATAATGCCGCAACAACCAGCTTAGCCACGGGCTGCTTCTCACTATCCGATAACTTCCTTGAAGTGGTAAAAACCACTCCTGAAGGCGGAAGCATTACTACTGCTAGCGGCGATACAATTATAAACATTTGTAGCGGCGATCGAAATCCCGATCTGATCAGCTTCATCGCCACCGATAATAGCCCTGGCAATTATATGTATATCGTAGCCCAAGAAGGTTTTGCACTCGCCACCATACCCGGCACTGGCTTCGACTTTAACAATGCACAGCCAGGCACTTACGAAGTTTATGGCTTAGCCTACGCCGGCAACCTAGCCTTCATACCCGGAGATGATATCCTGAATAGCTCCCTGGCAACTAGCTGTTTTGATCTTTCTAGCAACTCCATCCTGATTAATATCGAACGCGTGGATGCTTGCTCCTTAACGGTAGTAGGAAACGAAGGCGATTTTGTTTACCTCTGCCCCTCCAATCCAGAAGATGGTTTGCTAGATTTTAATACTTGTAGCAGCCTTCCTAACCAGAACTACCAATATGTAATCACTACGATAGACGATGTCGTCCTCTTCCCGATGGAAAGTGATGTTTTCGACTTCGGTGCATTACCCATACCACAAGTACGGGTTTATGCTATCAGCTACACCGGCTTGTTCAATCCGCTCTTAATCGGCCAAAATATCACCACAGCTACCTTGAGCGATGGCTGCTACGATTATACCCGCAACTTTATCACCGTTATCAACGATCAGCCAGCTGCTGGCACCATTAGCCTAGCGGCCGGTGTTACGAATCCCTTCTGCGTCGCCAACGGCAACTCCATACTACAGGTAACAACCACCTCCACGAGCAACGCTGGCTACGCCATCCTGCTTACCGACGAAGAAAATATCGTACAGCTGATCGCCACGCCTGACAATATCGACGTAGCAGACCTACCTGTAGGCAACTACCGCCTACACGGCCTATCCTACACCGGCAATATAAGCGTGAATGTGGGAGACGATGCCGACCTAGTTGCCCTAGCCGATAACTGCTACGAACTCACCGCTGCTTTTATTGAATTTGAGCGCGGCCCCAATATCAATGGAGGTACTATTGCGCTGTCTAGCGGCCTAGATACCTTTTTGGTTTGTCCTATGGACGGAATGCCAGACCTAGCCGTACTATCTTCCTCCATCAACGGTGTACCGTACCGTTATTTGGTGACAGACGAAGCGGGTAATATCCTTATCCCCGACATCAACAGCAACATCATCAATTTCGATAATGCTCCTCAAGGAATTGGCCGCATCTATGGCTATGCTTTCACAGGTATCGTAACCGCCTCCTTTGGCCAAAACGTTAACACTGCTCGATTAGGCAGCGAATGCTACGCCCTTAGTGAAAATTATATCGTGGTAGTTCGACAAATACCAGCCGGCGGCACCGTCAGCACCCCTGATGGCGCAACAGAAGTAAGTGTAGATATCAGTAGCGAAAATACCTTCATTGACGTGATCGTTGCTGGCGACGCACAGTTCCTTTCCTACGCCTTCCTTGCCACCGATACGAACAATATTGTCTTAGCTACTAGCTTTGAACCTAGCTTTGATTTCGCTACGCTACCTACAGGGACTACTCGGATTTGGGGGCTATCCTACCAAGGTGAACTAGTAGCCTCCGTGGGCGATGATGCTGCTGTAGCAACACTAGCCAGCAGTTGCTTCGCCCTGTCGGACAACTTCGTCACCGTTACTAGCAGCAACGGCTTACAGATACCGGAGGAAGAACCAACCACTGCCGCAGCCATCCGTCTAAGCCCTTACCCTAACCCCGTTAGTGGTAGCCAACTCCAAGTGCTCATTCAAAGCGAGGAACTCTTAAGCGATGGCCGAGCCTATATCCGCGATCAAAATGGCCGCGCTTATGTACAACAAAATGTATTGGGCGGCACCTATACCGCTGTCCTTAATTTCGATATTAGCCAGTTACCAATCGGTTTGTTTGTCGTGCAATACACCGCTGGCAACCGCCAAGAGGTAGTGCGTTTCATTCGCCACTAGAGAGTCTCTTCCTCTTACTTATTGGCTTTCCACAAAAGGGCTAGCTTCCATCCGAGGAGGCTAGCTCTTTTTGTTAGAGTTGTTCGGCAAGCTATGAACGAGCGACCACGTAGTAGCGGCGAAGCCAGAGCGGCAGATCAACCATTTTTTGTTCCAATGGACCCGTCCAACCGTTCGTTTTCACCGTGTTTTTCCCAGCAAAAGCTACTTTGCTCATTAGTGCCACTTTTGTGCGCTAGTGCTTAGCCTCCAGCAAGTAAAGCTGGCATAAATGTCTATAAGAACGCACACCCTACTAGGCCTTTTTCAAGTACTGGGCGGGGATGCCAAGAGCGCGCTAGCTACGCTGTAAGGGGAATGTTAATAAGCCTATTTCGAGCCCACCGTACGGAAATCTCCAGCAGCATCAAGAACGCATCAGCTACCGCTTCGATCGTCCTATTAAAACGGGCACGTCGTGCAGGGGCAAGAGCAACCTGATAGCGCAAGACAAAAGTTAAAAATATCTTAAACCTTGGGGCAACTACTAAACCAAAAGAAAATTACTGCGTCCAAAAGAAAATCAAAACAAATAACGAATGAAAAACCTCCTTCTTATTCTACTCTCCTTATGCTTAAGCACTGCTGGCTTACTAGCGCAGCAAAGTCCCGATCCTGCAAAAACGGAGCGTGAACAAGTACAAGCACCCCGTAGCCGCAGCGCGCAAGCCCCCGGCCAAAACCGCCCCCATAACCGCCCTGCTGTGGCCGCAGAACGAGGTAACCGTACGCCCGATCCTACTGAAAGAGCTAATAGACTAGCCCAGTTCCTAGAGCTAGATGCCAAACAAACCGCTAGCCTCCAAGAATTTATGCTGAGCTCCGATGCAGCTATGCGCGATGAAATGGCCGCCGCACAAACACCAGAAGAGCGTGCTACTATCCGGCAAGAATATCGCCAACTGACCGAGCAAAAAATCAATAACCTGCTCACCCCCGAACAAAAAGAACGCTACGAAGCTAGAAAAGCTAGTCGGGTGGCAGGGGAAGTTAGACCCGCAAGGCCAGATGGTGAAAGAGCACAAGGTCAAAGACAAGCGAGCGAAAGCCGCCCAGAACAAGCTGGCTCCAAAGAACCCAAAAAAGGGAAAAGCAAAAAACCACAAGAATAGCACGGCCTCTATTCTTCTTCTCGCTACCTTTGTGCCATGAAAAGCATATATCTAGGCGCGGGTCGTGATCAATCATTGTACAGAAAACATCCCTGGATCTTCTCTGGCGGAATCGCTAAAGAAGATTCAGGGATTCAGGATGGAGATCAAGTAGCCGTTTGTGATACAACAGGCCAGCAATTAGCCATCGGTCACTACCAAAAAGGAAGTATCCGTGTTCGTATCTTACAATTGGGCTCCGCACCCTTAGCTGCCGATTTCTGGGAGCAGCGCATCCATACGGCCCTACAACTAAGAAACGACTTAGGGCTACTACGAACCGATAATACCGCCTACCGCCTGATTCACGGCGCTGGCGATGGTTTACCCGGCCTCATAGTGGATGTGTATGGAAAAGTAGCTATTGTCCAATGCCATAGTATCGGAATGTTCCTTGACCGGCAACAAATTGCTACTGCCCTCCACCATGTTTTGGGCGATCGTATCGACTTGATCTACAACCGCAGCGGCCGTACCCTCTCCGATAACTTCAAAAGCTCGGAAGCTCTAGAAGGTATCCTCTGGGGGGCAGCACTCGCCGATCAGTTAGTATCAGAAAATGGCCATCAATTTCTAATTGACTTCCAGACCGGCCAAAAGACTGGCTTTTTCCTCGATCAACGCGACAACCGAGCCTTGTTGAGTAAATATGCGCCCGGGCGAAGTGTATTAAACACTTTCTGCTACACAGGTGGTTTTAGTCTCTATGCCCTCAAAGCTGGTGCCAGCCAAGTAACGAGTATCGATATATCTGCCACCGCCATGGAATTAACCGAGCGGAACGTTTTGCTGAACGGAGCCGATTTACTAGATCGCCACACAGCCATCACCGCCGATGTACTAAAATACTTCCGAGAGCCTAGCGGCGAACAATACGACATTGTGGTGGTGGATCCACCTGCTTTTGCAAAAAGCCGCAACGCACGCCACCGAGCCGTACAGGCCTACAAACGTCTCAACGCAGCGGCTATGCAGCGGCTTAAACCGGGTGGTTTACTATTTACCTTTAGCTGTTCGCAGGTAGTAGATCGAGCCTTATTTAACCACACCATCGTAGCTGCAGGCTTGGAAAGCGGGCGAAACGCTAGCGTCATCCATCTCCTCAGCCAAGGTGCCGATCATCCCGTTAATTTGTACCACCCCGAAGGGAGCTACCTCAAAGGGCTCGTACTGCGAGTGGAGTAGCCCTCCCTACGAAGCCATCATTGCCAAAATCGGATGGCCGTAGCAGCTTCTACCACGGCAGCACTCGAGGGCGCTAAACGCTTAACGCGCAACAGGCTTTCGCGCCGGTGAGCCGCATAGTCGGGGCTGTTAGGCAATAGCGATTCTTCCTTGACGAAGCCATTATCTGCTCCACTGTGTACAAAACGGCCTTCGCCTAGGTAGAGGCCAACATGTGAAATCCGTTGGCTCCCATCGGCGCGTAAGTTTCCAAAAAAAAGAAGATCCCCTGCGGCTAAATCATCAAGCTGCGGCGTAATGGGCACTTCCACGCCAGCATGTACTTGTTGGCTAGCATCCCTCGGTATCACAAAGCCATTCATCCAGTAGGTCATTTTCGTGAAACCACTGCAATCCATCCCTTTCGCTGAAGTCCCTCCCCAAAGGTAGGGCAAGCCATAGAAAGAAGCTGCTTGTGCCGGCAGTTGGAGCTTAGCTTGGCGTCCGATCCATGCTTCATAGGACAATAAATCAGTGTGCGGCAGCCAGCCCACCACCCCGTCGGGTAGAACCACGGATTGCCATTGGCCTTCGGCCGATCCTTTCCTGACCAAGTTTCCTTGCGTTAAATCGCGTACAATTGAAGCCGTATGCGCCCTTTGTTGATGAGGCTTCGATACAAGTCGTGTGCTAGCAGGTAACACGATAGCAAGGTCTGATGCCAAATAAGTACTTAGGCTTGTTCGATCTACACGCACGAAAGCACCCGCCTCCAACCACGCCAAATACCGATCTGGTGTTTGCACCAAAAACCAACCGGCTTGCTCTTCATACACAATCAGGGGAGTGCCGAGTAGGGCTTGAGTGGCTAGTTCGGCGGCATGACTAGGAGTAGTACGTAAATTTGCAACCGATACCTTCACAATCCCGAGTGTATCAGCCCCCAAGTAGGCTACAGGTAAATGGCGTAAACTGTCTTGTAAGCAATCCGTACTAGCCGCCAGTATTTGGCGGAGGATGCTGCTAGCCACTACTTGGTTGCTACTACCTCGCAAGACTAAACAATTCCCCTCTTTAGCTCGTTCTATTCTTGGTTGAAAGTGTGCTACCCGCTTGTCGGGAGCATACAGCTGAGCGAGGCTATCTATCAAAAAAGTATAGCGGTCGGTGTCGAAAAGCGGCTTTTTCCCACTGTTTTCGCAAGAAAACAATAAAAATGTGGCTAAAGTAAAAAAAAACAGCCTGTATAGTTGACAAATCATAGTTTTAACCTTAATTTCGTACAAGATAACGATGGGCGTTAGTACCAAATTGAGTAACAAGACGGTTTCTGATAGAAATGTTTGTTATAGTTTTGCCTTATCCTATCGAGTGTAAAGCTAAAAGTAGTTTTCACCATACCAATCATTTTTGTAAATTTAGTTGTTAGGCAGAGCTAAGAGAAGCTGGAGTTTTTTTCCTTACTTACTGTAGAATTTTGACCTTAAGGCTAAGTGTTTTTTTAACCTTTTTTCTTTTTTTATGAATATTTTCGTTGCCCGGCTAAGCTGGGATACTGACGAGGACACACTTCGTAGCACCTTCGAACCATACGGGGAAGTAGAGTCAGTAAAAATTGTAATTGACCGCGCAACCGGTCGTTCAAGGGGGTTCGGTTTCGTTGAGATGTCAAGCGATGAGGAAGGGCAGGCTGCCATTTCAGCATTGGATCAGACAGAATTAGACGGACGCACAATTATTGTTAAAGAAAACGACGGCAGCGGCGGCGGCGGCGGTGGCGGTGGCTACTACCGTGGTAGCGGCGGCGGCGGTG
>DAINNZ010000027.1:0-30581 GCA_036735605.1 Lewinella sp. | reverse complement strand
TGGGCATCATACTGCGGCCTTGGGCCGTAGGGTGGGGCGGTCTGTCAGTGATGTTCTCCAGTCTTTGTGGTACTCCCAGGGCCGCCTGTAGCTGGCTGGCCAAGCGATCAATGCTAGAGAAGGTGTGATCTTGGTCGTAAGCCTTGTTAGAAAACGTATCGATGAGGATTTTAGCGGCGATGGCGGAGGTAGGATAGTAATCGCTGCTGCGGTTGCCATGATGGCCTCGCGCAGGCTCTGGGCTGCCTACTTTTTTTCGGAGCAAGAAAACGCCGAGCTCGCCAGTGGCTACTTTTATCATGGGGCTCACCACCAACATTTCTTCCTGTAGCTGTCCGCCAAGGGTGACTAATTCGATGGTATCTGCTATCCCTTGGCCTTTCCAGATTTCCAACACCCGCAGCTGATGCCGCGTGGCGATGTGGCCTCGGTCGTCGTAGAAAGCAGTGCTTCCCAGCGCCGTAGCAGTAAGCACCACGTCGCTTTGCGACAAGCGATCGGCTAGCGATAGAGTGGAGTAACATTGTGCTCCCAGATTACTGCCCAACAGCAGAAAAAGGAGATAAAAGAGGTGCTTTTTTGTGTGCATGTGAACGTATGTTAAGAAATATACAATCGAAGATAGTATAAGCAAGTCGGAAAATGTTCTTTTTATTGGACTTAATGCCGCTTGCTAGGCCAAAAAACAGGGATTGGGCCAATATTTATGTATCTTTGCGGCTCCTTCAACCAAAACCAACCAGCATTTCAACTCATTTATGTTCAATCTTATTCTTTTTGGTCCCCCAGGATCTGGTAAAGGTACCCAAGCAAAAATCTTAGAAGAAAAGTTCGGTTTGCTACAAATCAGCACCGGCGATTTGTTTCGCTATGAGTTAAAAAACGATACACCCTTGGGCATCGAAGCGCGGTCTTACATGGATAGAGGCGAGTTGGTGCCCGATAGCGTAACGGTAGGAATGCTTCGGAACAAGGTGCTGGCAAACCCTGAGGTGCCAGGCTATATTTTCGATGGCTTTCCGCGAACGGTGCCGCAATCAGAGGCATTAGACGCCTTTTTAGCGGAACAAAACCAATGCGTTAGCCAGCTAATTCTGCTAGATGTAGCAGATGACGAAATCGTAACCAGACTATTAGACAGAGGCAAAGACAGTGGCCGAGCCGATGATCAAGATGAAGACATCATCCGGAATCGAATCACGGTCTTCAGAGAGCAAACTAGTCCTGTTTTTGATTATTACGCAGCTCAAGACTTAGCCGTAAAAGTATCAGGTCAAGGCAGTATCGAGGAGATCGCAGCGAGGCTCGCTAGTATTATTGAACCGCTATTGTAAGTTTTTTTTGTTCTAGGCCTTTTCAACTACAGCACCCAGCTGTACACCTCAAAGTGTATCCTACGCGACTACGAAAACAGCGTGACCGCTTCGCAGTCGTATAGGGCGAAGCCGTCTTAGTAAAGGAGTCCTTCGTATATTGGCCTCTGCATACTAGCCTCTGCATACTAGCCTCTGCGGGAGAGGGGAAGCCCGTACTTTGTTGTACGCACCCATTCGCTAACGATTCGCTTTTCTAACGATTCGTTTTCGTTCGGATGGCTGTCGCAGGGGCAAGGGATGCTTTGTAGCGCAAAAGTGCTAAAGAGAGTAGCTGCTTCTACTAGTTAGTAGCTGCTTCTGAACCGAACTGAAAGCAAGGCCGACTTTTTTCGGCTCACCCAAGAACGAATGGCGTCGAGAACCCCTGCAACTATTTATTACAAGTATTCTAAATATTCCTTCCTTTGCCAAAGCAGAATTTTGTTGACTACGTTAAAATTCACGTCACAGCCGGCCACGGCGGTGCGGGATCTGCTCACTTGAAGCGGGAAAAATATAATGCGCGTGGTGGCCCCGATGGGGGAGATGGTGGCCGCGGAGGGCACATCATTCTAAAAGGCAATCGAAACCTTTGGACGCTACTTAGCTTTAAGTTCAGGATGCACATCAAAGCCGAAAAAGGCGGTGGCGGCGGTGCTAGCCAAAGCTCCGGTAAGCAAGGTGAAGATGTAGTACTCGACGTACCATTAGGTACCATCTGCCGCGACGGAGAAACTGGAGAGTTCCTCTTTGAAATAACTTCTCATGGCCAAGAAGTAATACTAGCCAAAGGCGGCCGAGGCGGTCAAGGGAATACACATTTCAAGAGTGCTACCAACCAAACCCCCCGCTATGCTCAGCCTGGCGAGGAAGGCGAGGAAGGCTGGCGCATCGTAGAACTCAAAGTACTAGCCGACGTGGGCTTAGTTGGCTTCCCGAACGCCGGTAAGTCAACGCTTCTATCCGTACTCACCGCTGCTAAACCCGAAATTGGCGACTATCCCTTTACTACCCTAACCCCTAGTATCGGTATCGTAGAGTACCGCGACGGTCAGTCTTTCGGCATGGCCGATATTCCAGGGATCATAGAGGATGCTCACCTAGGTAAAGGCTTGGGGTATCGTTTTCTGCGGCATATCGAACGGAATGCTACCCTCCTATTCTGTATCCAAGCGGACGCGGATAGCATCACAGAGCAGTACCGTATCCTACTCAATGAGCTTAAACAATACAACCCTGAGCTACTAGATAAGCCTCGCTTCCTCGCCCTCACGAAAGCCGATTTGGTGGACGAAGGCCTGAAAAAACTGCTACAGCCTACCTTGCCACAGGATGTACCTTTTTTATACATCTCCGCCGTAACAGGCGAGGGCTTAGTAGAACTCAAAGATATTCTATTCAGAATGGTAAGCGAAAATCGGATGGACACCGACCAACGCGACAGCATGGAAGAGGAGTAAACCTAGGCCGTGCTACAAAAACCGCACTAAGTGGCCTCCTACCAGATTTTGTAGCGTGGCCGTAGCGAGTTGTTTGGCCGCATCGCTAGCCAAGCCTTGGTTCATGTAATAATCTTCTAAGCGGACGGCACTTTGGTAATAAGCAAAGCGGAAGGCACTGATAAAACGCGCATGTAACGGATCTTCAGCCGCCCAACTGTTGAGATTTTGCCATAACGTAGTTTCCCAAACTTTTACCCGATTGGCTACAACAGCCGTCGGAGGGGCTTGCTGCTGGTAAAGCGCTGCGCGATCATTCGCACTCTGTTGCATGACCCGCTCATCTTGTAAGCCTGCACTTAGTTGTTGCGTGATGGTCATCAGCAATTTTACCTCCGGCCAGTTCATTACGGGGTCGCCTGCGCTAGCTTTAAAAGCAGTGCTGAGCAAGTGAAAACTTTGCAATTCCTCCATATTATCCCAAGCTGCGTGGTAGGCATTACTAGTGCCTTCCCCGTAGTAGCCGTCGATGACTGCGGTATAAAATCCTTTTTCTTTCAGCAATCTTTGAAGGCTTTCAGCACTCTCTCTCTTGAAGCGGCTTCTAATCGCGGGGAGGTCGGCTATGCTACTACCTGTAGTAGGCGTCTTCGTTGGGCTACTTATTATATCGCCACCACGCGTACCACTGTAAGTACTAGGGCCAGTAGGCTCGGTAGTAGCAGGAGGAATCACCGTAGTAGCCGTAGGTGATGGGGTAGCTGCTGGAGTAGATGCGGGGACTGCCTCGGGCTGCGTTTGGCTTAGATCAATCGGAATCAGTGGCTTTTTTACCCCCGTCTCAAAAGTACCGACGGGTATCAAGCGGGAGGGATCAATCGTTTTAACGAAAGCGTCTGGGTAGCCTAAAGCTTTAATGGAGGGAAGTAAGCTTTGCGCAGTTGCTACATCCGGGTAGATGCCGCTGGCGATTTTGAGCAATTGGTCGTCGTTCTCCACATACAGCTTACCTGTTCTTTCTAATTGGCTCCAATCTGTCTTTTTTCCATACGTTTGGGTGCTTAGCTGTATGATTACTACGGCAGCTGCTGTGGATGCAGGCCGCTGTAAGACCACCGCATTCTTAAAACCGCGAGCCTTCAACTGGTTGGCCGTGGCTTCCGCACGGCTGGCATTACTGTAATTACCTAGGTAAACTTGCGTAAGATTCCCTTCTAAAGGGTTACCAAAAACAAAACCCATCGGCCGGAGCTCTTCAAAATCGGCGTGGCGTACGTCCATAAAGGTGCCTACCTGAACGGTATAAAGCGGCTGCGCACCTAAGAGCAAGCTGTTTAAAAACAGCAACATAGCCACCGCTAGCCTATTAAAGCGTAGTTGGAACGAAGAAGAAGGGTAAGGGCTGTCATGCGCCACTAAGTTTAGGCGATTTGGCGGTTGAACGAAAGTGAAGTATTTAATCATGGTGTAAAGTTGGTGAAGAAAAAGCAAAATATCCTAACAAATGCGCTTCTTTTTGTCCAATAGAACGTTTAACAAGTAGCAAAACGTATGAATTGCGGTAGCGTATTAAACCTTGCTTACTTTTTCTGGTCTTATGAATACAATTAATTATTGCTATCATCATCACCGCTATATCGCACATGAACGAGGCTGACTGGCAGCCGATGCTACGGGATCCCGCCACGCGGGAAGCGGCCTTTCGCCAGCTAGTGAAAGCATACGGTCCGGCTTTGCACAAGCATATTCTACGGCTCGTTACGCTGGGTGCCGATGCAGATGATGTGTTGCAAAATACCCTTATCAAAGCCTATCGAGGCCTAGAGAATTACCGCGCAGAGAGTAAACTATACACTTGGCTCTACCGGATTGCCACCAACGAATCCTTGAGCTGGATGGAGCAAAGAAAACGGAAGCAAACCTTCGATATCGCCGATGAAGGTAGCTGGGTAGCCAGTCAACTGAGAGCCGAAAATTATTTCGATGGCGATGAAGCTCAACGCAAATTGCTAGTTGCTATCGCCACGCTGCCAGAAAAACAGCGACTCGTTTTTAACCTCCGCTACTTCGATGAAATGCCTTACCAAGCGATCAGCGAAATGTTGGATACCTCCGTGGGGGGGCTCAAAGCATCTTACCACCTTGCGGCTAAAAAAATAACTGCACTACTTCAAAATGAAACATAAAAACCAACCCTCGGAAGATCAATTGCCAGACTTGCTACAGCAGCTTCGCTCTAAAGGCGATGGACTGCGCAGCCCCCAAGCTGCTTATTTCGAGCACTTGGCAGATAAAGTAGTGCAACAGCAAGCGCTGACCCAGCAAAACAGTAACGCACCGAGGCCTAGCTTACTAGCCTTGCGCTCCTTAAAACAGTATGTTCGCTGGGCTGCCGTGGCGGCTTCTGTATTGCTGTGCGTTTGGTTGGGTTGGCAGTCTATAGGAGAGGCATCCACCCAAACGGCTACGGTGAGCAGTTGGGAAGCCCAACTCGACGCACTCAGCCAAGAAGAGCTCACGGACTATATTCAAGAAAATATCCAGGAATTTGAACTGGAAACTTTACTCGCAAACAACAATTAAAAACATACGTCCCTATGTCGAAATATATTTTTTATCTCCTTCTTACTAGTGCTTTGTTATTGGCATCTAGCACCTTGCTAGCACAGCCAACAACAGCGGATGATGCAGGCCGCTTCGAGCAAATTCGGCTAGCACGGCAAGAATTTATTACAGCCGAGCTACAGCTTACCTCAGAGGAAAGCAAACGCTTCTTCCCCGTTTTTTGGGAATACGAAGCACAAATACATCGCTTGCGAAAACAGCAGTATCGCTCTCATTCCTACCGAGAAGACGGCAGCCAAGGGGAGCGAGCAGCTATATCTGAAAAGGCCGCTAAAGAAATGCTCGAAAACCGCTTGGCAACGGAAGCAGAGTTGCTGACTATCAAACGAAAAGCTGTGGAAGATTATCTTCAACTCATCCCCGCTAGCAAGCTCATCCTACTTGATAAAGCAGAGCATACCTTCCGGCGTAAACTCGTGGATCGTGTACACGAAAAAAGAGATGGTAGATTTTAGCCCCTCAAGGCAACTTTTTGCCTAGAAAAAGCGTATTTTTACCAACGCGCTCGCCAATGGCTCAGGAAGTTAAGCCAGCGTAAGGTATTTTATATGAGTAACCACCGGAACGAACAGCGCGACGATGTGCTGAAGCAACTCGCCGATCGCTTCGAAAAAAGCACACAACGTGGGCAAACCATCTTTCTTTCGCAGGATGAGTTCGAGGATCTTTTGTCCTACTACTTCGGTTTTGAGGATTTTGATGCTGCACTTTCAGTAGCCGATCAAGCCATTGCTCAATACCGCTTTACGCCCGAGTTTTACAAGTGGAAGGCACTGCTCCATAAAATTAATGCACAGGAAGAGGCGGCCTTACAAGCCCTAGAACAACTCGCTACCTATGCCCCCGCCGATGTGGAATCCCTCATCCTTCGCCTCGAAGTGTTGGTGCACTTCCATTTGCGCGATCAAGCTTACGAAACCATCGCTGAGCTTACCGATCTCGTAGATACAAACGAACATAAAAGCGGCCTAGCCTACTACAAAGGCGTGCTTTATCTCGCGGAGGGAAATATTAAAGCCGCTTTCCGGGAGTTTTGCTACTCCGTTCGTCTCGACCCTTATCAAGAGGCAGCACTAGCAGAGGTGTTAGAAAATGGTGTCTTCCACGATAGGATGCCGAACTTGGTGAAACTGCTGCAAGAACTCCTTGAGGAAGACCCCTTCAACGACTTACTCTGGTTCTATCTCGGTTTGGCATTCAATGTGGAAATAGAAGAAGAGGCTTCTTTAGAAGCCTTCGGTTATGCCCTCGCCCTGAACGATCAACGATCGGATTACGCCGTGGAGCTAGCCGATCGCTTGTTTGACTTAGATCGCTACGAAGAGTGCATAGCCGCCTACGAGCGTTTCCTAGAAATGCCCGACGCTGAGCTGAGTTATGAAACTTGTATGCGCATGGGGTGCGCGCAGCAGAAGCTGGATAACAACGAAACGGCCAAAGCCCACTTTAAAAAAGCCACAGAGCTAGCACCCAATATGTTCGATGGCTTCACGCACCTCGCCGAGTGCTACATCGAGGAGGAGCGCTGGGGGATGGCGATCCATTGCTACGAACAAGCCGTAAAATGCCGGCACTTCGCCGCTGAATGTTGGCTAGGCTTAGCACACTGCTGTATAGAAATTGATGAAATTGATCGCGCAGAGGAAGCTTTTCAAAAGGCTATCAAAATGCCGGATTCCATCACGCAGTCCTACGTGGCCTACGCACTTTTCCTAGTGGCGCAAGATCGGGAGCAGGAAGCACTCCAAAAAATCGAAGAGGCCCGTGAAAATTACCAAGATGCGACCATCGCCTACGGCGCAGTGGCTGTTCATCTCATCTGCAATCGCCGCCGGGCCGCCTTGATGTATCTGGTGGAGGCACTTTCCGACTATTACGAAGAGCACAGCTTCCTGCTAGAATGGCGCCCAGAGCTAGCAGACGATCCGGAAATCGCGGCCATGTTACTGCTCTATAAATAGTCCGATTTAGCGACGGTTTTTCCAATGCCAGCGCGTTTTTCCGCCATTTGCCTTATTGGTATCCTGTGGCCGATAGCCTAGCAGCCTCTATTGTTGGTTCGCTAGGCTTCACTTGCGCAACTAGGCCAACCCTTGCCCCTGCCCTGCGGGCAAAAAACAAGATAGCTACCTAAACGGGCTTTAGACGGGGCGCATAGCCATTGAATTTTTAATGCGGAGTATGGATCGGGCGGGGAAATGGAGTCTGCTTCCTCCCGATTGCGGATCGGTAGGCTTGGCTAACGGCCATACGGGGGTTCCGACAGGGGGAAGGGCTGTTTTTTAGCGCAAGCCATCCTTACAATCTAGGGCCTTGTTCGCTGGGGCACGAACGAGCGAACAGCTAGTCGTTACGAAGCAGAACGCGGGCGTCCGTACGGCGGGGCTTTTCAACGAAGTTCAGAACAAAATGAGCCGCGCGCAGCCGTTTGATGGCCTGCCGAAGAAGGCTAATGAAGGGGGGGCTAGTCTTACCGCCGGCAGAAGAGCTTATTCCTCCTCGTTGGAGGGCATTTGTTCTTCGGCGTAGAGGCGGTTGAAGAGGGCATCTACTTTGTACATTTCATCGAGCGTTTCGTCCTCGAAATAGGCTAGCTCCGGGATACGGCGCAGGTGCTTTTTGAGGCGAGCAGCCATAGCTTGTTTTAGGCGACTGCGTTCTTCCTCAAGCAGTAGCAGCACAGCCTGCTTATTTTCCGTGTTCCAGATACTGAGGTAGATTTTGGCGAGGCTGACATCGGGCGTGACTTTCACTTCTGTTACTGTCACAAGTGGCTGCGCACCGTAGATATAGGAACCTTCGGCTTGCAGCACTAGGCTAAAGTGCCTTTTTATCATTTCGGCAACTTGCCGTTGGCGTTTCGTTTCCATTATTGGTATTTTATCGGGCGGGTGCTTGCTTTTTCTTGGCTTAGACTTCTTGGTTTAGAAGCCACAAAGATAGGCAGTTAGGGGGAAAGTGCCAGACTTAAATAATAGCAGCTCAAGGAACTTGAGTAATCTATGGCTAATTTGTATCTTTGTGCCTCCTAACCAATCAATTTGAAATGTATGGCTTATCCTATCCATCTTGAGCGTGTGCAACAGAGCCGTTTGGCTGGCATCAACTTTGAGAACATCCCTTTTGGTAAAACGTTCAGTGATCACATGTTTGTGAGCGATTTTCGCGACGGCGTTTGGCAGGATGATCGCATTGTTCCTTTTGGGCATTTCACGATCCATCCGGCTAGTATGGCCTTGCACTATGGCCAAACGATCTTTGAGGGCATGAAAGCCAGTTTACACCAAGATGGAACGCCGCTGCTGCTGCGCCCGGAGATGCACGCCCAGCGGATCAATGCTAGTGCGCGCCGCCTGATGATGGCTGAGTTTCCGGAGGATCGCTTTGTGCAAGCTGTGCAAAGCTTGGTAGCGCTAGATGCGGCTTGGATTCCGCCGCGAGAGGGTAGTGCGCTCTACATTCGCCCGTATATGTTTGCTACGGATGAGTTTATTGGTGTTCGCCCATCCGAGACTTACCGCTTTATTATCTTCACCGGACCAGTAGGGCCTTATTATGCTAAGCCTGTACGTCTGCTAGTGGAGCAAGACTTCGTGAGAGCCGTACCGGGCGGCACGGGTGAAGCCAAAGCAGGTGGAAACTATGCGGCCTCTTTGCTACCTGCCTACCAAGCTCAACAAAAAGGATTCGATCAAGTGATGTGGATGGGTGGCCGTGATAGGAACGACATACAAGAAGTAGGCACCATGAACATCTTCTTTGTCATTGGCGATGAAGTAGTGACCCCTGCTACCGACGGCGCGATCCTTAAAGGCATTACGCGTGACAGCTTCCTGAGAATACTGCGCGATAAAGGTTACCGCGTGAGTGAGCGAGTGGTTGACATTCGGGAAATCGCCGCCGCCTACGCTGCGGGGGAACTCAAAGAGTGCTTTGGCGCTGGCACGGCTGCCGTGGTAAGTCATGTAGCAGAAATAGCGTACCAAGGCCAGCTCATGACCCTGCCAGCGGTGGAAGACCGTAAAGTGGGCCCTTTCCTAAAAACGTATATAGATGGGCTACGCAGTGGTCGTATCGCAGACGAATACGGCTGGTTGGTGCCGGCGGTGCTGGAGGCCAGTATGGCTTAGTTACCGCAACCAAACGACCCCAAAGCGAACGCCAAAGTTATAGAGATTGCGATTGAGTTGGTCTTCATCTTCTAGGGCGTTGCCGCGCAACCAATACTCGAAATTGGGCTGTATCGAGAGTGCCAAGCGGCTGCCTAGGACGGTTCGGAAGCCCAGCGCAGAAAGCAGGGCGACATTGAAGCCTCGATAGGTGGTGTTGGGAAACACTTCCTCGGTGATATCGCCTTGTGGGAGGTAGGTAGTTTGTGTCGTTTTGCTACCTAGGTGGATGCTGCTTGCTAAGCCGAGCGAAAAAAAGAACTGGCTTTTATTGCTGATGGCTTGATAGAAGTTCCAATAAAACGGCGTTTCGATGAACTGTGCGCGAAAAGTGGAGGAGAAATCGGGGCCACTATTGCTAGGATTGTCGGGGTCGAAATTAAGAGGTCCACGGCTTCGGTCGTAGCCGGTATAGAGGTAGCGCAGCCCTACTTGGTAGCCCATTTTTTCGCCTTTTTGCTCATAGAAGATACCTAGGCCGTAGCCAGGGGCTATTTTTTCTAAGGAGCTAATACGAGCAGCTTCACGAAAGCCAATGAGGCCGCCAGAGAGGAGGCGGTTGTTGGCGTAGTGCGGGTATAGCTCTAGGCCGAAGCCTTGGCTGTTGCTTTGCGCTGTAAGCGAAACGCTTAGCAGGAAGAAAGCGAAACAAGAAAGCAGGCAAAAAAAGCAGCTAAGGCGCATAATGGATCAAGTGAAGGCTATGGAAGGATAACGCAGAAAGTGGCGGGCTAGTCTGTATTTACGAGCTTTTGAGGGGTGGCTTTGGTTAAAGCGCTGATTTTGTTTTGAGGAGCCTTGCGTAGCGGCCTCCTGCTTTGTTAGGAGGAGGGGTGGCGACCCTAGGCAGCTTGCTCGCTACAAGGAGGCTCTTGCCCCTGTCGGAACACCTGTATGGGCGATAGCCATTAAACTTGTTCGGTTGGGGGAGGATTAAAAATTGCTACTTTTGCTAGGCTGCTTGTATCTTTGTGCCATGCGTTATTACCTATTACTTTGTGTATGGCTAGTGAGCCGTTTGTGTGGGCAAGGATTACCGTTGCCGATTGACAACCCTTCGTATGAGTTGCTGGAGCGACTGAGTTTGCGATATGGCTTTGCGGAAACACCTCGGCCGGCCTTTCATCCTGGTTTACAGCCGGTGGATCGGAATAATTTGGTGCGATTACTCAAGACCTATGAGGAACAGTTTGGCGATTCTTTTTCAGCAAAAGACCGTTTTTGGTTGCAATACGCCTACGACGATAATAACGAATGGCTGGCCTTGCCGCTGCTGGGGGAAGAGGACAAAGATCGCTCGCAACGCTGGTTAACAGACAGCATGGCCGTGAGGTCGATGCAAGACGCGAGGTATCGGCAGAGCAAGCGTTCGCTGTTCAACTTTTTCTATGATACGCCAGCAAACATGATTGCTGCTAGCACGCCTTCTTTTTTCTTACGAGTGAATCCGGTTTTAGATCTTCGCTACGGTAAGATGCAAGACGATGCTGAAGACTACCTCTACAACCGTAGAGGCGTGGAGCTGCGGGCGGGTGTGGACGAGCGCTTGTTTGTGTATTTTCAGTTGTTGGAGACCCAAAATAGTTTGCCTAATTATCTGCGCGACTACCGCAGTCTTTACCGAGCGGTGCCTGGTGCAGGCTTTGTGAAAAGCTATAGTGGCTTGGGGATTGATCGGGGGATTGATTTCTTGAATAGCCAAGGCTATGTCTCTTTTGATCTGACACCGCACGTGGGGGTACGAACGGGCTATGGGCAGCAGCGCATCGGTTTAGGCGATCGCTCAATGCTACTTAGCGACTTTAGCAACAACTATCCCTTTTTACAGCTAAATTGGCGGGTATGGAAGCTACACTATCAAAATTTATTTGCAGAGCTGACAGCAGGGCCGTTTAGAAGCCCTGCTATGAATATGCCACTTACGAAGAAGTACATGGCAGCGCATCACTTGAGTATTCAGATTGGTAAGCGGCTCAGTGTAGGTCTTTTTGAGGCGGTAATAATGAGTCGGGAGGCAGGTTTTGATTTGGCCTATCTCAACCCTGTGATTTTTTACCGGACGGTGGAGGGTAGCTTAGGCAGTCCTGATAATGTGCTTATAGGGGTGGATGCCGATTATCAGCTCGCCTCGGTTCGTTTGTATGGGCAGTTCCTACTAGATGAATTTAAGTTTGATGAGCTAATACAAAATAGTAGGGGCGGTTGGTGGGCTAATAAATGGGGGCTGCAGCTAGGGGCACATTATATGGATGCCTTTGGGATTAATACGCTGGATGTTCGCCTAGAGCACAACCGAGCAAGACCCTACTTATACACCCATAACAGTAGTTTGAACAGCTATACCCATTTTGGTATGCCGCTAGCGCATCCCTTGGGAGCCAATTTTAAAGAGAATATCCTAAGTGTCGCCTATCGGCCGCTAGCAAGGCTACGACTACAAGCAAGCTTATATTTGATCGAGCAGGGCGAGGATGACCCTGCCAACGAATTAGTGTATGGGCAAAACATCAATACCCCCAGCATAGAAAGAGCTGCAAATTTTGGTAACACAATAGGCCAAGGGCTATACTACAGCAACCGTTTGCTAGCCTTAGAAGCCAGCTATATGCTTAAGCACAATTTGTTCTTAGAGGCCGTTTTCTTCGATCGAGCGAAGCGGGCTGAACAAGCAGGTAGAAGTTTAGAAACTACTTATTTGCAATTAGGGGTAAGATTAAATGTGAATCGTAGGCGAGAATACTTTTAGATATTGTATTTTTGCGTATATCAAACCGATTTATGATGTTGAATGCTATAATAATAGAAGACGAAGAAAAAGGGCTAGAGAACCTTCGCAGTATGCTGGCTGAGCACTGTGATGATATCGAAATCGTAGGCACAGCCGACGGGGTTGAAAGTGGCTACGAGCTTTTTTCCGACCCTACTCTGAAAGTGGATGTGGCTTTTATGGATATTAATTTACACGATGGTAAGGTGTTCGAACTACTCAATCGGCTTCGGCCTATTGAGTTCGATGTTATTTTCGTGACCGCTTACGATCAGTTTGCGGTGAAGGCTTGCGAGTACGCCTCCATTGGTTACATCCTTAAGCCCATCGATTCGGATCAGCTCATGACAGCCGTTGCAAGGGTTCGGCCTCGGCAGCAAAACCGAACAGAAGAGCGCCTGCAGGTGATGCAAAACTATACCAACCACCCGAACGCCTTCGAGAAAATGTCAATCGCAGCCCTAGATGGGATACACTTTGTGAAAATTCGCGAAATCATTCGTTTCGAGGCCGAGGATAACTACACCCATATCTTTCTAGAAGGCGGGCAGCGCATTACGGCTTCTAAAACCATTAAGGCCTACGAAGACTTGCTAGAACCCTTTAATTTTTACCGTGTTCATAAGCGACACGTCATCAATTTGAACTACATGAAGAAATTCGTGAAAGGTGACGGTGGCTATCTGATCATGGACGATACGATCAATATAGAGGTTTCGCGCCGCCGCCGCCCTGCTTTTATGGAAAAACTTCGCCAGTTACAAGGCGGCTTGTAAAAAAAAAAGTACGTTATCTAAATATTAGTCGTACCTTCACCCACGAGAAAACTGCCGAATAGGAAACATGTCAAAAAAAGAAAAAAAGTCCATCGAAGAACTAAAGCGGGACAACAAGGTGCTGGATAAGCAAGATATGGATAAAGTCAAAGGTGGCAGAAAGGGTGGTTTTTGGACCAGACGGAACTGTAGTGATGTCACCCCTGAATAGCACACCATTTCTTTCGAGTTCATTACCCTAGGGGTTTTGCTAGTCTTCCTTGGTTATCCTCCTCTGTATGACGGTGGAATCCGCCCAATATAAAACTACTGCCCGCGAGCTCAGTAGTCAGCTTAAGAGCACTGCTACGCCAGTTGTTCGGATCGATCTGATTGATAGAATCCTGCATTTTTGGGTCTATACCCAACCCAATTTGGCTAGGGAGCTACTGGAAGAGCAGGCTGCTTTATTGTGCCAATTGCCGCTGCCAGATCAGCAACTGAACTATTACTTCCATCTTTCGGCTTTAGATAACCTTAGCTACCGCTTCGAGGCTGCTGAGTTGTCTTTGATGCGAGCGCTTGACCTTATTGAGGAATACGGTACGATACAGCAGCGAATAGATGCGCTCATCGATCACGCCGGTACGCTTATCAATTTAGATCGGCAGGAGGAGGCCGAGGGCCAATTAAGCAAAGCTGAGCGACTATTACAAACCTTCCCGAACGATCAACTATACGCTCGGCTGCTTTCTCGCCAAGGAGGGGTGCACCTACGGTATGGCCAATACACGAAGGCCATTCAAAAATATCTGAATGCGTTTAATTACTTGGGGGTAGGGAATAGTGAGATGGAGTTGAAAGACCACTATTTTTATACGCTTGTGAATGTAGGTCTGGGCAATGTCTATGAGCGAATGGGCGAATTTGATAGGGCAGAAGATGCCTATCGCAGAGCCATCGAACGCTGCGAAAGCTTGGGTTTAGTTGGGCGCTTAGCTTGGTACTACCTCAATTTAGGTAATGCGCATTTATCAAATGGCCACTATGAAGAGGCCACTAAATACTTGCTTCTAGCCCTAGAGCACGACGACGATGCCAGTGGCTCCGCGCGTGAATCGGCCTATGCCAATTTAGGAAGCTGCTATATCGAACAAGGGCGCTACCGCGAAGCGGAGGAACTGCTGGAAAGAGCGGCCACTTTTTTTAAAAACTCGGATCGAAACTACCAATCTAATCTAGCTACCATCTCCATGTGGCGGGCAAGGATAAAGGTGGAAGAAGGTGATATAGAGGCGGGCATTGCGCTACTCCAAGAAACCCTCGATTTAGCGAAACCAACCGGTGATCTCATCATTTTATCGGAAGTGAGCCAAAATTTGGCAGCTTGCTATGCTACTATCCACAACTTTGAAGCAGCTTACAAAGCCCAGTTAGCCTACGATGATTACCAGCGCCGCCACCAAGAAGAACTCAACCACCGTAGAACGCGCGAACTAGAAACTCTCTACAAAACGGAGGCCAAAGAAAAAGAAGCAGAGCGCCTCAAATTAATGGCTAGCCACTTACAACTCAATGCGCTGCGCGCGCAGATGAACCCTCATTTCTTATACAATAGCCTTAATTCAATCCAGTCGTTCATCACTACCAAGGATGCTAACACCGCTAGCAAATACCTAGCGAAATTTGCTATGCTCATGCGGCAAAGCTTGGAATACACCAACAAGGAGAATATCAGCCTAGAAGACGAAATCGCTTTTGTTACGGATTACCTCGAAATTAGCTGCCACCTGCGTTTTGAAGGCAAACTACAATACACCATCGAAGTGGATGACGAGCTTGAGGAGGATATTGTGGGTGTGCCAACGATGATTATACAACCCTACGTAGAAAATGCCATTGAACATGGCCTGCGTGGCCGAAGAGGGGGGAAAATCCATATCTCCTTTACTTGGATAGATGATAACACTCTCTTAGCCACGATTACAGATAATGGAATCGGTAGGGAAAAGGTAGCGGCTATGCAGGCCGGCGATCCCCTCCGAGCAGCGCATCGCTCTAGGGGCACAGAAATCACCTTAAGTCGCCTACAACTCTTACAACCCGGATTAGCCAATAAAGAGGCTGTAAAGACCATCGATCTCTTCGATGCCAAGGGCCAAGCTAGCGGCACACGGGTAGAAGTGCTTATCCCTACCGTAGATCTGCATCTAACAGGCTTGAAGAACTAAGCAAGCTTGTATATTGTTCTGCTAAGGCTAAACGGCCCTCCCAATTATTTTATACTCCTCAGCCTATGCGAACCAATATAGGAACTGCCAAAACGGATCGGCGACTCGTCACAGAACAGCTTAATCGCTTACTAGCGGATCAGTACGTGCTTTACACCAAAACGCGCAACGCGCATTGGAATGTAATCGGCTCCGATTTTCATACAGCACACCGATTTTTTGAAGAGCAATACAAGGAACTATCTGAAATGATCGACGCTGTGGCAGAGCGTATCCGAGCGCTCGATTTTATCGCACCCGGTAGTTTGAACGAATTTCTCAACCATTCCTCACTGGCTGAACTGCGGGGAATCAAACAAACAAGCTTAGTCTTTATAGCCGCTTTGCTAGAAGACCACGAAGCAATCGTCCGCTTCATCCGCCCGCTGATCATCCTCTTTGATGAAAAATATAAAGATGCTGGCACTGCGGATTTCATAACCAGCCTGCTTGAAAAACACGAAAAAATGGCTTGGATGCTCCGAGCACATTTAGAGTAGTGGGTGTGCTCGCCTTATTCTATCTTAAACTTCTTTTTATACGATTTTGCCGCTAGGTTGATCAAGAGGATGCCTATAGCTGTTGGCATTAGGAAGTTAAGGGTGTTGTTTCTGAACACATTTTGTATAGAGGCAAAGGCAGTAACAGCAGCGATAAACGAAATACTCATTCTCGTGAAATGCTCGAAATACCAGTCTAAATCGCCATATACCAACTTTTTTAGCGGCTTTTTAAGAATATATTTGAATATATCCTGCACTGTTTGCAGCAGGAAAAGCCCACCAAAGACGGCGAAGATGATGGCAAAGGACTGGTCGCCTTGGAAAAAGAGATACACCGCAGCGACTAGCATAGCCATGGCAAAAAGGCCACCCACCGAAAATATACTTTTCTCAAAAAGGGTAATGGACTTGGTTTTTAAATAGCCAATTCTTGAACCTGTTAGCGCAAAATAGAAGCCGAAAATCCCTACAATAGTAATCAACAGCCCACCGAGATAAGCCCCCGATAGCAAGAGGAAAACCCAAGCGTATAAGTAAATCTGGCCAATTATCCTGTGGGTAGCACCTCCTTTCTTGAGGATAATTTGCAAGAGTCCTGCTAGAAATATAATGACTCCGAGTGCGGAGTGGACCAGTAAGATATTATCTCTCATAACGGTTTGCTTTGCCAAAACTGGAGTTTATAGTAGGGCTAAGTTCTTAGTTGACTAAACACGGAGCGCGCGCATCTTGTTTACGCCCTATCTAAGAATCGCTTTTAGTCCACTTTCCTCCAGGTTTCCCCTACAGGTACGCCGTTTTCTTCATAGTCAAAGTAAAGAAAATCACCGTTTTCGGAAATTTGAAATGTGCGCGACAACTGTCTGCCATTTTCGCTGAAGGTGAAGGAGATAGTGCTATCGGAAGGACTTAATACAAATGTTCCGTCGCCTTGGAAACCAGGGCTACTCGTGTTGAACATCCCTGTCAGGTCGGCTGGTTGCTCGTCTGCCGTGAATTCAATGAACTCACAACAACGAGCGCGCAAATCACTGATACCGCCGAAATCTTCAGATAGGATCTCCCAATTCCCTAAAATGCCGGTGGCTTCCAGGTCGTCCGTGGGGCTAGCTGCGTTTTTTTCACAGCTGTTCATCACAGCCAAGGAAACTACAAAAAACAGGAGAAGGATATGGTGTGATTTTACCATTGGAATTGAATTGGCCGATGCACCCAAGTACAAAGATTATTTACTGATTATGCCTACACAAAAGTAGGGGCGCTTTGGCGTCTATTTGGTGAATGGGCTATTATCTTTCTGTTAATTTATTTACCCAGCTACCCGTATCTAGGCTGGCATAAATGTACATCTATGCGGACGCGGTACGCACTCGTTGGTTCTCGCCACATACGGACACCTACTTGCAGGAGCAAGGCTATTGATAAGGAGCAGGGTTTTCAATACACTAAAAAGTACTATCCCCTTTTTTGATTTTGCGAGCACCGTGCAAACTATGTGAGCCGCCCGAGGTTTTCTAAAGCAAATAGCTACTTATGAAAAAAATTTGGCGACAGCCTTTTAATATCGAATTATTACACCAGATGGGCACTAACACGATGGGGGATACATTGGGCATGCGATTTACTGAATTTGGCGATGATTACCTCTGCGCCACGATGCCCGTGAACCAACACACGGTGCAGCCGATGCGGATTTTACACGGCGGTGCAAGCGTGGCACTAGCAGAAACGCTAGGGAGTGTAGCTAGCCTACTTTGTTTAGAAGATATTCAGAAAAAATCAGCCGTAGGGGTGGAAATTAACGCTAATCACCTTCGCTCAGTGCCCGAAGGCGGCATGGTAAAAGGAACGGTTTACCCTATTCGCATTGGGCGCACGCTACACGTTTGGCGCATCGAAATAGAAGATGAGCGAGGGCGGGCAGTCTGTACTAGCCGGCTAACGGTTATGATTGTTGAACGGTCCAGCGAACAAGTCTAATAACAAGTCTAATAAAAGGGGGTGGTTCGAGTATCGCCCGAACCACCCGCTTGCTACACCCCCTTGTACACCCCCTTGCTACGCCCCTGCTTCGCTTCCTTCATTGGCGCGCTGCTGCTGTGAGGGCTATCGGATCAGGGTAATATCTCCTTTGAAGACGATCTTTTCCCCGTTAAGCATTTCCACGACGGCTACGTAAACGAAGACGGCGGGGTTAAGTGGTTCGCCGCGGTGGTTACCATCCCAGCCCTGAACGGGTTCGTTGGGTTGGAAATCGTAGTTCTGAAACACGGCTTCTCCCCAGCGGTTAAAGACGAGGAAACTTTCGATGCGCAGTATTTTGCTGAGGTCGGCTCCGATGAAAAGTATATCGTTGATATTATCTCCGTTGGGGGAAAAGCCGCTAGGAATATAAACGGGAATATCTTTTCTTACTAGAATCGTTGTGACATCGCTAGCCCTACAGCCTTGTTCATCGACAACGGTAACACGTATTTGCTGCGTTTCAGAAGCTAGAAACGTGATGCTATTGCCTTCGCCACGGAAGCCAAGGCTATCGGGTTCCCAAATTAAAGTATCGATCACATTACCACCGGAAATTTGGGCGAGTACGGTTACTTGGTCGCCTTCCTCAAATTCTGTTTGGTTGCTAGCTACGGAGAGACTTACGCGCAGTTGTTCGGGCTGGGAAATATCCAAGAACAAATCGGAGAAGCAGCCGTTTGCGTCGGTCACTCGTAAACTATATTCACCGGCTACTAGGTTGGTGAAAAAGCTTGTATTGGAAGGCGTAGCATCGTTGAGCGAATAGCGGTAGGGTGGGCGGCCTCCATTGACGCCGGTTACTAGGATGACGCCACCATTGGATGCGAAACAACTGATGTTGCTTAGCTCAATTTGCGGGATAGGTACTTCCGTTTCAGCGCGTACCACCACTTCGTCGGTGGCAACACATCCGAGGCCGCTGCTTACCGTTAGTATATAGGTGCCAGGGGTGCTCACATCGATTATGCTGGCGGTTGGGTCGCTAATGAAGCTACCGTTAGGGCCTGTCCAGTTGTAGGTAAGCGTACCGTCGGGGCTTTGCCCGCTTCCACGCAAGGAAACCATGCCCATGGCACAAGTGAGTATTTGATCTTCCCCCGCGTTGGCAGTGGGCGCAGGTTGAATAATCACAGTCACTTCGCTACTGACGGTGGCACAGACGCCACCAGCAATGGAGTATTGATAGATATAGGTGCCAGCTGCCATATTTTGGGTTAGAAGGCGCCCCGTGCTAGCATCTACAGTGGCTGGGCTTCCTAGGCCAGGCCGCCAGATGCCTCCCGAATCGGCTGCTAGAAGTTGTTCACTTAGTGCTAGCACCGCATTGCTTCCTGCGCAAAGTGATATGGGAGCGATGACTTGGCCAGCTGTTGGTTGTGCAACCACCGTAAGCGGAGCCGTGAGGGTTTGCTCGCAGCCATTACGATCGGCTATCAGGCCGATGGTATAGTTGCCAGGGGTGCTCCAAATGAGCCCGTATGTCTGGTTTCCTTGGTCGGTAACGGTGGCTCCGTCGAAGTCGAAGCTTAGTTGCACATCTATTAGGTCGCCGTTGAGGCTTAATAGACTTTGGTTGCCCTCACAGATGGCCGTTTCGGATAGTTGTAGGCTTACTAGCGGAGAGGCGGTCACGAGCATCTCAAGATGCACGGTTGTTGTACAGATGGATTCGATATACTGTGCTTCTAAACTATAAGTGCCAGCAGCCAGCCCTTGCGGATTAAAGAAGTATTGTCCATTAATAGCCTCAACACCCGTGCCTAACCATCGGATGAAACCATTGCCGGGGGGCGTGTTTAGAAAGGCTAGTTCAAGTAAAACGGCTTCGCCTGGCTCAGCAGTACAGAAAGTCTGCCGCGCTGTATTGGCTTGTAGTGTGTAAAGGGGGCAAGACAGGGTGCTACAAGTAGCCGTTCCTACGGCACTATTACCGCAGGGGGCATTGCCAATTGCTAGGAGGCTCAGGCTCACACTTTGCGCATCTACCAAGCCGCTGACGGTATAGAAGGTATCCGAAATAGTGAAAGGTGCTCCGTTATCAATTTGTAGTTGATAGGCCGTTGCGTTGATAACGGCAGGCCAAGTGAAGGTTACGGTGGTCAAACTACTTGCCGAACAAGCAGGAACGGGCGTAGCCAAAGGTGCCACTACCTCTACACTTTGCGCCAAGGTATCGCTACAACTGCCAGCACTTACCACTAGTTGAATAGTGTAAATTCCAGCAGCGGCATAACTGATTTCATAACTGTCGGTTCCAAGGGGAAGGACGTTAGCCGGCCCAAAATCCCAAGTAGCCGTAGCGGCTCCCGTGTAGGTAAGTAGAGTTGTTTGGTTTTCACAGATCAAACTACTAGCCACACTGAAGGCTGCTACAGGCACGGCTATCACGTTCATCGTGATGCTACCCTGGCCAGCACAGCCAGCTGTCTCGACGTAGTCGATTGAAATAAGATGCTGGCCGATACCCGCCAGACTAGGATCAAAGAAGTAAACACCATTGAGCAGGCTCACGGCAGGATGGTTGATGGTGAAGCTGCCGCTCATATCTCCTCCATTGCTCGTCAGGTCAATGGCTACGGGGTTCGTATCTTGCCCAAAACAGAATAGCTGTTGAACAGCGGTAGCATTTACGGCTATCGTTGGACAGTCTAGGGTGCTACAACTGAGCATACTAGCAGGGCTATCACCACAAGGGGCGTCGCCTAGCGCAATCACAATTAAGCTGCTAGTCTGGCTAGGGCTTAAACCTGTTAAGGTGTAAGTAAGGGCTGTGATGGTATCTCGGCTCCCATCTTCTTGTTGTACAATATAGCCGAGTGCGCCCGGCACAGCTGCCCAGTTGAAAGTAAGGGTTTCTAAGGTACTGATACCACAACTGACTAGTGGAGCAGACAAGGGAGCCACTACAGTTATAAATTGAGCTGCTGCTGTTTGTGTACAGCCATTGGCTTCCACACTTACTGTTACGGTGAGTGTTCCGGGGGTAGTAGGCGTGAAATCATGTGGCCCCGAGCCATTTAAAATAGTACCACTCACGTTCCAAGTCACTAGGCTTCCTATTGGCGCGGGAGTACTCAAGGTGAGGGTAAAGCTTTCATCCACGCATACTAGATGGCTACTGAGGGTGAAATCCGTAGCGGGAAGTGGATAAACTACAATTTCGAAAGAATCAATTAAGCTACAAGGCCCTTCTTCTTCGTAGGTTAGTATAATGGTATGCGTGCCTACACCAGCAAGCGCAGGATCGAAGGTGTTCGCTATTACCCCAGCACCAGACCAGTTAAAAACGGCAGTTGCTCCGCTTCCACCACTGACGCTAGCCTGTAAATTAATAGGTTGGTTCAGACTCGGATCCAGGCAGAAGCTGGCGGTATTGGCACTGAAATCAGCGAGCAGTGTTGGACAGGCCAGGCTTTGGCAACTAATTTGGCTGGGGCTGCCATCTCCACAAGGTGACGAACCAAGCGAGCGGATGGTAAAATCGACCGATTGGTCAGGTAGTAAGCCGGTGGCGGTATAGGACGTGGCAGTTATGGTATCTACCACGGTGCCATTAACAGTTATTTCATAAGCAATGGCTGTTGTGATTGCAGTCCAATTTACCATACTACTGTTTAGCGTAGCGATACCACAACTAAGCGAAAGCGGTGCGAGTGTGTCAATCACTAGGATGTTCTGCAAAACGAGTGGAGAAGAGCAGCCATTTTCAGTGACAGTGAGCGAAACACTCTGTGTGCCAGCAGTAGTCCAGCTAAGTTGATGAGGCCCCGGCCCAGTGCCTGGGCTAGCAGTAGCGGAGCCGAAATCCCAGTTATAGGTAGCGCTTGTAGCTGCGCTACCGCTGTAAGTTAGCGTCGTTTGATCAGTGATACAAATACTAGCTTGGTCGAAGGAAAAGTCTGCCGTAGGGATATCAAACACTTGGAAGATGGCCGTATCGCGGTAGGTGCAATTCCCTTCCGTGTAAGACAGGTATATGGCGTGGCTACCTAGGCCGGCTTGTCCGAATAAGAAGGTATCGTTGCTGAGGTTGGTGCCGCTCCACGTATAGCTGCCGCTGCCGTCGCCACTATTAAAAGATATACCCAGTGGATGAAAGTCACTGGGATCGCTTAGGCAAAAGCTATTGATACTTTCATCGATATTTACAGTGATTTCAGGACAAACTGCTGCTATACATTCGAAAGTGGCAGTGGGGCCATCTCCGCAGGGTGCTGAACCGAGCGGGTACACACTAATGGATACCACTTGCCCTTCTACTAGCCCACCGATACCGATACTGGTTTGAGTAATCGTTTGGGGCGTACCACTGTTGATACTAACCACATAACCCAAGGCACCAGGAATCGGTGGCCAAGCGAAACTGACGGAATCAATGTCGCCACCACCACAGCTAATGGCTACTGCTGGCAGAGGAGCGACTACTTCTATTATTGCCTCAGCCAAAGGGGAGCTACAACCATCCACGGTGCTTTGAAGCTGTATGGTTTTGTTGCCAGGAGTGGACCAAACCACGCTATGGGGCCCTGCTCCAGTACCCGGGCTGGCGACGCCGCCGTCAAAATTCCAACTGTAGCTAGCGGTAGCGGCCAGAGCCGGCCCCGCATAGGCTACGGTAGCGGACTCATTGAGGCAGATACTCGCAAAATCGATGCTAATAGCTGCTGGCGGATTGGGCAGAATGCTGAACGAGATAGTATCCGTATAGGTGCATCCTTGCTCTACGTAAAAGACAATTACCCGATTGTTGCCTACCTGGCCATTGGCTACAAAGAAAGTATCGTTTGTCGTGGCACCTGTCCAGGTGAAAGTCCCTGGTTCTGTACTTCCGCTAACACTAGCCGTGAGGGGCACAAAAGCGGCAGTTTGATCCGCGCAAAAAGTGGCTGGATTTTGATCAATACTCACCGTAATAGGGGGGCAGCTTCGTGCTTGGCAGCTCAAGCGAGTAGGAGCACTATTTCCACAGATGCCACTGTTCAGGGCTATTACCTCTATCGTTACTTCATCTCCCTCACTAAGGCCGGTGACAGTATAAGTATTACCACTTTGAACGCCAGCTGTGCCACTGATGAGCACTACTTCGTAGCCTTGCGCGCTAGGGTTTACATCCCATTCAAAGGTAACCTGATCTAGCCCAGGATTGATACAATTAACGATAGGAGCGGGCAAAGGAGCTACCACGTCAATTGGTGCCGATTCGGGTAAGGAAACGCAACCATTGGTAGCTGTAACGACCAGCGAAACGGTTGCCATAGTAGCCGTAGGCCAAGTGACTAGATGCGGCCCCGGCCCGGTGCCCGGACTAGCAGTGCCTCCGCCAAAATCCCAAGCGAAAGTAGCTGTGTTAGGGTCAGCACTGCCAGTGTAGGTAAGCGTCGTACTTCCATCTACACAAACCGCTGCGGCTAGATCGAAGGTAGCCGTGGGCAGCGGTAAGACGACGAACTGCACGCTGGCAGTGAATGGACAGTTGTCGTCTATAACAGTCGCCGTGATAAGGTGTGTCCCTATACCGGCCAGATCTGCATCGAAGGTGTTGCCTACCACCCCTGAGCCAGACCAAATGGTATCGCTTGGGTTGACAGCATTATTCACGCTCAGGCTGAGCGGCACCGCCGTATTTTGGTTGTTAGCGCAGAAGGTATCGGGCGGCGTGTTAATGCTTATACTTACGTCGGGGCAAGACTGCGCTTGACAGGCCTGAACCACAGAAGTAGCTGCAGGGCAAATAGCGTTTCCAGCTGCTGTTACAGTAATTTCCACTGTCTCGCCAAGGGATAGCCCAGTGAGCGTATAGGTGTTTCCTAGTTGTGTGCCTGTTTGCCCCGTGAGAACTGTAACGGTGTAGCCCGTAGCGCCGGGCACATCGTTCCAAGCAAAGGTGACACTGTTTTGCGTGGTTTCTTGGCAAAAGACAATTGGTGCTTGGATTGGAGTACCCACCGTGATGGTTCTAGTTTGCTCGTCGGTACATTCTCCAAGTAGGGTGTTTAACCGAAGGGTGTAGGTGCCTGGCCCAGGGAAACCAATGAGGTAGGGGCCTCGGTTGCCACTGCCACTGATGACGTTTACTTGACTAAAATCCCAGTTATAGGTAGCAGCAGGGTTGTCGAAATCGCTTAATTGCACGGTGATTTGCTCGTCGGCACAAACGTTGGTGGAGGAAAGGGTGAAAGTAGCAGCAGCAGCCTCGATGATCTCTACGTCAAAATCTTCTGAAAATTCACAAGTTCCATCTGGCTGCACGTAAGTAGCCGTAAGTGTGAAGATGCCAGGGCCAGGCGGTGTGAATTGAGCCGGATTGCCACTACCAAAGATGCTCACATCATTACTGCTCCAGAAAAAATTACCGGGGTCTATGGCTTGCACCTCAGCACTAATGGAGATGAGGTCGTTAGAGTTTGGGTCGTAGCAAAAGGGGCCTAAAGCACCGTCGTTCACGAAGATGGAAACAGGGTTGCAATCCGGTGTCTGACAGGAAAATTCTTGTTCAGTTCCTGGGCAGTTGACGTTATTATTGCTGTACGGTACTATGCGAATACAGTTAGTCGTAAGGGGGTCTAGCCCTGTGAATTCCACACTTGTGTTGGTATAGTTATTGTGTAATAGCACAAAATTACCGGTGCAGTTCTCGTCGAGGAAAACGCGGTAAAAATCAGCACCAGGCACCTCATCCCAAGAGAAGGTCATACGGCCAGGGTTGGGCGTGTTGCAGCTAATGTTGGGGGCATCTAGCAAGGGCTGCACCTCAATCGTGATCGCTGCTTGGTCTTCACACCCATCCGGGCTAGTAACCGTAACGGTATAGGTGGTAGTGCTAAGCGGATTGACCGTAATCTGCGAGCCCGTTTGGCCGGTGCTCCAGTTGTAGGTGCCCCCACCCGTGGCAGTGAGGGTTACAGATTCGCCTTCGCAACTGTTCATAGGGTTGGCAGTAAGATCAATGATGGGTAGATCATAGACTTCGTAGCTAAAAGTAACCGACTCCGAGCAGCCGGTAGGGCCGTCGTAGATCGTGAGCGTAGCCATCTGTATGCCTGGGCTATTGGTGACGAAGGTGAAAGGGTTGTTGGTGTTGGTGCTGCCGCCTAGTGTCCATTCATAGTAGCCGCCATTGGCCGTGTTGGTGCCACTGCCCGTAAACGTGATCGGCTCACCTATACATACCGGGCCATTGTTCATCGCAACGGGGAAAAGCTCGGGGGAGACAGCTATGTCCACAAATAAATCTACCGTACAAGAGCCGTTAAACACGGTTATAGTCCAAAGCCCATCGGCATTCCCGTCGGCTACGGTGGTGAAAATATTACCATTTATCCCACTAGTACCTGCTAGTGGGCCGCTTCCATCGGGAGGGAAGAATAAGTATCCATCACCACCGTTGGCGGTGATGGTAATGGTTTCGTTGTAGCAGTATTGTGCACTAGGAAACGGATTGACCGTGGGTACGGAGCTGCCATAGTCTAGGGTGATCATATCCTCGTAAACCGAACAGCCATCTGCGCCAACGGTTACAGTGTAGGTGCCTGGCCCTAAAGTGGCATTAGCGCCGGTAGCCACTACTACGCCCGCACCGTTTCTCCACCGTATGTTGAGGCCGCAGTTGGAGTCAGAATCAAAGCTGGCTTCTACTTGAAATAAATCTGGTGCACAAGGGCTATTGAGCTGGTTTGCCACTAAATTGCTTACCTCGGGCCAGCACAGGGGAAGCTCGTTAATACAGGGCTCAGGCCCGTAAGAACCTGACTCTCCGTCACCCCAAACAAATATGTTTGTTAAGTAAGCCTCTGCATTACAAGAGGGAGGAACGGCTTGGGTCGTGATTTGCCAACACCACGTATGTGGGCAATCATTAGGGCCGTCGCCAAAGTTGTTGCCAGGGTTACCATCGTTGGGCGTGCCACCACAGCCTAAACCAGCACCGCTATCGAAGGCGAAGCCAGGGCCGTACATGATTCCGAGGTCACAACTCGTCCAGTTGTTGTACCAGGCCCAAGTGCCCGCATTACAAGAAGGAGGCGTAGTGGTGGGCACTAGGGTACTTGCATCAAAGCCAGGGCCAAATTCAGGAATCACGGAGTGTAACCAGTTGGCACTAGGCTGTGCGTAAGTCTGCAAAAAAAAGCACATCTCTACAACCGTTCCAGCTGGGTAAAACCCACCCATTGGCGGCAGTGGAGGCGTTACGGTTAGCGTACCGTCACCGGCAGCCGTACATTGAGCTGATAGCGAGGCTGCAGCTAGAAAAAAGATAAGGGAAAATAAAAAACGCATAAGTTAGGCATAGCTACTTAGGCGTATTCGGTAGTTGGTAGGTAGCAGGCTTTTCGATGCTCTTTATTTGCACTAACAGACTTTATGAATATGGTTGAGGAGGCAAGACCCGACCACGATGGGAAGCGGTAGGGTTAAGAAAAGGACGTTCCGAATACACCTGTGTTAATTGGCTGTGAAGCCAAAATGAATTAAACAGTGCGCAAAATACGCTTATTTCGTTAATTTTCTAATCTAACAGCTATTATTGGCTGAAATTTGATGCCATGACAAGTATTTGCAGCCAAATCAAGGGCTTGTTGCGAATAAAATTGTTTGTGAAGGTGTTTGTAAGACCTTAGCTCGTGCTTCGTTTGCTTGGCAGTTTGGCACCTCGCACTTGGCTAGCTGCCGGTCGCAGCTTGGGCACTTAGGTAGGTCTTGCGCTACTAATAAGCCCTTGCCCCCGCGTTAGCCGAACAACGCTATTGAAAATTAGGCAATGTATAGTGGCTGAAGCAGGGGCAAGGCAATACTTTGTAGCGCAAGTGTGGGGAGCGGCCATATAGCGCGTAATGGCTAGCGCGATTGCTAGCGCGATTGCTAGCGCGATTGCGACAAAGTAGCTAGAAGTGAAGAAAGAAGGCGTTAGCGTAGCAGCGTCAGGTTTCCGGTGAAAGTATGTACTTCCCCGTTGTAGAGTCGTAGCTTGGCATAGAAGGCAAAAACGGCGGGCTGGAGGTTTTTGCCATTCATGTGCCCGTTCCAGCCGAACTGGGGATCGTTGGGAGGGAAGTTGTTTTGCTGAAAAACACGCTCGCCCCAACGGTCGAAGATAGCTAAGGTTTCTATACGTTCTACCTGCCGATCGTCGGCATAAATCAGGAAGATATCGTTCGTATTATCGCCATTCGGTGAAAAAGCAGAGGGGATGAAAACGGGTAAAGTAAGCGCAGGGCTGAGTAAGATTTGGTCGCTAGCACGGCAGCCCTGTTCATCGATTACCTCTACGGCGATACTACCTTGGCTTTCAACGAGTAGCTGGAATCGGTTCCAGTTGGCAGTGCCTCGGTTGGGCGGTTGCCAAAGAATGGTGTCGATGGTGCTTCCGCCAAAAATATTAGCTACCAAATTAACACGGGTGCCGAAAGGAACGGCGCTAGGATTTGCTGCATCGGTACTCAGTTCTACCCTTAAAGGCGGCGGGGCGTTCAACTGAACAATTTGCGTTGCGGCGCAGCCGGCAGCATCGTCAATTTGGAAGGTGTAAGCGCCGGGGCCTAGGTCGGGAAAGGACCGTGCTTGGGTTGCTTGTCCGTTTAGTTGTAGTTGATAAGGTGGCTGGCCGCCTTCGATAGCCAGGATGGCAATAAGACCGTCTTGATCGCCAGCACAGCGAAGCGGGAAGGATTCTAGGCTAAGCCTAGGTGCTTCGCGGCGAAGAAGGACTGCTACTGAATCGGTACTACTACATTGATTGTAGTCGGTTACCCGTAGGCTGTAAGTTCCAGCCCGATTTACTTCAATCGTGGGTGTGTTGCCAGCAGGGGTATTGTTAGCCGCATCGAGCTCGGCCCACTGATACTGGCTAATGCCGCTTGGGGAGAAGGCCATGCCGCTGAGTGTTACGCTGGCGTTGCGGCAGTCAAGCACTTGATTTTCGCCGGCATCTACCCTAGGTGCTGCTAGCAACTGTAGGGTGAAATTGCTGTCGGCGCGGCAGCCTGCTACCCCTTCGTAGGTGGCTAGTAGTTCAAAGCTGCCCACGCCAGCAAATAGCGGTTGAAAATAATAACGGCCACCGATGAGCCGCACGCTGGTGCCCGACCAAGTAATCTGGCTACTTTGATCCGTACTAATAACGCTGTTCGGGAGTAAAATCGGGCTCAAGTCATCCGTTTGGCATATTTGCGCGGGGAGGCTGCTAAAGTCAAACAGAACGCTTGGGCAAGCGAGCGTTTGGCAGCGGATGGTATCACTAGGGCCTTCGCCGCAAATATTGCTGGAGAGGGGGCGCACAACAAAAGTAATAGCCGTATCTGGGCGGAGCCCTGTGAGCGTGAAGCCATTACTAATTTGTGTGTTGGTAGCATCGCTTTCCAGCAGGCGTACGCGGTAGCTAGCTGCGCCTGCGCTAGGGAGCCAATCGACTTGGATGCTGTTGTAAGCAGGGGTTCCGCAGCTTAGTTCGAGCGCTGCCGGCTGCGGGAATACGCGGATACTGCCTACTTGCTCGTCTGCTTGGCTGCTGCAATTATTGTCCGTAATCGCTAGGCGGATGGGAAAGAGGCCTGCACTATCGTAGCGAATTTGGTAGGGGCCTCTGCCACTTCCAGCTAGTAAGGTAGCACCAGGGAATTCCCAATCAAAAGTAGCCGTTTCACTAGCTTGGCCCTCGAAGAACAGATTGGTGAGGCTGCCGGCGCAGAGCAAGGTATCTTGTAAACGGACAGCACTTTGCGGCACCGAGGCCACTTGGATACGGAGGCTATCGGTATGTGTGCAAGGCCCCAATTCGGAATAGCTAGCGACCAGCGTATAGGAACCAGGTCCTACTAGCCTCGGATCAAAAATATTGGTGCCTGGGAGAATACCAGGGCCCTCCCATAGCAAGGTGCCATTGGGGTCTTCTCCTCCTAGAATGCTGGCTGTTAGGGCACGGGGGAGGGCGTCGATAAAATCGCACAAAAAGGTATCGATAGCTGAAAAATCGAAGGAAAAGCTCGGACAAGGTAGGGTTCGGCAAACCAGGGTGTCGGCAGGGCCATTACCGCAGGGGAAATCACCGATGGTTTCCACTACGAGCTGGAGCGAGTCGCCAGGCAGTAAATTAAGGAATTGGAGGAAGGTGTCGGTAGTGGCTTGCACCTCGCCCATGCCTCCATTTAGCAGGTAGGTGCTGTTGGCGTTAGCCGCACGCCAGTCGAATTGAAGGCTGTTTCTGCTAGCTAGGCCGCAGCGAAGCCCTAGTTCGGGAAGAGGAGCGGTAACGCGGATGCTGTCGGTATCGGTAGAGGTGATATTGTTGCAGCCGTTTTCGGTTACGCTCAAGGCGATCGGGTATAGGCCAGGCGCGGGGAAAAGCAGCTGGATAGGCCCACGTGAATTTTGATGGGGCAGGGTGTCAACAGCTCCGAACGACCAGTCCAAGCTAGCGGTAGGGCCAGCAGAACCGACGTAAGTGATGGTCGCTGTATCGCCAAGACAAACTTGGTTAGCGCTCAGGGTGAAGGGGCCGGTGGGGATGCTAAAGACGCGAATTAGAATACTGTCGGCAATACCACAAGGGCCTTTTTCCATGTAAGAAAGCCGTAGCCAATAGGCGCCTTCGCCTACTAGACGCGGATTGAAAAGATTGTTCTCCGTATCAACGCCGGGGCCCGTCCACATTTGGCGGGCATTAATACCACTACCGCCGCTCACGAGGGCTAGCAAGGGCAGGGGCTGGGTCAAAGCGTCTAAGCAGATAAGGGTATCGATGGGAGCAAAATCGATGAATAAATCTGGGCAGCCTTGGGAAATGCAAGTGAGGGTATCGGCTTGGCCGTTGCCGCAAATGCCGGAGGAAAGGGCCTGTACGATAAATTGAACAGAATCGCTAGGGAATAAATTATCGATGGAAAGGCTAGTGTCTTGGGAGAGTAAGAAGGTTTGGTTGTCGCGTTGTATGCGATAGCCTGCGGCCTCTGGTATATTATTCCAGTTGAAGATGATGCTGTTTTGCGTGACAGAATCGCAGCGGATATGAAGGGGTGCTAAGGGTGCTGTGATAAAAACGGTTTGGATAGCGGTATCAGGCTGGGTGTTGCAGGCCGGGTTGGAGACGAACAGCTGGATACGGTAGGTGCCTGCGCTATCCCATTGAAGGCGAAAGCGGTTAGTATCAATTTGGTTGACGTTGCTGGCACCCCCAAAATCCCAATTAAATAAGAGGCCGCTGGTATAGTGTCCGTTGTAGGTTAATTGAATGGCTTGGTTCGTGCAGCTACTGCTTTGGCTTAAGGTGAATTGGTTGCTGGGCGGCGGATGCACGCGTATTAACAAACTGTCTAGTACATTGCAAGGGTCTGGTTGGTTGTATTCGGCATATACCCAGTATTGCCCGGGGCCAAGGCTGTTGGCGTCAAAAATATTACCACTTACGCCAGGCCCGCTCCAAGAGAGTGAGCCGTTGGCATTCCCATTCAACACCGTGGCACTTAGGGGAACGGGCGCGAGGCCCGCTTCGAGGCACACTGCGGTGTCGGTGTTGAATAAAATTTGTACGCCAAGGCATGGAGGCGGTGTGAGAGGCACAGCAGCAGCTATCCTAGCAGAGGAAGGGGAGGCCGATAGGCCGAACCCGAAAAGTAAAAAGCAGTATATTAAAGGATATGTAAACGGATTTTGTATTTGCGCGCGCATAGCGTGCGTGCGC